>NZ_JARESN010000010.1:0-271727 GCF_046054045.1 Paraburkholderia sp. RL17-368-BIF-A
GCTCCCCAGCAGTGTCAGAAACCCCACCCCGCAAAGGTGGGGTTTCTGCGTTTACAGCGCGGAATAAACGGCGGAACAAAGGGCGGCAAAATACGGAGCGCCGTCACGGCCCGCCCATGCGCAGAGCGCCCGCATAGCCGGTCAGCTCCAGCCAACCGAATGCGGCCGTTAGCCGCCCACGAGTCGCCAGTCTTTGTCAGTATGACTTCGATTTTCCGCGAGTTCATAACTCAGTGAATATCGGTTGTATGCCGCTACCACGCTGCATAGCGGTATTATCGCGAGGCGAATCGCCGGCCTCGGCCAGATAGTCCCAAAGCACTGCAGCCTCGATGAGGCTTCACAAAAGCGGTGATACGGTGCCGCAAGTGACAAATTCAGGACTGCACGTTCGCGCAATTCCACTCGACTTTTGCAGCGATTCCAGCCGGGGATCAGTACGATGGTGGATATAGCATAGGTGCATCGTCTACGTGCGTCTTTGCGCCATCGAGAACTATTGGAAATAGCGCGGCGCGCCTTAGACCGTTGAACACAAGCATGTCGGCAAGCTTAAGCTCGCCATCCGGAGCCGATAGAGTTTTCCCGGCTGCGTTTTACGCATTAGTGTTGAGCGAACTCGAGCGTCACAGCCGTCGCTTCCTGCTACGCCACGCGAGCTCAACAATCGTCCGCAAGTCATTCAGTGGCTTTTGTCCGGTCGCAACCGGACAAAAGCCACACGTACGAGTGGCACGCATAGATGAATGACACCCACGGGCGACGCGATCTTTAAGGCGATAAGGGACGCGTCATGTTTGCGACGAAGTCATTTGCGAACGCAGTCGCATTCTGAACTTAGTGCTGGAGGCTCTGCATCGTCGACATGACTAACGCGACGTCGACTCAATCGCAACGACGACTGCGAAACCTCGCGCCGCGCAGACGCGTCATGCCCGATATTCAAGACAGAGCGCATCAGCAATATCGGAAGATATGTCGTTAGTGCTGCAAGATGCGCAGAGAGCGGAGGACCACCCGCATCGGCTGCAACTTGCTTTACGCTGGCATAGGCGGCTGCGGCAAGCAGTAATCAATGTTGCCGACGCAGCGAAGGAAAGGTGTAACCGGCCGCAAAGCGGTGCAAGCTCGAGACCGCTACAAAAAGCGCAAGGCCGGTGAAAAGAGCGCGAGACCGACGCCAGCGGCATTGCCGCTGACGCCGGAGAGGCTCACGCTGAACTCAGCTGCCTCGTCGGACGAGCCGGATGATAAACAGCAGAATGACTGCGCCGATTACTGCGGTGATGATCGAACCGATCCAGCCGCTCCCGAGCGAGATGTGCAGCACGCGGGCGAGCCAACCGCCGACGAACGCGCCAACGATCCCGACGATGATGTCGACGATAAGCCCGAACCCACCACCTTTAACGAGCACGCCAGCAAGCCAGCCTGCGATCGCGCCGATGATAAGCCATGCAATGATGCTGTGTTCCATAATCGAGACTCCATAGTTAAGTGAACAATGCGCGGTGACAGAGCTTAGTCGAAGCTTCCTGGGCAGTCCATATTCAGGATACAGAATTAACATTGTCTCAATGTCTTGTAAGCCAGCTGTAGACCAAACGTGTACCGGCGTCTCTGGGAAATTTCCATGGTCGATGCAGACCAATCGACAAGACGATACGGAGTCCAAACGTTGACGTCCGCCATCATTAAAAACACACTATCCGAAACACCCGTATCTGCGCGCGCGGTAACGTTCTAAGCCTCGGCGCACGATACCGGTTGGCACCACGGCGCCGGTTCGAGTCCGTTCACGTCAATGAGGAATGTATGAAACGTAAAGCTCTTGGGATCGTTGCTGGTGCGTTCGTCGCCGCAGCTTCCTTTGCGTCGTTCGCTGCAGGGCTACCCGCGCCGTTTGAAGGGAGCAGCACGTTGCAGGCCGAGGGCGTGGTGAAATCCGTCGACCACGCAAGGCATTCAGTGACTGTGCGCGACCCGCAGGGTGGCGAGGCGTCGTTCGATATTACGGATACGCGAGATCTTGCGCGAATAGCTCAAGGCGGCAAAGTCCATATCCGCATGATGCGCAATGCCGTGATCAGCGTTACGCGCGGTGCTGATGGACAGGGCGCGGCCGCTGTTGCGGCGTCGATCGGGCAAGCGAAACCGGAACAGAATGTCAGTGCAGAAGTCCAGGCGATTGACCACGCGTCCGGTGTCATGGCATTGAAAGGGCCGAACGGAGCCGTGTTCCACATTCAGGGCCGCGACCCGGCAAAACTCGTCAATGTAACGCCGGGGATGCAGGTGTTGGTCGCGTTCGCGCCGCAAGTCAGTGTCGCCGTGGCGCCCGTGCAGTAAAGCGCATATTCATGTTGCGTCCATAGCGATTGACTGGCGTCCCAACAAAAAAAGGCGTAGTCCTTTCAGCGTCACAGTCGCCTTCGCTAGATTCCTGCCTTAGTCTGGCTGGCCGGGCACAAGGCGCAATCGTGTGATTTCTGATGGTGCGCCGAGCCGTTTTGGCGGTCCCCAATAGCCGGTGCCGCGACTCGTGTACACCCACAGCCCGTTCAGGCGAGCGAGGCCGGCGGTGAAGGGTTGCTGAAACCGCACAAAAAAATTCCACGGGAAGAACTGACCACCGTGTGTATGACCTGAGAGCTGCAGTGTAAAGCCCGCTTCAGCGGCTGCTTCGGCGGACCGTGGCTGGTGGGCGAGAAGTACCTTGATCAGCACGTCGCCTGGTGCGTCCGCGATTGCGGCCATTGGGTCACTGCGGTGAAGGGGATCATAATGGCCGGCTGAATAGTCGGTCACGCCGGCAATTATGGCGCGGGCGCCGTCGTGCTCGACCACCACATGCTCGTTCAGTAGCACGTGGAGTCCGAGCCGACGGAACTCGTCGATCCATGCATTGGCTCCCGCGTAGTACTCGTGGTTGCCTGTAACAAGGTATGCGCCGTGACGCGCAGTCAACCGCGAGAGCGGCTGGGTGTGGTGAGTCAACTGCGGCACGCTGCCGTCTACGACATCGCCCGTTACGGCTATGAGGTCAGGCTTCAGACGATTCACTGCGTCGACGATAGCGTCGACATAGCGCCGTTTGATGGTTGGGCCCACATGAATGTCGCTGATCTGAACGATGGTGAAGCCGTCAAGGGCAGCGGGCAAGTCGTCGATCGGGACCTCGATTGTCACGACTCTTGCGCGACGGCGGGCGTTAAAGAGGCCGATCAGCGTCGACAGTAATGCAAGCAATGGCACAGCTGCCGCAGTGCCGGTTCGCCAACGTTCGAGAGGGATCGTGCCAGGCCGCATCGCGTCCACGGTCATGAGTGAGGCGAGGGTCAGGTCGCGCACAAACGTCAGCACGAGCAGCGAGGAGAAGAAACCCATCGCCAGCAAGCCGACCCACGCTAGCCGATCGCCCAGCGGCTGCTGTTTGATGGTGCGCGCGAGCATGCCCAGTGGAATCACAAAGACGGACAGCACAAGCCACAACCCCGATAGCCAGCGGACAGTGATGCTCACCGGCATGTCGGGGATCAGGCGGAAGCCCACATAGATGTGCAGCAGAATGCCAATAAAGATGAGGCGTACAAGAAACGATGAGCGGCGCATAGGGAAGGTGAGGGCGGGTAAGAGCCGGCGAGCATGAGCCGAACGGCGGCGGCCAGTTGCCGTAGCGACGCGGCTAGCGACCAAGGCTAGGGCGAAGGCCATTCTACCGGCATGCGCGCTCGTGCGCAGACGGCCGCAAAAACACTGAGCGTGCAAAGCGACGCCAGCTTGTATTGCTGCGCAGCAGTGCTGTTGAGACATGCAACGGGCGTGCTCAATCCAGGGTCTCTGGCGTGTCTAGAAGGTCCGCAAGTTCCCGGATAACCCTAATTAAATGGGCTTTGAATTGCCGATGCGGGTGGAGTATTCTGGAAGTGAGCCGGTCGGCATCAAGAGCCGCTGCCAAATCGACTGACCAAACAGCGGCCCGGCTCGATTGTTGTTATCGCCTGGAACGGCGAGGCGGGAGGCGATCATGAAACTGCTCGGATCAGGCCATCGTTTTCATCACGGGGACTCTGCGCACCGCGCGCATCACGTTGGATATGAGGGCAGCCATGTCATGCTCCCTCTCGTTGGCATATCGGTGATGGCGTTGGGTTTGTATCTCGGCGTGCGCAACGTCGACTTCTCCGAACTAGGCAAGAGCGCGCTCTTCTACATCGTCATGCTATGCGTCGCGCTCGGTATCGCGGGGCTTTTCGGCGTGGTCGGCGCGTGGCTCCGTTCGAATGGCGACGGCACAGAAGAGAATTTCTGCTTTGTCGGCGCAGTGATCGGCGTGGTGGTGTTCTACATCGCGATCTTCAGCTAAAGCGGCGCTTCACTCTATCCGCGCGGCTTCGTCAAAGCTGAAGCGCGGGCTGCGCGGAAACAGAGTCGACGCATCGCCGTAGCCGAGGTTGACCAGGAAGTTCGACCTCACTGTCGTGCCCGCGAAAAACGCCTCGTCCACTTTCGCCGCGTCAAAGCCTGACATTGGGCCAGTGTCGAGGCCGAGCGCGCGGGCCGCCAGAATCAGGTAGCCGCCCTGCAGCGTCGAGTTGCGAAATGCGGTTTCGGCGATCGCCTTGTCGTTACCAGCGAACCAGCTCCGAGCGTCGGCGTGCGGGAAAAGCTTAGGCAGATGCTCATAGAACGCCATGTCCATTGCGACAATCGCCGTAACCGGTGCCGCCATTGTTTTATCGACATTGCCGGCTGACATTGCCGGCCGCAGCTTCTCCTTGGCCGCCGCGCTTTTCACAAAGACGAAACGGCCCGGGCTCGAGTTGGCCGATGTGGGGCCGAGCAGCGTGAGTTCGAGAAGTTGACCGAGCAGCGCGTCATCGACGGGTTTCGGCTGCCAGGCGTTGTGCGTGCGCGCTTGGCGGAACAGTTGGTCGAGTGCTTGATCCGAAAGAGTCATGATGGTTGTCCACTCAAGGAACCGATACTGGAAGCGCGTTGGCGGGAAGAAGTCTGCGGAATGAAAACTTCGGCAGGCGGCGCCATAGACGCATCCGCAACGCGCACTAATAGCGCCAGCAGGCGGGAACCGAAGCCGCAGGCGGCCGCAGTCGAGCAGCGACAGTAGCGCAACGAAGCCACAACGAAGCTGCGGTGAAGTGGCAAGAGACCACAACGAAGCCGCAGTAAAGCCGCGACAAGACTGCCGTGAAGCCGCCACGATGCCGCGAAACTCCTAACGGCCATTGCAGCCATAATAGCCAACGTTCTACCGCCGCGCTGCGCTCGCACACACAAACATGACGGATCTTTTCAATGATCTTCCGGCTCCCGACGTCGACTGGTATCCCGACTGGCTGGCGCCCGAAACGGCCGAGCAGTTCCCCGCGCGACTCATCGTCGAAGTGGAATGGCGGCAGGACACCATGGGCACGCCCGGCGGTCGCGTCGCGCTGCCGCGGCTGACGGCATGGCAGGGCGACGCCGACGCTGTGTATGTCTATTCCGGTATCCGTAACGAACCTCAACCGTGGACAGCAGCCGTCGCCGAACTGAAGGCCGATGCTGAGGCGGCTTGCGGAGCCCGATTCAACAGCGTCCTGCTCAACCGCTACCGAAGCGGCGCGGACAGCATGGGCTGGCATGCCGACCGCGAGCCGGAACTGGGACCGGAACCGGTAATTGCATCGGTGAGCTTGGGCGCGGCACGCACATTCGACTTGCGGCACAACAAGACCGGCGCCGTCCAGTCGTTCTCGCTCAAAGGCGGCAGCTTGCTGGTCATGAAGGGCAAGACACAGGCGGAATGGCGGCATCGGGTGCCGAAAGAGCCACGGGTTGTCGGCGAACGCATTAATTTGACTTTCCGGTGGGTTGCGCCTCATACGCGGGCCGGCAGACCGTCGCGCGGCTAAATCCAGCGGCGATGTGCACCTGCAAGTTCTTCGCCGGGACCGGACCCGCCGCAGGCAGACCCACGGCAGACCCACGGCAGACCTACGGCAAGACCTACGGCAAGACCTACGGCAAGACCTACGGCAAGACCTACGGCAAGACCTACGGCAAGACCTACGGCAAGACCTACGGCAAGACCTACGGCAAGACCTACGGCAAGACCTACGGCAGACCCGCCGCAGACCCCCGGCAGACCCCCGGCAACCCGACTGCAAGCGGACCCAACACAGCCCGCACCCTGACGCATGCCGACGCAAATGCACCGACGCGCCTCGACGCACGGCAGGCACCCGAACCACCCATCTCAACTTCACCCTGCGACCTGCCAACCAGGCGACGCACGGCTCGACTCGCCAATGTAAGCGCATAAAAACCAGCAACGACCAGCCGACCCCCAAGCCGTAACCACCACGTCAACTACCGCGCACACCCGCACAGCCCCCATCCCCGTCTATACCAAAATTGATATTGCTCCCGCGAATCATATGATTGGACTGTTAACGCCCGGCACACTACGCTACATCACGATCCACGCTTCGCGGCGGCCGCAACGGCCTGTCGGATTCGATGGATCGCCTACACAACAACGATCAGGAGACAGTCATGGCGAATACACGACGCGCCGCATGTCGTGCGTTGGGTGCGCTCGCGCTGTGCGCGGGTGTCGGCGCGCTGACGCTGGCAACCCCCGGCGCACACGCGCAGGACAAACAGATCACGCTGGGTTTCGCGCAGGTCGGCGCGGAAAGCGCATGGCGGACCGCCAATACCGAGTCGGTGAAATCCGCGGCAACCGACGCCAAGATCAAACTCAAATTCTCCGACGCGCAACAAAAGCAGGAAAACCAGATCAAGGCGATCCGCTCGTATATCGCGCAAAAAGTCGATGTGATCGCCTTCTCGCCGGTCGTCGAGTCCGGCTGGGAACCGGTGCTGCGTGAGGCGAAGGCCGCGAAGATTCCGGTGATCCTGACGGACCGCAACATCGACGTCAAGGATACCTCGCTGTACGTGACGATGATCGGCTCCGACTTCCTGGAAGAGGGACGCCGCGGCGGCAAATGGCTCGCCGATCACTATAAGGACGCACAGGGTCCCGTCAACATCGCCGAATTGCAGGGAACGGTCGGCTCCGCGCCGGCGAATGACCGGCACGCCGGCCTGATCGAAGTCATCAAGAGCGATCCGAAGTTCAAGATCATTGCGTCGCAAAGCGGCGACTTCACCTTGGCCGGCGGCAAGCAGGTGATGGAAGCGTTTATCAAGAGCTACGGCAACAAGATCAACGTGGTTTATGCGCATAACGACGACATGGCGCTCGGCGCAATCCAGGCGATGGAAGAGGCGGGCATGCATCCGGGCAAGGACGTCGTGGTCGTTTCGTTCGATGCAACCAAGGGCGGCTTCCAGGCCATGGCCGCAGGCAAGATGAATGTCGACGTGGAGTGCAGCCCGCTGCTCGGACCGCAACTGATGTCGGCGGTCAAGGACGTAGTGGCCGGCAAGCCTTTGCCGAAGCGCATCCTGACGGAAGAGACCGTGTTCCCGATGAGCGTCGCAGCGCAGACCTTGCCGACGCGAAAGTACTAGGGAAAAGTAGTTAGGCATCCTTGCAAACACACTTGCTTGCAAGCTGCGTCAGCGGGCAATAACGCAGCAACAAGCAACGAGCAGCAAGCGAAACAAGCAAGAAGAAGCAACCAGCAAACGCACACAGCCAAACCAGCACGTAACGTTTCTCCAGCGGTGCCTGACCGTCCGATTGCTTGGGCAGCGGACGGTCTCTTTTCACCCGATGTCGAAACGTGCCTCATGAAGCCACCACGGCACACAGGCACCACGGCACGCAGGCACCAGCCACCCACGCACCGCCGCTCGAGCGAGGTCTATGACGCATCCCGCTTCCGAACCCAAACCGCCGGCCACGAGCACGACAAGGTCCGCCGCCGCTGCGTCCGCCGACCACGGCGACGCGCACGAGCCGATTCTCGAAACAACCGGCGTCACGAAGACATTCCCTGGCGTGAAGGCGCTGCAGGGCGTCGATTTCCGGCTTTTCCCCGGCGAAGTCCATACGTTGATGGGACAGAACGGCGCCGGCAAATCGACGCTGATCAATGTGCTGACAGGCGTCCTCGCGCCCGACTCCGGCACGATCCGTCTCGCAGGCGAAGTCGTGGCCTTCGCGTCGCCGCAGGAAGCCGAGGCGGCAGGCGTGCGCACGCTTTACCAGGAAGTGAATCTGTGCCCGAACCTGTCGGTCGCGGAAAACATTTTTGCGGGCCGGCAGCCGCGGCGCTTCGGCGCGATCGACTGGCCCGACATCAAGCGCCGCGCACAAGCCGCGCTTGCGCGCCTCGACATCACGCTCGACGTCACACGCTCGCTCGACGCTTATCCGATCGCGGTCCAGCAGATGGTGGCGATCGCCAGAGCGCTTTCCGTCGATGCCCGTGTGCTGATCCTCGACGAGCCCACGTCGAGCCTCGACGACAGCGAGGTCGCGCAACTCTTCAAAATACTTCGGCATCTTAAGCAATCGGGTATTGCCATTCTGTTCGTCACGCACTTCATCGAGCAGACGTATGCCATTTCCGATCGCATCACGGTGATGCGCAACGGCGAACGCGAGGGCGAATATCTCGCGCGCGATTTGCCCGCCGATCTGCTCGTCTCGAAGATGGTCGGTCACGAGCGCATGAGCGAGCGGCTGCGCGAAGCCGCTCACGAAGCGTGCGATCACAGCGACGACACGCAAGACGATCACAGCGCGCCGCCGTTTATCGAACTACGCGGCCTCGGCAAGCGCGGCACTTTGCAGCCAATCGACCTCGACGTGCAGCGCGGTCAGATACTCGGACTCGCCGGGTTGCTCGGCTCGGGGCGTACGGAAACCGCGCGGCTGCTGTTCGGCGCAGACCGTGCCGACAGCGGCACGATGCTCGTCGACGGCAAGCCGGTGCGCCTGCGATCCCCGCACGATGCGGTGCGCCACGGCATTGCGTACTGCGCCGAAGATCGCAAGAAAGAGGGCATCGTCGCCGACCTGTCGATCCGCGAGAACATCCTTCTCGCGTTGCAGGCGAGGCGTGGCTGGTGGCGCAAGATCAACCGTCAGCGCGCGCGCGAGCTGGCCGATCTGTGGATCGAGCGGCTCGGCATCAAGGCTTCGGACGCGGAGCAGCCTATCGGTCTGCTGTCCGGCGGCAACCAGCAAAAAGCGCTGCTTGCGCGCTGGCTTGCGACCGATCCGAAGCTCCTGATTCTGGACGAGCCCACACGCGGCATCGACGTCGCCGCGAAATTCGACATCATGGATCGCCTGCTCGCACTGTGTGGGAACGGCCTGAGCATTCTGTTCATTTCGTCGGAGATCAGTGAAGTGCTGCGCGTCAGTCATCGGGTAGCCGTGCTGCGCGACCGCCGCAAAATTGCGGAAGTCAAAGGCACGGCATCGAACGAAGACAATATCTACCGACTCATCGCGGGGAGCGGCGAATGAAGCTATCGAACTGGCTCGCGCGTGACGGCGTCGAGCGTCCGTTGATCTGGCCATGCGTGACGTTGGCGTTGTTGTGCGCGCTCAATCTCTGGGTCAATCCGCACTTTCTGTCATTGCGTATGCTCGACGGCCATCTGTTCGGCGCGCCAATCGACGTGCTGAATCGTGCGGCTCCGCTCGTGCTCGTCGCAACGGGCATGACGCTCGTCATCGCGACGCGCGGCATCGACATTTCGGTCGGCGCAGTAGTGGCTATCGCAGGCGCGGCGGCCGCGACGATCCTCGCCACGCAACCGGTGCCGACGGGCGGCCTGATCGCTCAGGCGTTGCTCGCGGCGTTGATCGTCGGCGTGCTGAGCGGCATGTGGAACGGCGTGCTCGTGTCGTTTGTCGGTATGCAGCCGATCATCGCAACGTTGATTCTGATGGTCGCGGGACGCGGCATCGCGCAACTACTTACAGCAGGGCAAATCATTCCGATCGGCGCGCCGGGCTATCTGTTTGTCGGCGGCGGATACTGGCTGGGCGTGCCATGCTCGGTGTGGATTGCGACGCTCGCTGTGCTGGCTACCGCGGCGCTCGTCGAGGGAACGGCGCTGGGGCTCTTTATCCGCGCCATCGGTGTGAATCCGGTGGCGACTCGCCTTGTTGGCTTGCGCTCGAAAGCGCTGGTTTTTGCGGTGTATGGATTCTCGGGATTGACGGCGGCAATGGCGGGCATTCTCATCAGCTCGAACGTGCGCAGCGCCGACGGCAACAACGCCGGCCTGCTCCTGGAGCTCGACGCGATTCTCGCGGTGACGCTCGGCGGCACGTCGCTGCTCGGCGGCCGCTTTAGTCTCGCAGGCACGGTGCTCGGGGCGCTGATCATTCAGACGCTAACGTACACGACGTATTCGATCGGCGTGCCGCCAGAAGCGACGCTGGTCGTCAAGGCAGCGGTCGTGCTGGCGGTGAGCGTTATTCAGTCGCCGGCTGCGCGAGCGCTCGCGGTTTCGTTCGGGATGCAGATTATCAAGCAACGCGGGGTGGCACGATGAGACGATTGTTCGCAGCGTGGGCGCATATCGTCGATCCGCGCACCTTGCCCATCGCGGTTACGATCCTGCTGTTCTGCGCGCTGTTCGGCTTCGGCTCGGTCATGTACACCGGCTTTTTCTCGTGGCAGGTGCTGCTCGATCTACTGGTGGATAACGCGTTCCTGCTGATTGTCGCCATCGGCATGACGTTCGTGATCGTGTCGGGCGGGATCGATCTGTCCGTCGGTTCCGTCGTTGCGCTCACTACGATTGTAGAAGCGGTATTGTCCGAGCGGCTGCATCTGTCGGTATGGATCATTCTGCCGATCGTTCTTCTGATGGGCACCGTGTTCGGCGCCGTGCAGGGCGCGCTGATTCACTTCTTTCGTTTGCAGGCGTTTATCGTGACGCTCGCCGGCATGTTCTTCGCGCGCGGCTTGTGTTTCCTGATCACCACGCAGTCGATCACGATCACCGATCCGACTTTCCACGCGATCTCCGCCTTCCGGCTCGATATCGGCGTCGGCTCCGTGACCGCGAACGTGCTAATCGCGTTCGTCGCGCTCGTCGGCGCCATTTTTATCGCGCACTTCACGCGCTTTGGCCGCAATGTGTACGCGGTGGGCGGCAATGCCCGCTCCGCGCTATTGATGGGCTTGCCGGTCGCGCACACGCGCATCGGCGTGTATGCGCTGAGCGGCTTCTGCTCGGCGCTCGGTGGCGCGGTGTTCACGTTCTATGTGCTGTCCGGCTACGGCTTGCAAGGGCAGGGCATGGAACTCGACGCGATTGCCGCGACCGTGATCGGCGGAACGCTGCTGACGGGCGGCGTCGGCTATGTGGTCGGATCGCTGTTCGGCGTCGGCATTCTGGGCACCATCCAGACGCTGATTACGTTCGACGGCACGCTCAGTTCCTGGTGGACCCGCATCGTGATCGGCGCGCTGCTGTGCGCTTTCTGCCTGCTGCAGCGGCTGATCGAACGGCATGCGAAGTCAGTGCGGCGTCCCGGCGGCACCGGCGCGGTCGTCACGTCGGGACGCGAACGCGCGCATGGAGAAGCGTCGGCAGCAACCGACTCGCATGTGATAGGCCGCGCGCCCGAACAGGCTTGAGCCTCGCACTAAAGAGGGTGGCAGGGGCGCGCTTTTTTAGTCGTCGAGCGCCCGGCCTCGCGTTTCCGGCAGCGTAAGCGCGGCGAGAATCACGATTCCATAGGCCGCCGCCGCGAATGCGCCGATTGCGTGGCCGAGCGTCATCGTTTGCGACACGTAGCCGATCAGGAACGGGAAGGTCGCACCGACAGCGCGGCCGAAGTTGTAGCAAAAGCCCTGGCCCGAACCGCGAATGCGCGTAGGAAACAGTTCGGTCAGGAACGCACCCATGCCTGAAAAAATACCGGACGCGCAGAACCCGAGCGGGAAGCCGAGCATCAGCATCGAGAAGTTATCTAGCGGAAGCTGCGTGTAGATCGATGCAATCGCGCACGAAGCGAGGGCGAACGCAATGAACGCGCGCTTGCGGCCAATACGGTCGCTCACATACGCACCCGTCAGATACCCGCAATACGATCCGACGATCACGACGCCAAGATAACTGCCGGTGCCGATCACGCTCAGGTGCCGCTCCGTCTTCAGATACGTCGGCAGCCACGTCGTCACCGCGTAGTAGCCGCCTTGCACACCCGTCGCGAGAATGGACGCGCGCAATGTCGTCCAGACGATGTCGCCGCGGAAAATATCGAGCAGCGCAGGACGCGCCTGCGCCGCATCCTGCGCCTCTTTCTGCCGCCGATGCACCTCCGGTTCTTCGACGAAGCGGCGAATCCAGATCACGAACGGCGCAGGCGCGATGCCGATCGCGAACAGCACGCGCCACGCGTAGTCGGCGGGAACGAGCGAGAAGACGGCCATGAAGAGCAGCGTCGACACGCCCCAGCCAATCGCCCATCCCGCCTGCACGAGCCCGACCGCCTTGCCGCGGTCGCGTGCGCGAATCACTTCGCCGATCAGCACGGCGCCTGCCGTCCATTCGCCGCCGAAGCCGAGCCCCATCAATCCTCGCGCCCACAGCAACTGTGAGAAGTTCTGCGCGAGCGCGCACGCCAGCGTGAAAACGGCGAACCAGAGGATCGTGATCTGCAAGGTCTTCACTCGTCCGACGCGATCGGACAGTACGCCCGCTGCCCATCCGCCCACCGCGGAACTCAGCAGCGTGACGGTGCCGATCAGTCCCGCGTCGCCGCGCGTGATGCCCCACGTCGCGATCAGTGTCGGAATCACGAAGCTCAGGAACTGCGTGTCCATTGCGTCGAGCACGTAGCCGATCTTGCAACTCCAGAACGCACGCTTCTCGGCCGCGGAGATCCGCCGATACCATGCGAACGGGCCTTTCCCCGCGTCGGACGCGCCGTAGCGCTCGGCGTCCGCGGTCAACTGCGCTTCGGTTTCCATGCTTGAACTCCGGTCGTCGTGATGGACCGCGTCTTCGCGCGCGGCTTGCGGATGAAAATAGCGCCGCGCTAGATTACGGCGAGCGTGGTGTTGAGGATGTCGGTGACGAGCATGTGCCCCGGCTTGTGCGCGATCGCAAACGGCAAGCGCGCGCTTTCTATCGCGGCTTGCGGTGTGACGCCGCACGCCCAGAACACAGGCAGTTCGTCGTCGCGCACGTCGACCGCATCGCCGAAATCGGGCCGCGACAGATCGCGAATGCCGATCAACGACGCATCGCCGATATGGACCGGCGCGCCGTGCACAGCAGGAAAGCGGCTCGTGATCTGAATCGCGCGGATGGCGTCGGCGGCTTTCATCGGACGCATGGAAACAACGCGATTGCCGCCGAACACGCCGGCGCGCACATTGGGCTCGCGCGTTCGATACATCGGCACATTGACCTGCTGTTCGATATGACGCAGACCGATGCCTTCACGCCGCAGCATTTCCTCGAATGAAAACGAGCAGCCGATCGCGAACACGACGAGGTCGTCGCGCCAGAGTTCATCGAGGCTGCGCACGTCCTCCGCGCATTCGCCGTGGCGATACACATAGAACGCCGGCACGTCGTTGCGAATGTCGAGATCCGCGCCGAGTGCGGGCACGCGCCACGCGCCCGGTTCGCCGATGCCGAGCAACGGACACGCCTTCGGGTTGAGCGTGCAAAAACGCAGGAAATCGCCAGCGTATTGCTGCGGAAGAATGGCGAGATTGGCTTGCGCATAGTCGCCGCAATAACCCGCGGTGGGACCGGACAGGCGGCCACTGCGTACTTGCTGGCGAAACTCGGATGGCGTGTAGGACATGAACTGCTCGACTGGAATTGACGGGACTGGCCTTCTGATGCGTTCCAGATTAGTAACGTCAAAAATATCGATCCATCGAGTTTTTCTTGCGTTTCGTTAAATTAAACTTAACGGCGGCGCGACCCGTTTTCCGGCGATGATCGTATGCCTCATTCGCGTCTCATTCGCGCCTCATTCGTTATCGCGAGATCTCATGCAATGAATACCCGCTTCGTCGAAACGTTTCTCACGCTCGCGCGGCTCGGCAGTTTTCGCGCGACGGCGACCGCGATGCACGCCACGCCCGCCGCGATTTCGTTGCGTATCAAGGCGCTGGAATCCGAGCTTGGCGTCGAATTGATCGAGCGCGACGCGCCCGAGTTCAAGCTCACGGCAAACGGCGAGCGTCTGCTCGCGCACGCGCGCTCGGTCGTGCAGGCCACGCGCTCGCTGCAACTCGCCGCGCAGGACGAAACGCAATTGGCGACGCGTCTGCGCCTCGGTGTGATCGAAACCGTCGTGCATAGCTGGCTGCCCGACTACATTCGCATGCTGAACCTCGAGTACCACCGCATCGTCGTGGACTTGACCGTGGATTCAAGCGCGGTGCTCGGCCCTCGTCTGCGCGCGGGCGAACTCGATCTCGTGATTCAGGTGGAAGAAGTGGGAGAGTTGGAGACGTCGATCGTATCCGCGCTGCTCGCGAGTTATCCGGTGCGCTGGATCGCGCGCAGCGACCTCATCCCCGCGACTCGCGCGAAGCATGCCGACACGCTGTTGAGCAAGCCGGTGCTGACGTTCGGCCGCGGCACCGCGCCGCAAATCGCCGTCGAGGCTATCGTGCAGACGCTTGCGCGCCGTGCCGGCGTGCCGTTTGCCGAGACGCAGGTGACGTGCATGCCTTCCGTGGCGGTCATCGTGAAGCTCTTGCGCGACGGCTATGGCATCGCGGCGGTGCCCGCGCTTTTCGTCGAGCCGTTTCTCGGGAGCGGAGAACTGGGGCACTTGCAGGTGCGCCCGCTGCCGCCGCCGATCAATGTAGCGATGTACTACCGCGACGATGCCGACGTCGGCGTGCTGGCGGCTGCCCGCGTCGCGCGTAATGCGTGCGATCAGTATGCGAAAGCGATGGGGCGGCAGTTGATCGAGAAGCGCTAGATCAAGCACTGCATGAAGCGCGGCTCGCTACTCGCGTTCGAGGCGCCGCCGCGCCGTCGCGGCGAGCCGTTCAAACGGAAGCGTGCTCGCTGCAAGCGCGGCCATCTCCGGATAATGCTCGCGCGCGATGTCGGTCAACACCTGGCCAGGCGGCGCCTCGATCGTGACGCGCGCACCCATTTCCTGCATCACGGTGAGCGCGTCGAACCAGCGCACGGTGTAGCGCATGTTGGTCGCGAGATCGTCGCGAATCGCATCGGCTGTATACAGCGGACGGCCGCCGCGATTGCCGATGTACACGCTTTGCGGCGCGCGAAACGGAATCGTGCGCGCATACGCGCTGAGTTCGTCGCTTGCTTGCGCGAGCAGTTCGCAATGCGAAGGAACGCTGACCGCAAGACGCGTCGCCTTGCGCGCGCCTGCATCCAGAGCGCGGTGGATGAAGCTATCGAGCGCGGTGTTCGCCCCTGCCATCACGATCTGACGCGGCGCGTTCACGTTGCCGATGTAGACGGGCGGCTCGCCTTCGTCGATGTGCCGTGCGGCGAGCGCGGCGAGTTCATGCTCCGTCAGTCCCGACACAGCCGCGAGACCGTAGCCCGATGGATACGCCGCTTCCATCAGTTCCGCGCGGCGGCGGACCATCTTCAAAGCGTCGGGGAAAGGGAGCGCGCCGCAGCTCACCGCCGCCGGGTACGCGCCCACCGACAAACCGGCGCTCAGGTCCGGCGTCAGTCCTTCATCCGCGAGGGCACGCGCGATCGCCACGCCTGCGACGGTCAGTCCGCATTGCACGGCAACAGTCGAGCGCAACGCATCGGGCGTGTCGAGTGTGAGCACGTCGGCGCCTAGCACGCTGGACGCCTCATCGAGTGTTGCGCGCACGGCGGGATGCGACGGCAGCCGATGCAGAAAGCCGTCGCTCTGCGCGCCCTGGCCTGGGAAGATCAGCGCGAGCATCAGAGTTCCGTCCGATGAACGCAGACCCACGGATCGGCAAGCAATTGCGGGCCGCTTGCATGACGCGCCATCACGCGTGGCTTGCCGGCGGCCCACTCGGCGAGCGCGACGCCGCCTGCTGGTGTCTCGAGTTGCGCGTCGATGCGAATGCCGGTTTCGCGCGCGAGCGTTTGCAGATAGCTCAGCAAGTCCGCCGCGCATTCACGCGACAAACGTTCCGGTGTCCGAATCAATAGATCGAGATCGCTCGATTGCGTGACTGCTGCCGTTTGCGTGGCGAGTTCGAAACCAACGCTGCCGGTCGGGCCCCAGACAAGCGCGTTGAGTGCGCTTTGTGCATCCCGTTGCAACCGGGCGAACGCGACGAACGCGGGCAACGCGGCGCGCGTTGCATCGGGCTCGTTTCGCACCAACGCCTCGGGCGAAACGGCTTCGACAATATCCGTCGATGCGGCCCACGTGCCGTACCGCTGAGACCGCTGCGCGCCGCGCAAGCCGATCGCAACGAAGCCGGGCGCGGCGAGCGCGCGCCGCACGACCGCATACGGCGCGCGCTCGAACGCATCGCGCACCCAGTCGGGTTCGCCGTCGAATGCAGCGAGGCGCCGCAAGCGCAGCAAGTCATGCGCGCGCCAGCGTTCGTCGCACGACGCAGCGGCCTCGCTTGCAAACGGCGGCGCGGCGCAGATCGGCATTACACGGCATCCCATTGCTCGGCGAGACGCCGCCGCACTTCGATGGACGCCGCGCGGTTCTTCTGCGCCGCCGCGGATTCGAGCCGACGCGCAAGCGTGCGGCTGCCGGCGCGCGCACTGCCGATCTGTTCGCACAACACCTGCTGCACGCGCGCGATCTGCGCGGCGTCCGGCGCGTCGGCGCCGATACCTTCGATCAATTGATCGAGCAGACCGAGCTTCGCGAACGAGGCCATCGAGTAAGACATCGGCACGATCGTCTCGCCGAGCGCGTCGAGCGCCTCGACCGTGCGGCGCGTGACGCGCGCGGCGGCTTCCTTGCCCATCGCGTGAACCATCGTGCCGGGCGCGTCGAGCGCGACGATGCGATTGGCCTGATAACCGTGCGCGAGGAACGCGCCCGACATCGCCGGTCCGACGATCAGCGCGATCACCGGATGTCCCGCATCGCGGGCCGACGCATACGCGTCGACCGCGGCGGCGCACGCGAGATGAATGCCGAGCATTTCCTCGCGATAGCCGTACGCCTGGCTCTTCACATCGACGATCGCGACGATCGGACGACGCGTGGCGCTTGCCGCATCGTCGGCGATCACTTCGCGAACGGCTCGCGCGAGCAGCCAGCCCTGTTCGAGTCCGACGACGTTGTCGGTCGCGCGCGGAAAGCGGTTGGCGGCGTCGGGCACGACCGTGATGAAGCGGGCGGTTTCGCCGCCGAGCGGCGCGTCGGCGCTCCACACGGGCGCCGCGTTGCGGGATTCGCCGGCGAGCGCATGGAACCAGCGCGCGCCGCGGCTCAGTGAGGTGTCGCTCATGCTTGCTCCTTGCGTGACTGGGATTGTGGCGCGTGGGTCGCTTCGGCTGCATAGACCTCGCGCATGCTCTCCGGCGTGACGCTCGCCGGATCGATCCGCGCGAGCCGCTGCAAGAACGCGTCGACCTGTTCGCTGCGATGCGCGGCCGGCACGCCTTGCACGAACGCGGCATGCACGGCGGCGCGCACGTCCGCGGCGTCGTCGTCCACGAGCCGGTCCGCGAGCGAACTCGCCACGCGCTGCTCGCCGCCGATCAACTGCCACACGCGGCGCCGGTCGGACGCATCCAGTTCGTCGATGCCCGCTTCCTGCTCGATCACTTCGGGCCCGTTCATGCCGAGCCGTCCCTGCTTCGTCACGACCAGATACGAGCACAACGCCGCGGCCAGCGACATGCCGCCGAAGCAGCCCACCATGCCCGCGATCACGCCGACCACCGGCACATGCCGGCGCAGCGCGACGATGGCCGCCTGCATCTCGGCGATTACGGCGAGGCCCAGGTTGGCTTCCTGAAGCCGCACGCCGCCGGTTTCGAACAGCACGACCGGCCGCACGATCTTGCCGCGCTCGCAATCGCGCAACGCCATCTCGAGCGCGGCGGCGATCTTGCTGCCCGACACTTCGCCGATGCTGCCGCCCTGGAACGCGGACTCGATCGCAGCGATCACGGCGGGCTCGCCGTCGATCGTGCCGCGCGCGATCACGCAGCCGTCATCGGCCTGGCACACGACGCCTTGCAGCGGCAGCCACGGCGATTCGATCCTGTCGAACGGGCCGAGCAGTTCGCGGAAGCTGCCTGGGTCGAGCAGCGCGCGGGCGCGCTCACGCGCGGGCAACTCGATGAAGCTCTCGCGCAGCAGCGGCGCGGCATGCACAGTCGCGGGCGTGCTCATGCGTCGTCTCCCTGTTCCGCGGCCTCGACCGCTTCCGCGAGCCGCAATGCGACCACACCCGGCGTCGCGCCGAAGTCGTTGATTTCGATTTGCGCGGCGCCGTCGTAGCGGGTGAAAAAGCGGTCCAGCACGCTTTTCCAGATATGGCTGTAGCCGTCGACGCTCGTGCGCACGACGACATGTGCAGCGAGCGCGTTCGGATTATCGGTGGGCGAGAGCAACACTTCCAGATCGCCCGAACCCACCACGCCGACGTGCGCGCGGGCCGTGACGGCGCGTTGCGCCGGATAGTCGAAGGTCAGATGTTCCATGAGGCTCAGCTCCCGCTGACGTCGTGATGCGCCAGCATGTCGAGGAAAAGGGTGGCGGCGAGCAGATCGGCTGCGCCGCCGGGCGATGCGTTGAGCGACAGCAAGTCGCGTTCGAGCGCGGCGAGTGCGTCACGGCCTGCGCGTGTCGAACTGCCGCCGGCTTGCAGCACGCGCCGCGCGCCGTGCTGGCCTGCATGCAAGCCTGCGAGACCCGCGCGATGCAGCAGGCAGGTGTCGTCGAGCGAGGCCATGATGGAGAGCAGGGCGTCGACGCGCGCGGCATCTTCGGCAATGCCGCGCTCGCGTGCCGCGATCAGCGCCGGCAAGCCGACGGCGATCACATGCGGGAAGCCTTCCTGCGCCTCGCGGCGCGCGCCGCCGACCTGATAGCGTTGACGCGCGCGTTCGCCGTGACTGTCGGTGGCGGCTGCGAAGCGATCGGGGAAGCAGGCGATCTGCGCGGCTCGCCGGCAGATCGCCGAGGGGTCGAGCCGGAGCGCGGCATCCGCGAACGACGCGCCCGCGACCAGCAGCCCGACGATCCAGATCGCGCCGCGATGCGCGTTGCTGCCGCCGGTCGCGCGCAGCATGTCCTGCTCGCCCGCGCGGCCGATTTGCGCGAGTTCGGTGCGCAATAGCGCCGACGGCTCGCCGCGCCGCCGCGCCGTGCGCGCGAGCGCGGCGAAGGTCGGCTCGAGCGCGTGCGCCGAGCGTCGCATGATGGCGAGGTCGAGATCGCGATGCGCGCCGCTGCCGCGCCGGTCGACGAGCGCGGGCTTCGGCGTGAGTTCGGCTTCGTCGATCAGCGCGGTCACGGCGTAATGGGCAAGTTGCGAGTCAGGGCATGAGTCTTGTGCGCGCTTCGCGACACGTTCGTCAGAAGCAGCGGCCGCTGTCGTGACCGGATGCAGAGCTTGCGTGGCTCGGCCATACGGCGCGTCCCCGCGCTCGGTCCAGGCACACGCTCGCGCGAGCGGCTCGGGCATCTCTATCGCGGACACGCATGGCACGTCTTCGCGCTCCAACAAAGCAGCGGCTCTCATCACCAACTCCTGAAGCGCGCCGGCGGCGCGTACAAACCGCCCGACCAGGTGACGAGATCGTCGATGCTGCGTGCCGCGAGCAGCGAACGCTTCGCTTCGCCGCGCCGAATGCCGAGATCTTCCGGATACGCGACGATGCCGCGCCGGCGCAACTCCGCCGTCTTTTCCGGCTTCGCGCGCAGGCCGATCGGCGTCACGCCGGCGACCGCGGCAATCGCCGCGCGCCGTTCGTCGATGCCCTCGGCCTTGTGCAGATGCGCGATGCCTTCCTCGGTGACGACGTGGCTCACGTCGTCACCGTAGATCATGACGGGCGCGATCGGCATGCCGTTTTTCGCGCCTACCGCGACCGCGTCGAGTTCATCGACGAAAGTCGGTTCGCCGCCTTTCTTGTACGTCTCGGCCAGTTGCACGACGAGCTTTTGGCCGCGCGACACGGGCCCCTGATCTTTCAGCAGCTTGAGCCACGCTTCGCTCGAATGACGCCGGCCGCGCGGATCGTGACCCATGTTGGGCGCACCGCCAAAGCCGGCGAGGCGGCCGCGCGTGACCGTCGACGAATTGGCGTCCGCGTCGATCTGCAGCGTCGAGCCGATGAATAGATCGACCCCATATTGCCCGGCCAGTTGGCACAGCACGCGGTTCGAGCGCAGCGTGCCGTCGCTGCCGGTGAAGAACACGTCGGGGCGCGCCTCGATATACGCCTCCATGCCGACCTCGCTGCCGAAGCAATGGATGCTGTCGACCCAGCCCGATTCGATCGCGGGAATCATCGTGGGATGCGGATTGAGCGTCCAGTTGCGGCAGATTTTGCCCTTAAGGCCGAGCGACTCGCCGTAAGTGGGCAGCAGCAGTTCGATGGCCGCAGTGTCGAAGCCGATGCCGTGATTCAGCGACGTAACGCCGTACGGTTCGTAGATGCCGCGTATCACCATCATCGCGGTCAACACCTGGAGGTCGCCGATATGGCGCGGATCGCGCGTGAACAGCGGTTCGACGGCAAAGGGGCGGTCCGCCTCCACGACCACGTCGACCCACGAGCCGGGAATATCGACGCGCGGCAGTTCATCGACGATCTCATTGACCTGCACGATCACGATGCCATGACGAAACGCTGCGGCCTCGGCGATGGTGGGCGTGTCCTCGGTATTCGGACCGGTGTAGAGATTGCCGTGACGGTCGGCCTTTTCCGCGCACAGCAGCGCGACATGCGGCGTGAGGTCGACGAACATGCGCGCGTACAGTTCGACGTACGTATAAATCGCGCCGATCTCCAGTTGCCCGTCTTCGAGCAGTTGCGCGACGCGCAGGCTTTGCGGCCCGGCAAACGCAAAATCCACTTTATGCGCGATGCCGCGCTCGAACAGCGTCAGATGCTCTGGACGACTGATGCTCGAGATGAGCAGATGCAGATCGTGAAGCTTCTGCGGATCGACCTTGGCCAGCGAGCGCGACAGGAAGTCGGCCTGCTTCTGGTTGTCGCCTTCGAGCGCGACGCGGTCGCCGGGCTGGATCAGCGTCTCGAGCGCATCGACGATGCGCGCGGACGGCAGCACGCCGTCTTCGAGCCACGGCGCGATGGCCGCGAGGCGGCGCTTTTTTTCGTCGCGGCGCGTGGTCCACGAACGTGCGGCGGATGGTGCTTCGGCGGGTGCGTTCATCGGCTCAATCAACTCCCGGTAGTAGCGCGCGGCGGACGGCCGCGCGGCTTGGGTTGGCTTGCGAGCGCGGCTTCCGCCTGCGCGCGTTCGGTCAGGAAACGGTGCAGCAGTTCGCCCGTGCCGAGCAGATGCGCGACGACGAGCGCCTGGGCGGCTGGCACGTCGCGGCGCCGCACGGCGTCGAGCAATTCGGTGTGTTCATCGTCGGATTCGCCCTTGTAGGACGGCAAGCCGAACTTCAGGCGCAAGTAACGCTCGCCCCGCCGATGCAGCACGCGAATCAGGTCTTCGAGCTGCGGACGCGCGGCCGGCGCATACAGGCTCATGTGAAACGCCGCGTTGCGCGCGACGTAGAGCGACGGGTCTGCCTCGCGCTCCGCCGCCCGGCCGAGCGCGGCGCATTCGCGCAACGTGGCGGCCGTGTGCTTCGGAATGGCGAGTCCGATTGCAAGGCTCTCGAGCGCCGAACGGATCTCGTAGATTTCGCGCGCTTCATCCGCCGACAACGGCGCGACCGTCGCGCCTTTGTGCACCGCGACCTTCGCCCAGCCTTCGGTTTCGAGCAGGCGCAAAGCCTCGCGCACCGGAATTGCGCTGACCGAGAAGTGCCGCGCGATCGCGTCCTGACGCAGCGGCGCGCCGGGCGCCAGCGTGCCGTCGATAATCGCTTCGCGCAACGCGTCGGCGATCACGCGGGACGTGCTTTCGCGCGGTGCGGCCGCCCGCAGCAGCGGGGCGCGCGCGGGGGTGTCCAAGGGAAGAAGGTCGGTGGTTGTGTCGCTCATGTTCAAATATTATATACAAAAATGAGGTATTTAAACGCGGGCAAACCCGGAGATTTTTTGCGTGGGCGGCGCGGGCGTTTCGTGGGCGGCATCGTTCGGACCGCTCAGCGGTGAGTGCGTGAATTTTCTGATTGTCGCGGCGTCTTTTCGCGTGCATGCGATGGGCTTGCCGCTCGCTCTGACAGCGCTCGCGCTAGTCGCTCGTCTGTTTGTGATTTCGTTCGCGCCACAGACAAGCGCAAAGCACCGTCCAGCAAGGCGAAAGGGCCGCTCGGCGTGGCCCCTGGCCATTCGGCCGACTGGCGCAGGCGGTCGTGGAGAGGCATGCTGCTGTTCGTTAGAAGGCGCGTTCGTCCGCGGTTCGATGTTTGCCGCGCTGTACAGCGGTCTGTACAATGGTCGCCGTGGCCCCAAGTCTTTTCTTTTGCGCCACGCTTCGACCGGCAGCCGCAAATCGCCAGCCCGACCCGCAACCGCAAGGGCAGGCAATCCGCACGGCGGCGGAAGCGTTTTTCTAACTTTTGACAGGAGTGGCCGGAGGGCAACCTCGCAGGCCGGATAACCCATGAACGTCCTTACTTACAGCGAGGCCCGAGCCGGCTTTAAGCAGGCAATGGATGAAGTCTGCCGCGACCACGCACCGATGCTCATCACGAGACAAAGTGGCGAAAACGTGGTGATGGTGTCGCTGGAAGACTTCAACGCGATGCAGGAGACCTTGTACCTGCTGAGTTCGTCGAAGAATGCCCAGCGGCTCGCGCGATCCATTGCCCAGTTGAATGCCGGCGGTGCGGCCCCGCGCGAACTGCTGACCGATGAACCGACACAAAAGCCGCAACGAACACGCCGCAAAGGCTGACAGCATCTTTATGTTTACCGACGACGCCTGGGACGACTACGTGTATTGGCAGGAGACCGATCGCAAGGTCGTCCGCAAGATCAATGCGTTGCTGGAGGAGTGCCGGCGCGATCCGTTTATCGGCACGGGAAAACCGGAGCCGCTCGTCGGCAGCCTGAGCGGTTTCTGGTCGCGCCGCATCACGTTTGCCGATCGGCTCGTGTATCTGCCGAAAGACGGGAAGATCTATGTGATCGCATGCCGGTTTCACTATGACCAGTGAGTGAGTACCGAGCGAGTACTGCGCGAGTACCGAACGACCGCTGCGCGACCAGCGACATCGCCAGCCGCACGCGCGCCATTCACTCGGCCTGTCGCCGCGCGCGCCCGCCCGAACCCAGCAACGAAAAGAGCGGCCAGCCGAGATTCACGCCGAGGCTCGCGATCACGATCAGCGCCATGCCCGCCCACTGCGCCAATGAAAGCGCGCGGCCGTACACGATTGCATCGACGGCAATAGCGGTGAGCGGATAGACGAACAGCAGCACCGCGATGATCGGCGTGGTCAGCTTCGGCAGCGCGCCATAGATCAGCACGTACGAAAGCCCCGTGTGCAGCACGCCCATGCCGACAATCCAGAACCATTGCATCGGCTCGATATGCGTGGCGTCGAAAGGTGCAACGAGCGGCGCGATGAACGGCAGGCACACCACGCCCACCGCACATTGCATCAGCGTCAGCAGGTGCGGGCGCAAATTGCCGAGCCCTTTGGCGATCAACGTGACGCTGGCATAGAGCACCGAGCCGGCCAATGCCTCGCCGATGCCGATCAGGTAGCTTGCATGGCCCTGCAGATTTTCCGTGGCCGCCACGCCCGACGCGAGCACGAGCCCGCCGAAGGCCGCCGCGATCCAGCCGAGCCGATCCGCGCCGAGCCGTTCGTTGAAGAGCGCCGCGCCGATCAGCACGACCCAGAACGGCTGCACATGAAACACCACGGTCGCGACGGCAATGCTGGTGCGATGGATCGCATCGAAAAAGCCGACCCACTGCGTGACCATCAGCACACCCGAGATGAGCGCGAGCGTGAGCGTGCGTCGCGTGAAATGCGCGCGCGTGAAGTAGCCTTTCCACGCGCAATACGCGGCCAGCGACAGAAAGCCGAACAGGCAGCGGAAAAACACCAGTGTCAGCGCGCCGAGCCGCGCTTCCTCGACGAACACGCCGAGCGTGCCCATCAGCAGCCCGCCGCCGGCCAGTGTGATCGCGCCTTGTTGACGTTGGGTGAGGGACATGCGCCGCGTCTCCGTTAGATCTCCGTTGGGTGATGCATTGAAGTATTGCGCCGCTTGCGGGCCACGCACAAACGAATTAAATTGAGAAATTCCATAAGCGCCATTGATAAATCATGCACCCGGAATTCGACGTCGATCTGCTGCGCACCTTCGTTGCGGTCGTGGATACCGGCAGCTTCACGAAGGCATCGGCAACCGTGCATCGCTCGCAGGCCGCCGTCAGCATGCAGATCAAGCGGCTCGAAACCATGCTCGGCACGACGCTTTTCGCGCGCAACACGCGCAATCTTTCGTTGACGCGGCCCGGCAATACGCTGCTCGAATATGCGAGGCGCGTGCTCGCGTTGCATGAGGAAGCGTGGTCCGCGATCGTGCGGCCGGAGGTGACCGGCCGCGTGGTGCTCGGTGCCCCGGACGATTACGTCTCGTCGCTGTTGTCGCCGGTATTGCGGCGCTTTTCGAACCTGTACCCGCACGTCGAAATTGAAATTGTCTGCGCGCAGAGCACGTCGCTCGCGCCGATGCTGGCGGACAACAAGATCGACCTTGCCTTCGTCACGCGCGACCGCAAGCTGCGCGGCGAATTCGTGCGCAGCGAGCCGATGGTGTGGGTGGGCGCTTCCGTCGATACCCCGGTGCTGGCGGCGTCGCCATTGCCGGTCGGCTTATACGAGCCCGGCTGTGTGGCGCGTCAGCATACGCTGGCCGCGCTCGACGGCGCGCGGATTCGCTACCGCGCGGCCTTCAGCAGCGCGAGCCTGATGGGCCTGGTCGCCACCGTGGACGCGGGTTTGTCGGTGGTTGCGCTGACGCGCTGCAGCGTGCCGTCGCGGCTCGCCATTCTCGGCGAAGCGCAAGGCTTGCCGCATATCGAGCCGCTCGAAATCGTGGTGGCGCGCAGCGCGAAGTCCGACCGGCCGACTTGCGATTATCTGGCGGCGCAGATGGTGCAGGATCTGTCGCTGCGCACGCAGCCGCGCGCGTAAGCGGCGGCGGCTTCGTGACACGGCGCAGCGCCGTTCACGCGCGGCGGCGCGGACAACGGCGGCGCGGGCAACATCAAAAACATCAGAACGCGATATTCGTCCGCACACCCACGACGAACGTGTTGCGCAGCGGCTTCGTCGGATCGTTCGGATTTTGCCCGGCGCCCGCGTTGAACGTGTATTGCGCATCCGCCTGCAGCATCCACCAGGGAGCGATCTGATACTGGTAAGTTGCTTCGAGCGCGGTTTCGCTGGTGCGCACGCCGTACGGGCCGCCGCTAAATGCCAGGTTATCCTGATCGATTCCGCGCGTGTGGCTGCCGATCTTGATGTACGTCAGCGCAAGGCCCGCGCTATCGTTGTCGCGGCCCGCGAACGGCGCTTTCAGCACGACGCCGAGATTCGCCGCGAGGCTCACGAGGTTGCGGTCGCCCGGCGCGCCCATGACGCGCGCGAATACGCCGAGGCTGCGTGCCTCGCCGGGATTCGGCCGCCAGATGGTCTGATCGGCCACCGCATAGAAGCTGTAATCGCCGCGATGGTTCGCCGCAACCCCGGTGGACGCAGGACTCGCGAGCGACACACCGTTGTTATCGTAGCGCGGGTCCGCGAAGGGGCCATTGTTGTACCAGACGCCGATCTTGTAGGTGCCCGGCAGGCCGCCTCGGGTTGCGCCTGGCGCCGCGGCGGCGTCGCTATCGGCCGGTTGATTGATCGCATACTGCAGCTCGCCGATGAACAACGTCCCGTTATGCAGATTGAAGTTCGTGCCGCTGCGGTTATTCGGGTTGTTACCGAGCGGATCGCCGTCGAACACACCGCCGAGCGCCGTCAACGAAGGCGTGATCTGTCCGCGCACGCGCACGCCGAGCGCCGCGAGCGGATACGCGGGGCCGCCCGACGGCATGTCGTACGAGGGCAGTGCGGGCCACCCGAACATCGTGTTGATGAATAGCGCCGAGTACGTGCTGGAGATGAATTCCTGATCGATACTCTGCTGACCGATTTTCACGTCGACGCGTTTGTTCAGGAACGACTGCTGATACCACAGCTCCCACAGGCGCGTGCTGGCATCCGCTTCGATGCCGCTCGCGGTGTTCAAAGTGCCCAGCTTGTCGGTGCTGAGATTGCGGCCGTGAATCTGCAATGCGCTGACGTTGAACTGGCCGCCTCGCAGGCCGAAGGCTTTTTCGGTGTCGAGTTGCAAGGTCGCGGTCGTCAGGCCGTCGTACGCGACGCCGCGCGCCAGTCCGCCGCGCAGGTTGCCGAGCAGTTCGCTCGTTTCCGTGAGCGCGAACGTCACGCCGTATTGGCCGAGCCACGGACGCAAGCCGCCCATGTCGCCGAATAGCTGGTCGCGGTTCCAGAGACCGGTTTCGTTGGCCGGCGTTTTGTTCGCATCCGCGCCGCTCGCTTCGCTTGCGTCGCGCGTGGCGTCGGAACTGGTTTGCGCCATTGCCGCGCCGCAAACGGAAGCCCACGCGAGCGCCACATACAACGCCGCGTGGCGCAGCGAAAAAAGGCGCGGGCGCCGGCCGGTCGCGCCGCTCGACCGTGCGAACTCACGGCCTGCACGCAGCAGCGCAACGCGTCGAAGGGAGGATGCGAGCTTCATCGAAAGCCTTTAATGTTGTTATCGACTGCCGGGCATTTTTGCGCGGTTAAATGGCTGTTTAACGCGTGCGTCGACGCATCGGTTCGCGCGACTTGCGGAATGGGCGTGATCGTACCGACGCAGTCTGGGTGCGTCAACGAGACGGGCCGACGCACGGCAAGCTGACAAATTGATGAATTCGCGCGAACGCGCGGAGACAGCGTTTGTCGAACCGCACGAGATTTCCGCAGCCCACTTACAAGGACTTACATGATGAAGAAGCGCACCCTCCTGATTTCGTTGCTGGCGAGTGCTGGCCTTTTCGCAAGCGGCGCCGCGAACGCACAACTGAATCTGAAGCAGTTCGGCATTGGCGGCGGAGACAGCTCCGCGGATGCCGGCGCCGCCGCATCTCCCGGCGGGCTCTCGCAGTTGTTGCAGACCTACGTGGGCGCGAACCAGCAAGTGCTGAGCGGACAGTCCACGCTTGCGTCCGCGATGGGTCTGAGCGGCGCGGCCGGCCAGGCGCAGCAGGCAGCCGGCTTGCTAAGCAGTGGTGGCACGCCGTCGGTCAGTCAGTTGACGCAGGTCGGCAGCACGCAGCAGTCGCTGTCGCAAACGCTCACGCAGGCTTTCGCGAGCCGCGCAGGCGGTGCGAGCGGCGCATCGCAAACGCCGGTGAACAAGCAGGCGTTCACCGACGGGTTATCGTCGCTCGCCAAAGGCGTGACCCAGTATTCGAGCATGCAGTCGGGGCTCGGCAGCATCGGGCAGATGAACCCTTCGTCGCTGTTGCAGGCCGGGATGAATCCGCAGACGATGCAAAGCGCGTCGTATATCGCGCAGTCGGCGCCGGGGCAATTGCAATCGCTGATGTCCACGCTCAGTTCCGCGGTACAGTTTGCGTCGAGCCAGGGGATCAGCGTGCCGTCGATCGCGAGGTCGGCGCTCGGCGGGCAATGAGCGCGCAGTGAGGCGCGCAGTAACACCCCATAAGCCACGAACGGATCACCAATGTCACACACATTGAATCTCGACAACTACTTCGCGCGCATCGGCTATGCGGGCCCGCGCGCGCCGACGCTCGAGGTGCTGCAGGCCATTCACCGTCTGCATCCACGGGCCATTCCGTTTGAAAACCTGAATCCGCTCACGCGCCGCGCGGTGAAGCTCGACCTCGAATCCGTCGAAACAAAACTCGTCGACGATCATCGCGGCGGCTATTGCTTCGAACAGAACACGCTGCTCGCGAATGTGCTGCAGGAGTTGGGCTTTCGCGTGACGCCGCTGATAGGGCGCGTGCTGTGGGGCCGCGAGCCCGACGCGGTGACGCCGCGCACGCACATGGTGCTGCGTATCGATCTGGATAACGAAGCATGGATCGCGGACGTGGGTCTCGGCAGCGTCACGCTGACGTCGCCGCTGCGGCTGTCTCCAGGTCTCGCGCAGCGCACGGACCTCGGCGTCTTCCGGCTCGCGGACGCGTCGCGCGACGCGCTCTACCTCGAAGTGCAGGCACGCGATGAAAGCTGGTCGCGTGCGTATCGCTTCGACTTGCATCCGGTCGAGTGGATCGATTATGAAACGTCGAACTGGTACACGTCGACGTCGCCGGAAGCGATCTTCGCGAGCAATCTGATCGTATGCCGCGTGTTGTCCGGGACGCGGCTCACGCTGCTCAACGACCAGGTGAACGAACGCGCGGCAGACGGCAGCCTGATCGGCGAGCAGCGCCTTGCGAGCGCGGACGAACTCGCGGCCTGTTTGCGCGAGCGCTTCGGTCTGAACACCGGGGACATCGACATCGCAGATATTTTCGAGCGCGTGCGCACTCGGGCCGATTCGGCGTGAGCGCGGCACAAGGCCATGCCATGATTACGCGCCTCGTCGTCCATACCGTGCTGTGGCTCGCGGGCATGGGCGTGCTGCTGTTCGGCGCGGCCGGCACGCTCGCGTGGCCGGCGGCGTGGTGGTATCTGATCGAACTCGGCGTATTGAGCTTGTGGATCGGCGTGTGGCTCGCACGCCATGATCCCGGCCTGCTCGCCGAGCGCCTCGCGCCGTTCGTGCAGCAACAGCAAAGCCGCTGGGACCGGCTCTTCATGATCGGCGTGGCGTGCGTGTGGTGCGGCTGGCTGATCGTGATGGGACTCGACGCGATGCGCTTTCACTGGTCCGCGCCGCTGCCCGTCGCGCTGGTGAGCCTCGGCTCGCTTTGCGTGGCGCTTTGCATTTTCATGTGCCGCTTCGTGTTCGAAGCCAACAGCTATGCGGCGCCCGTCGTGAAGATCCAGTCGAGCCGCGGTCACAAGGTGATCGACAGCGGTCCCTACGCGCGCGTGCGTCATCCGATGTATTCGGCGGCGCTGCTGTTGTTCGTCGGCACGCCGTTGCTGCTCGGCTCATGGTGGGGTCTCGCGTTCGTTCCTCTCATGACGATCGGGCTCGGCTGGCGTGCGGTGCGCGAAGAGCGCGTGCTCGCCGAACAACTCGACGGCTATACGGAGTACATGACGCGCGTGCGTTTTCGCTTCGTTCCTCTCATCTGGTAGACGCGCAAAGCCGCCGCACATTTGCGGCGCATGCATGAACCTGTCTAGACAAAACGCACCACACGCGCGCATGAATTAATCTCGTCGCGCGCTCGCCGTTCTTCGATCATGTCTGTAGAAGCCCCGTCCTGTCAGGGCGCCTAGGGGCTTACCCGATGATTCGCGCGATTTCGCATGAATCCCCTTGCGACTGCTTTTTGACTCGTGCAGACTTGTCTATACAAATTCAGCGGCAGTAAACATTCGGCTCGACGGTTCCCCCCATCAAGGAGTTTCGACGTGAAAGTGAAACGCACGACGGCAGCAAAAGCATTGATCGGCGCCGTGTTCGGCGCCGCGGCAATTTTCGCGGCACCGGCGCAAGCCAAAGACTGGAAGACGGTGACGATCGCGCTCGAAGGCGGCTACGCACCGTGGAACCTGACGTTGCCCGGCGGCAAGCTCGGCGGCTTCGAACCGGAACTCGTCGCCAATCTTTGCGAGCGCATCAAGCTGCAATGCAACCTGGTCGCGCAAGACTGGGACGGCATGATTCCGGGCCTGCAAGCAGGCAAGTTCGACGTGCTGATGGACGCCATCTCGATCACGCCGGAGCGCGAAAAGATCATCGCGTTCTCGAAGCCGTATGCGGCCACGCCCGCAACCTTCGCCGTCGCTGATACCAAAGTGCTGCCAAAGGCCCCGCCTGGCGCCGCCGTCGTCAAACTCTCGGGCGATGCTAAAGCCGATCAGCCGACTGTCGACGCGCTGCGCAAGCAGTTGAAGGGCAAGACGATCGGCATCCAGTCCGGCACCGTCTACACGAAGTTCATCAACGAGGGCTTCAAGGACATCGCCACGATCCGCGTGTACAAGACCTCGCCGGAGCGCGATCTCGATCTGGCGAACGGCCGCATCGACGCATCGTTCGACGACGTCACGTATTACGCGGCGAACGTCGACAAGAAAGAAACCGCGTCGATTTCGATGGCCGGTCCGAAGATCGGCGGCCCGATCTGGGGCCCGGGCGAAGGCCTCGCGTTTCGCAAGCAGGACGCCGACCTGAAGGCGAAATTCGACACCGCGATCAGCGCGGCGCTCGCCGACGGCACCGTCAAGAAGCTCTCCGCCAAGTGGTTCAAGACCGACGTGACGCCCTGATTCACGAGGCGTCGAACGAATGCGGCACGTGCGGGCGCGAGCTTGCACGTGCAGTTGTTTCGTGCGGCTGTTGCATCGGCCGTCATGAATGAGAGGTAGGCAATGGCTCTGATACAGATGCTCGGCTTCGGGCCGGAAGGCTGGGGCGGCGTATTGCTGCTCGCGGCGTTGATGACCGTCGCGCTCACGCTGGCCGCGCTCGCGGTCGGCGCCGTGTTCGGTGCGTTGATCGCGGCGGCCAAGCTGTCGCGGCTGCGCGTGTTGCGCGTGATCGGCGAAACCTATACGACGGTGTTTCGCGGCGTGCCCGAACTGCTCGTCATCTATCTGTTCTATTTCGGCGGCTCCACGCTCGTAACCACGGTCGGCCAGTGGTTCGGCGCGGAAGGCTTCGTCGGCGTGCCGCCGTTTGTGATCGGCGCGCTTGCTGTCGGCATGATTTCCGGCGCGTACCAGGCCGAGGTGTATCGCTCGGCGGTGCTCGCGGTGTCGCGCGGCGAACTCGAAGCGGCGCGTTCCATCGGCATGCCGACGCTGACCATGGCGCGCCGCATCCTCATTCCGCAAGTGCTGCGTTTCGCGTTGCCGGGCATCGGCAATGTGTGGCAACTGAGCCTGAAGGACTCCGCGCTGATCTCGGTGACGGGTCTCGCCGAACTGCTGCGTACGAGTCAGGTGGCGGCGGGCTCCACGCATCAATACTTCACGTTCTTCGTGGTCGGCGGCGCGCTGTATCTGCTGATGACCAGCATCTCGAACCGGGTCTTCAACCGCGCCGAGGCGCGCGTGGGCCGGTCCTTCAAGCGCAACTTCGCGCGCAACTGACGGCGGCCGCATCATGAATTTCGACTTCGACTTTCTGCTCGACACGATCCGGCAATTGCTCGCGGCCGTGCCGACCACGCTCGGGCTTTTCTTCTGCTCGCTGGTTCTCGGCGGACTGCTCTCGCTCGTGATCGTCACGATGCGCGTGTCGCCGCACTGGCTGCCGAATCGTTTTGCACGCGCTTATATTCTCGTGTTCCGCGGCTCGCCGCTCCTGATCCAGATGTTCCTCGTGTACTACGGCATGGGTCAGTTCGGCGTGATTCGCGAGAGCTTTCTGTGGCCGGTGCTGCGCGAGCCGTATATGTGCGCGGTATTGTCGCTTGCGCTGTGCACGGCGGGCTATACCGCCGAGATCATTCGCGGCGGCCTGATGGCCGTTCCCGTCGGGCAGATCGAAGCGGGTTATTCGATTGGCCTGTCGGGTTTCGCACTGCTGCGCCGCGTGATCGGCCCGATTGCATTACGCCAGTGTTTGCCGGCGTATTCGACGGAAGCGGTGCTGCTCGTCAAATCGACCGCTCTCGCGAGCCTCGTCACCGTGTGGGAAGTGACGGGCGTCGCGCAGCAGATCATTCAGCAAACGTATCGCACGACGGAAGTGTTCATCTGCGCCGCGCTGATCTATCTGTTCCTGAACTTCGTCATCGTGCGCGCGCTCAGCATGCTTGAGACGCGTCTGTCGCGGCATCTGCGCGCGGCGCCGAAGTCTGCCGCGCCGAGCCGTCCCGTGTCCGCCACGACTGAAGCACGCCGCGCCGCGCCCTGAGCGCCGCCATTCCGGATGAACCTGGAGAATTCCATGAACGCTACGGCACCCGTTGCACTGTCGGTCAAGAACATTCATAAATCGTTCGGCGATCATCACGTGCTCAAAGGCATTTCGCTCGACGCTCATCAAGGCGACGTGATTTCGATTCTCGGCGCGAGCGGCTCAGGCAAAAGCACGTTTCTGCGCTGCCTCAATCTGCTCGAAACACCGGACGACGGCTCAGTCGCGCTCGCCGGCGAAGAACTGAAAATGAAACGCCGCGGCGACGGCAAGCTGCAACCGAGCGACCGCCGCCAGGTGGATCGCGTGCGCTCGCAACTCGGCATGGTGTTCCAGAACTTCAATCTCTGGTCGCATATGACGGTGCTCGAAAACCTGATCGAAGGACCAATGCGCGTACTCAAACGCAGCCGTGCGGAATCCGTCGAAGAAGCCGAGGCGCTCCTTGCGAAAGTCGGTCTCGCGGAAAAGCGCGGCCACTATCCGGCGCATCTGTCGGGCGGCCAGCAACAACGCGTCGCAATTGCGCGCGCGCTTGCGATGCATCCGAAGGTCATGCTGTTCGACGAACCGACTTCAGCGCTCGATCCCGAACTCGTCGGCGAAGTGTTGCGCGTGATGCGCTCGCTTGCCGAGGAAGGCCGCACCATGCTGGTCGTCACGCATGAAATGGGTTTTGCGCGTCACGTGTCGAACCGCGTGATGTTCCTGCATCAAGGGCAAGTGGAAGCGGACGGTACGCCCGACGAAGTATTCGTCGACTGTAAGTCCGAGCGCTTCCGGCAATTCGTGTCGAGTCACCACGACCGCACGACGAACTGAGCGGCGCATCGTCGGCACGTCGCTGCATCGGCATCCGCATCACACACGTAAGTTATCGCGCAAGGCAACATCATGGCCGTGATCCGTTCCGATCGTCCTCTCGACTGGACCCAGGTGGCGGCGGTCGCCGCCGGCGAACCGCTCGAACTTTCCGCCGACGCCCGCGCGCGCATCGCGGCGGCGCGCATGCTCGTCGAGCAGATCGTCGAGCGCGGCATTCGCGCGTATGGCGTGAACACCGGAGTCGGCGCGCTGTGCGACGTGATCGTGTCGCCAAGCGAACAGCGCACGCTGTCGCGCAACATTCTGATGAGCCACGCGGTCGGCGTCGGCGCGCCGCTCGGCGTGGCTGAAACGCGCGCGATCATGGCCGCCGCGGTCAACAACTTCGCGCATGGGCACTCGGGCATTCGCCTTGAAGTGGCCGATCAACTCGTGGCCTTGCTCAACGCCGATTGCTTGCCCGAAGTGCCCGCGTTCGGCTCGGTCGGTTATCTGAGTCATATGGCGCATATCGCGCTCGTGTGCATCGGCGAGGGTCATGTGCGCTATCGCGGCGAGCGTCTGACGGGCCGCGACGCGCTGCGTCTGCTCGGCCGCGAGCCGCTCGTGCTCGAAGCGAAAGAGGGGCTTAGCCTCGTCAACGGTACGCCTTGCGTGACGGGACTGGCGGCGCTGGCGCTCGCACGCGCGGTGCGGCTGCTCGATTGGACCGATGTGGTCGCGGCCATGAGCTTCGAGAATCTGCGCGGTCAGCTCGTTGCATTCGACGAAGACTCGCTTGCGTTGCGCGTGTCGCCCGGTCTGAATCTGGTGGGCGAACGCATGCGCACCGCGCTCGCCGACAGCGGCATTCTGGCGGCGGTGGTCGGGCAGCGCACGCAAGACCCGCTTTCGATGCGCACCATTCCCCATGTGCATGGCGCGGCGCGCGACGTGCTGACCGCGACCGCCGACGTGGTCAATCGCGAACTCGCGTCGATCACCGACAACCCGATCGTCGCCGGCACGCCCGAAGCGCCGCGCGTGTATTCGCAGGCGCATGCGGTGGGCGCATCCATTGCGCTCGCGATGGACAGCCTCGCCACCGCGATCGCCCAGGTCGCCGCGATGGCGGAACGGCGGCTCGATCGCCTCGTCAATCCGCTCGTGAGCGGCTTGCCCGCGTTCCTCGCGGAGCCTGGCGGCACGTGTTCAGGCTTCATGATCGCGCAGTACACGGCGGCCTCGCTGGTCGCGCAGAACCGGCGCCTTGCGTTGCCCGCGAGTCTCGACGGCGGCATCACATCGGGCTTGCAGGAAGACCACCTGTGCCACGCAACGCCCGCTGCGCTGAAGGCGCTGGAGATCGTCGATAACGCGGGCCGCATCGTCGCCATCGAATTGCTGGCCGCCGCGCAAGCCTACGATCTGCAAGCCACCGACGCGCCGCGCGCGCCGCATACGGAAGCGCTCTGGCAACGCGTGCGGCAGATCGTGCCGACGTATCGCGACGACCGTCCTCTCGCCGACGACATGAGCGTCGCATTCCGCATGATCGCCGGCGAGGCGCCGCCGCCATTGCCGAGTCCGGGTAAGATGAGGCCGCGCCATATAACACCTGGTGGGGGCGCGGAGTTCGTTGCGGGCGCATCGATTGCGAGCCTCGCCGCGGCGGCGACATTTCCCGCGGCAGCGAACAGCGGGAGCAACATAAACAGCATGAACAGCCCACTGAACACAGCACGCGTCGCCTGACACAAAAACCGCTGGCGCGCGGGCTTACCCGCCGGCGAGCCAGAGACGTCGTGCGGACGTACGAGCGGTACGACGGCTACGACCCCCAACCCACTCACGAGGTCGGAGTGAACACAGTCACGAATAATCAGAAAGAAGGCCGGCAGCCGGCGCAGCCAGGCGCGCATAGCGGCGGCACTTCTCAGCGCGCCGCTTGCAAGGAGACCCCGGCGAAAGCGATGCCCGCCTACGAACAGATCAAGCGTTATGTGATCCGGCGCATCAGCGAGGGCGACTGGAAGCCGGGCGGGTTGATCCCTTCGGAAACCGAACTGGTGAAAGAGTTTGGCGTCGCGCGTATGACCGTGTCGCGCGCGCTGCGCGAGTTGACCGCCGAACGCGTGCTGACGCGCGTGCAAGGTTCAGGCACGTTCGTCGCGCCGCAGCGGTACGAATCGACCGTGCTGGAAATCCGCAACATCGCCGACGAAATCGCCGCGCGCGGTCATCGTCACGCGGCGCGCGTGCTGACGCTCGAGCCGAGCGACGACCCGCACGCGCTCGAAGGGCTCGGCCTCACGAGCGGCCCGGCGTTTCACTCGTGCATCGTTCATAGCGAGGAGGGCGAGCCGATCCAGTACGAGGACCGCTACGTCAATCCGAAGGTGTTCCCAGAGTATCTGCAACAGGACTTCAGCGTCGAGACGCCCAATCACTACATGGTGCGGCTCGCGCCGATTCAGCGCGCGGAATTCCGCATCTACGCGCAAAAGCCGGATGCGTATGTGCGGCGTCATCTGTCGATGGAAATCGGCGAGCCGTGTCTGCTGCTGTGGCGTCGTACGTGGGTCGGCGACGATGTCGCGACGTCGGTGCAGTTGTGGCACCCGGCGTCGCGCTTTCATCTGGCGGGGAATGTCTAGCCGGCAAGCGGCGCTATAAGCTGCATCGCGTCAGCCTTGCCGTTGCGACATATCCGGCGAGAAGCGGCAGCCGAGCCGGTAACGCGATCCAGGGTGCACGAATCGCGCGAAGGTGACGGCCACGCCGCTCGTCCATGTGCGGCGCACGAGCGTGAGGCACGGTTCTTCCGCGCGAATGTCGAGCAGTTCCGCTTCCGCGGGAGTGGGCAGCCCGGCGTCGACAATATGTTCGACGTCGTGCGCGGGCACCGTTTCATATAGATATTCCGACGGCCTGATCGCCGAGAAATCCTGTTGCAGAAAATCCGGCGCGATGATCGGGTTCACGTAGCGATCCTCCAACTGCACGGGCAGACCGTTCTCGCGATGCACGCAAATCACATGAAACACCGAAGCGCCGGGCGCGAGGCCTAACGCATTCGATACCACGACGGATGCGGTCTCGCGTTGCAAAAGCACGGTACGGTAGCTGTATTCGTGTCCGCGTGAACGAATTTCGTCGCCGATATGCGCGATCATCAGCAGCGTGGATTGCGGCCTCGCTTGTGCGACGAAGGTGCCCACGCCCGATACGCGCGTGACGAGCCCTTCGTGCGCGAGTTCGCGCAGCGCGCGATTCACCGTCATGCGCGACACGCCGAGCGTGGCAACGAGATCGAGTTCGGAAGGCAGGCGTTCGCCGGCCTGACGCGCGCCCGATTCGATGATGCCGCGAATGTGATGCTTGACCTGTTCGTAGCGCGCAGCCGGCGCATGTTCGGCGGCGCGCGCATTTTTAGCCGCGTCGGCTAGCGGCCGCTCGTCGGCATGGTGACGCTTGCTGCGAAGCATGGCGGACATCGGCGGCCCCTTTTCACGGTTCGCGCAATGCGCTTGGCGCAATGCGCGCGCTCATAGCGCTTCAGCGTCGGCGTCGTCGGGGCCGCGCGCCCAGAAAGCGTTGCGGTCGAAGTAGTTTTGCAGGAACTGCCGCAAGCGCGGTTGCCCTGCGTCGTGAAAGACCTCGCGCGGTTTGCCCTGCACGGCGATGCGTCCTTCGTCGATGAACACGACTTTGTCCGCGACCTGCGCGGCAAAACCCATTTCGTGTGTGACGACCGCCATCGTCATGCCGTCGCGCGCGAGTTGCTTCATCACTTGCAGTACCTCGCCGACCAGTTCGGGATCGAGCGCGGACGTGGGCTCGTCGAAGAGCATGATGTGCGGCTCCATCGCGAGCGCGCGTGCGATTGCCACGCGCTGCTGCTGACCGCCCGAAAGCTTCGCCGGATACGCGTCGCCTTTGTGCGAAAGGCCCACGGTTTCCAGCATCGTATTCGCGCGGCGGCGCGCTTCGTTGTGCGACAGGCGCTGCACTCGCAAAAGCGCTTCCATCACGTTGCCGAGCGCCGTCATGTGCGGCCACAGGTTGAACTGCTGAAACACCATGCCGACGTTGCGCCGCACGCGGTTGATGTCCGCTTGCGACGCGCGCACACGCTTGCCGTTGCGCTCGCTGTAGCCGAGCAGTTCGCCTTCGATACGCACGTCGCCGTGATCGTAGGTTTCGAGCGCGGCGAGGCAGCGCAGCAGCGTGCTTTTTCCCGAGCCCGAAGGACCGATGATGCACACCACTTCCGAGCGCGCAATCTCGAGATCGACACCGCGCAGCACTTCGACTTCGCCGAAGCGTTTGCGCAGATCGCGCACCTCGATCAACGGTGCGCCGCGTTGAGACTGCGCGACAGTAGACGCGGAAGAGGGCATGTCGGCGATGGCGTTCATGATGTGGTCCGTTTCCTTTATGCCATGAAACGGGCGATGCGGGCTTCGGCCCATATGCCCGCGCGCGAAGTCAGTTCGACGAGCGCGAGATAGCACACGCAGAGCATCAGCAGCGTTTCGACGAAAGCAAAGGTCGCCGAGCCGATGCCCGTCAGCACGAATGTCAGCTCGGGCACCGTGACGATCGAGAGCACCGCGGTCTCCTTGCTCAACACGATGATGAGATTCGTGAGCGCGGGCACGATCAGCACCAGCATTTGCGGCATCTGGATGCGCAGCACCGCTTGCATGCGCGTCAAGCCGAGACACGAGGCGGCCTCCAAATGACCCGGCGGCACGGATTCGAATCCCGAGCGGAACGCTTCGGCAAAGTAGGCGCTGCCATAGAGGCCGAGTCCGAGCACGCCGGCTGTCATCGGTTCGAGCGTGAGGCCGAACGACGGGCCGCCGTAGTACAGCAGAAACAGTTGCACGAGAAACGGCGTACCGCGAAATAGCTCGATATACACACGCAACAGCGCGCGCACCCAGCGTCCGCAAAAGAGTTGCAGCACCGCGATCACGAAGCCGATCAGCATGCCGATCACGACGCCCGCGGCCCACGTGCCGAGCGTCGTCGCGAGACCCGCGGCAATCGGCTGAAGATTGTGCGTGATGACGGTGGGATCGAACTGTTGCATCGCGTGGGCTCCGGTCGATCAGGCGTGCTTCAGCCGATACTCGGCTGCATGCGCAACGAGTGCGAGCGCGCCGCAGATCACGAAGTAAATGAGGCCGGCGGCGACGTACGCTTCGAGCGGTCTGTAGGTGCTCGCCGCGAGGTTCTGCGCGGTGCGCGTCAACTCCGCGACGCCCACTACCGAGATCAGCGACGAAGCCTTGATCAGCAGCACCATTTCGTTGACGAGCGAAGGCAACGTCAGACGGAATGCCTGCGGCACGAGAATGCGCCGCAGCGTGTCGAACGGCGAAAGGCCGAGCATGCGCGCGGCCTCGATATGACCTGGCGGAATGCTGAGAAAACCGCCGCGCAGAATTTCAGCGATATACGACGCCGAGCACAACGACACGGCGCTGATCGCGGCCACGAGCGGCGATACGTTGATGCCCGCGAACGGCAGCAGGTAGTACACGAGCAGCAGTTGCACGAGCATCGGCACGCCGCGAAAGAAGAACACGTACGCACCGCCGAAGCGGCGCGCGGCGCGATTCGGCGAGAGCCGCGCCGCGCACACGCCGACCGCGACGAAGAAGCCGATGAAAAGCCCCGTCAACGAAACGCCGATGGTCGCGAGCGCCGCGTGCAACAACAGCGGCATGCCCTGAACGAAGACGGTCGTGCTGAACATGAGCGTCGCCCTCGCTGATGTGCGGTCAATAGTGCGGTGAATGTGCGTTTATCGCGCCTGCCTGGCACGCGTCAATAATTCGGCGTCGGCATCGTAGTCGGCGCATCCATCGCCACGCCGAACCATTTCTTCTGCAACGCGGCGAGGCGTCCGTCGCCGTGCATCTTCACGAGTGCCGCGTTGAAGGCATCGGCGAGCGGCTTGCTGTCCGCGTCCTTGCGCAGGCAGTACGCGAAGTACACTTTCGCGCCGAACGGCGGTTGCACCACCGCGAACGTTTCGGGGCGCTGCTTCGCCACATACGCGATGTTGGTCATCGAGTTTGCGACCGCCGCAATGCGGCCTGCGGCGAGGTCCGCATAAGCCTGATTGTTGTCGACGTATTCGCGGATTTCAGGCGGCTTCGGCAAGGTGGCGACGTACGCCTTCAACTGGTCGAGCTGCGCCGAGCCCTTGCCCGCGCCGACGGTTTTTCCCGCAATATCCGACGATTGCTTGAGCGCCGAATCGTTGGCGCGCTTGAGCAGCGCGTCAGTGGCGTCCGCGATGGGCAGCGTGTACGTGTAGCGCTCCATGCGCGCCTTCGTCACGGTGATCGGACCGCCGACCATATCGAACTTGCCTGCTTCGAGACCGGGCAACACGCTCGGCCACGGCAGGTCGATGAAACGCACCTTCACGCCGAGTTCCTTGCCGACCTCGGCGAACAGATCCTTGTTAAAGCCCGCTTGCTGACCGTTTTCGAGGAAGTCGAAAGGCGCGAACTGCATCTCCGTGCCGACCACGAGCTCGCCGGCTTTCTTCACTTTGGCGAGCTGGTCTTCCGCATAAGCGCTGACGCTTGCCGCGCACAACGCCAACATGACCAGACGACACTTCCAGCCTGCAAGGATGCTCATGAGATTCTCCAGTGGGCACAGCGCGGGTCGTACGAGCGACGCGAAACGCGCCGCAAAAGATCGGCGCGGCGCAAGTCATGCGAGGCAGTATATACCGCAGTGTTCGCGCAAAATAAATAAACGCGCGAGTAGAGAAAAGCCCTTACGCGCAGCGCCGCGAGTTCACTTGCGGGTGCGCTTTTGGCGGTATATACCACTGCAATGGCGATGGCGCCCCCGGCTAAGGCGCCCCCGGCTATTGCGCCCCCGCAATTCGTCGGACCTTCTCACGGAGTAACGCGATGCCTGTGACCCGCATTCCGCTCATCGACTTTGCCGGCGTTCGCGCGGGCGACCCGCATGCGTTGCAAAGCGTGGCGCGCGAAATCCGCGACGCGTGCACGACCATCGGCTTCTTCTACATCGTCAATCACGGCGTGCCGCAAGCGACCATCGACGCCGCCGCACAGGCCGCGCGAACCTTCTTCGCATTTCCGGTAGAGACGAAGCGGCGCGCGGCGGTCAATCATCGGCATCGCGGTTTCAATGCGCTTGGCGACGCGACCATGTATCAGGCGAAACGCCCCGATTACAAGGAGTTTTTCAGCATCGGACTCGAGTTGCCCGAGGACGATCCCGATGTACTCGCGGGCCAGGCGCTGCGCGGCCCGAACAATTGGCCGGACTTCATGCCCGAGTTGCGTCCCGCGCTGTACAGCTACTATGAAGCGGTGGGCGCATGCGGCGCCGATCTGCTGCTCGCAGTCGCGGTGAGTCTCGGCGTCGACGAACATTTTTTTGCGCCGCGTTATACGAAGCGGATGCAGCGCACGCAAATGGTCTACTATCCGCCGCAGCCGCCACAGTCCGATGAAGATCAATTCGGCGTCGCGCCGCATACCGATTACGGCTGCATCACATTGCTATGGCAGGATCAGGTGGGCGGATTGCAGGTGCGTGAAATTGCCAACGATACCTGGATCGATGCGCCTCCTGTGGAAGGCAGCTTTGTGGTGAACGTCGGCGATCTGCTCGCGCGCTGGACCAACGACCGTTTTCGTTCGACGCTTCATCGCGTGATCAATGCTTCGGGACGCGAGCGTTATTCGATCGCGACGTTCTACGATCCGACGTACGGCGCAATGGTCGATCCGCGCGAACTGGGCGCGAGTGCGGACGACGTCAAATATCAGCCGGTGGCCGCGGGCGATTACATTCTCGGGCGCATCAACGATTCGATGGGTTATCGGAAGAAGCAAAACCAGGAAACGCTGCATGACACAAAACGATAATGCGCGTCACGACATGAATCACGACACGCAGCCGCAACCCTGCACGGCGCCGCTTGCCGCCACGCTCGACGTGCTGCGTGCCGCGCTCGGCGACGATGCGGTGCGCGTCGGCGAACAGATCGGCGAACGCGCGATGACCGACTGGACGCGCCACGATCCGACGCGTCCCGCAGCGTTGCTGCTGCCGCGCACCACAGACGAAGTCTCGCGCGCGCTCGCCATTTGCCACGCGGCGCATCAACCTGTGGTGCCGCAAGGCGGCATGACGGGGCTTGCGGGCGGCGCGATTGCACGCGCGACGGACATCGCGTTGTCGCTGGAACGGCTGAACGGCGTCGAGGAAATCGATGCCGCTTCGGCCACGCTGACCGTGCGCGCCGGAACGACATTGCAGAGCGCGCAGGAAGCCGCTGCCGAAGCGGGCTTCGAACTCGCGCTCGATCTCGGCGCGCGTGGCTCGTGTCAGATCGGCGGCAATCTCGCGACTAACGCGGGCGGCAATCGCGTGATTCAGTCGGGCACCGCGCGCGACCAGGTGCTCGGTCTCGAAGTCGTGCTCGCCAATGGCGACGTGCTAAGTTCGCTCGGCAAGATGGTCAAGAACAACACCGGCTACGACCTGAAACACTGGTTCATCGGTTCGGAGGGCACGCTTGGCGTCATCACGCGCGCGGTGTTGCGGCTTCATCCGCAGCGCGCCGCGCGTCATACGGCGCTCGTCGCGCTCGACGGCTACGATGCCGCCGTGAATCTGCTGCGACGTTTGTCGACGCGCTTTGGCAACGACATCGGTGCATTCGAAATCATGTGGCCGGACTTCTACGATTTTGGCGTCAAGCTGACGGGGACGCGTTCGCCGTTCGACGGCGCGTATCCGCTCTACGCGCTGATCGAACACGCGAGCTTCGATTCGAGTGACGACGGCGAGCGCTTTGCGCAGGCGCTGACCGGCGCGCTCGAAGAAGGCGGGATCCGCGACGCGGTGATCGCGCAGTCGGTGGCCGACGCGCGCGCGTTGTGGGCGATCCGCGAATGCACGGCCGAATTTCCCGTGCGGCTCGACGCAATCAACTTCGACGTAAGCCTGCCGATCAGCGTGATCGGCGATTTTGTCGAGCGCTGCCGCGCGGCGCTCGATGAACGCTGGCCCGGAAACGAATCGTATTTTTTCGGCCATATCGGCGATTCGAATCTGCACGTCACCGTGGACGGCCATTCGATTCCCGGCGTCGATCATCACGCGGTGTACGCGTTCGTTTATGAAATGCTCGGGCCGCTGCACGGTTCTGTGTCGGCGGAACACGGCATTGGTCTGCTCAAGCGCGAGTTCCTGCCGATCTCGCGCTCGCCCGCCGAACTCGCGGCGATGCGGGCGATCAAGCATGCGCTCGATCCGCACGGCATCCTGAATCCGGGCAAGCTGTTCTAGCGAGCGCGAACTCAGTGCGAACTCAGTGCGCGTTCAGATAGCGCGCGATAGTCGGATAAACATCGCGCGCGGCGTTCTTGCCGAAGATGCAGTCGATGTGTCCATAGCCCGCAATCAGATGCCGCTCATAAGGTTGCTCGGGAAACGCGTTGACCAACATCTCATAGGTGAGCGCGGTGCTTTGCGGCACATAGGTTTCATTGCAGTCGCCATGAATGAAACCGATCGGAATGCGCATGCCCGCAAGCCCCTTCATGCCGCGCGCGCCGCGCAGATAGACGTCGTCGCCGTCGGCGTCGACGACCTTGCCGGCGCGCACCATCGCGGCCAGATGCTTGAACACGCCGACGTCATGCACGCCGAGCAGTTCCTGCAGATTCGAATGAAGCGTCTCGCTCACCTGCGCGTGCTCGTATAGCAGACCGTACATGAAGGTCGCGCGATGGCAGATCGGGTTGCCGCAACCCTCATCGTGATCGACGGGATAGAGCCGCAGCGCTTCGTCGTAGAGATTGTGCGGCCACCTTTTGTCCCTCGTATAGGCGGTCAGATCGGTCACGCCGAGATGCTGCATGATGTCCGGAATGTGCAGACCCGCCTTGATTCTGGCGAGCGTGCCGGGCACCGGATGCACGGCGACCTGCGAAATCACCGCTGAACGCACGCCTTCGAGTCCCGCCATCAGCGACATGCTCAACGCGAGGCCGCCCATGCAGTGACCGAGCGCCTGGATGCCGCTCACGCCAGTGACCTCGCGAATCTTCGCGACGGCCGCGGGAATATCCTCGAGCGCGACTTTATCGACGTTGGTCGGCACGAGCACGCTCGGCATTTCGATGCTCACGCGCAGATCGACGAGCCACACGTCGTAGTTCGCGGCGCACAGATATTCGACGAGATTTGTGCCGATCAGATCCGTCGAATAAATGCGGCTCGACACGCCGGAGCCGTGAATCAGCAGCACGGGGCGCGCATTCTTGCGTGCAGGGTCGACATAGCGCGTGAGACGCAAGCGCGTACCGTCCGGCGTATCGAAGAAGAACATTTGCGGCGCGGGCGCGCGCAACGCACGCTTCATACGCGGCTCCGCGGCGGGATCGTGATACTGCAAAGGCGCGGCCACGCCGCCGTATTCGCTGAACAGCACGCCCGCGAAGAACTTGCCGAACTTCAGCGTCCATTCGAGACGTGTCTTCAGATCGGGTGCGTTGGTGACTTCGAGCGTGCGTTGCTGCTTGAGGAAATTTTCCGGCGTGATGATGAGCGTCGCGCTGCCAATCGCCGGCGCGTCGGCTTGGGGCGCGGCGAAAATCTGCGCGTATAGCGTGTTCGTTTGCTCCCACAGTTCGAGAGGCGACGTGCGCGTGATGATCTTTTGCCCGCTCAGATAATACGTTTTGCCTTCCGCCGAGTTGAGCGTCATTCGATAATTCATGTTGCGCTCGTCCACGTCCTGCGGGTCGGCCACGAACAGATTGAAGGTGCCGTCCGTGATCGTCATCGGCTGCGAGGAAAGGGCGGGGCAGGTCAGCGTTCCGGCGGTTTTTGCCATGTGATTCGGATCGCTAAGCATCATCGCGAGGTCGTCGGATTCAACCGTCAGCGTGAACGCCATCGGGCTCGCGGCGTCCTTGCTCGCGCCGGTCGGCGTGTAATGGCCGACCATCGTTTCGGTAAAGCGCAAGCCGATCTTTTGCGCGGGCGGTGTGTCGGCGGTGCCTTTCGAATCGTAGTCGATGCTCCAGCCGCGCGACGCCGCAAGCAGCGCGCAATTGCGCTCGGCGAGCGCGGAGATGGTCCACAACGGATTGACGCCGAGCGACATGGGCATGACGGCGCCGTCCATCACGTAGAGGCCGTCATGCACGCCGGTGCCGGTCGTGCCGCTGAAAACGCGGCCCAGGTGATCGACTACGCCGCGCTCCGCATCCTCGCCCATCCCGCAGCCGCCGAGCGGATGCACGGTCACCGTTCGATTGCCGAAGATGTCGTTTGAAATCGGATCGCGCAGGTATTTGCCGCCGAGCGGCGCCGTCGCCTGCTTCAGCGTCTGCTCGACGGTTTCGTAAATCGGCTGCTTGCCGGCGTTTTCCCACGCGATGCGCGGCCGGCCTTTCTCGTTCACGCTGATCTGGCCGCTCTCGTCGTCGTGCGCCATCACGAGATAGCTTTGCGTGTGATTGAGCGCGCCGCGATACGGGCCGTGCAGGAAGCCTTCGACCACGCGCGCGTCGTATTCGAGTTGCTGGTCCACGGTGCGCGGCCCCGAAACATCCACGCCCGCGAGCGGCGCGGCCGCACCGAGCATGCCGACGAGCGCGGCGCCCACGGGTCCGGCGAGCGAGCCTTCCTCGATCACGAAACCGTCCCTGACGTCCGCGGTATTGCGATGATCGATCAGGCCCGTGATGGTCGGCCCGACCGGCGGAATATCGCGGTCCACATGCGCGCCCCAGCCGACGCCGTTGATCGTGTCATTGGTGTTGTACGCGAACGCGAGCACGTCGCCATTGCCGGTGAAGTGCTGACCGAGCATGTCCGACACGCTCAAGCCTTCATTGCGCGAACGCAATAGCAACGCGGTCGAGCCGATCGTTCCCGCCGATACGATCACGATGTCGGCGCTAACGAACAGATCGGGCGCGTCATAACTCTCGCGCCCCAAGCGCACGAGCTGATAGCCGACCTGCCACTTCTGCGTATCGACGTTGCGCACAACCGAATGAACCGCGGCGCCCGTAAAAATCTGCGCGCCGTGAGCGACGGCGTCGGGCAGATAGTTCATGTGCGTCGAGTTCTTCGCGTCGTAGTTGCAGCCGGAGTTGCAGTCGCCGCATCCGGTGCAGGCTTTTTGCGCGACGCCGGCCGCGTTCGTGCGGTCCTCGAAGGTGACGGTTATCGGCGGCGTGCTGAAGCGGTCGCCCATGCCGAGCGCCTCGGCGGATTTGGCGAGCGCGAGCAGCTTCGGCAATTCGCGGAAGCGGCTCGGCACCGGCGCAGGTTGCAACATGTCCCACGCGCGTTGATAACCCTTGTCACGTCCGGTCTGATCGCCGCGCAACGCAGCGGGCCAGCGTGTGTCGTCCCACAGGCGCGAATCGATTTTCAGCGCGACGTTCGCGTTGATCAGCGACGTGCCGCCGAGCCCGCAGCCGACCACCGCGTTGACGTCGTCGTTCACATGCACTTCGAGCAGCGCGAGCGGCGAGCCGATTTGCGCGAGCGGCGTGTTGTACTGGATCTGCTCCGCGCCCTGAAACGGCGTGCGCGGGTATTCGCCGGCCATGAATTCGCGTCCGCGTTCAAGCACGCAGACGCTGCGGCCCGCGCGCGCCATGCGGCTCGCCGCGATCGCACCGCCATAACCGGAACCGATCACGACCACTTCGTAATGCGACTTCATCGCCGTCACGGCGCTCGATAAGCGGTTCATACGCGACCACCTCGTCAGGAATCGGTGCAGGGAAGGGAACCGGGCGTCGGAAGAAAGACGGCGCGCTGCCGCGGCTTTTTTATCGTAGGCGGTGCGCGCCGACAAAAAAAGGCGCATCTGTGCGATGCGCCCAAAGGAGTCCCCTGTGCCTCAGTCATTTCCCCATTACTATTGTTGAGCCCGTTGTTGTTGAGTCCGCTCATGCGGCTTTTTACGTGTTCTTTTTGTGTCGATGCTGCAGCCTGTCATGCGGCCGCTTCATTCATTTCGCTATCGATCGACTCGGCCGCGAGCAGATTCAGCGCCAGCAGAATCGCACTGCGATTGTCGATGTCGATCTCGATCCCGAGCACGTCCGTGAGCCAGCGACCGATCTTCGTATTGGAAAAATCGTCGGCGGTGGCCGTCTTTTTCATGGTGACGCCGAGTTTGACGGCGCGATAGTGATACGAGGGCACCCGATGCGAAGCCGCAACCGCCGACAGTCCGCCTTTGCCTTCCGAGCACCAGCCAAGGCTGCCGGCCAGCACGATCCGTTCGGGCTCGTCGAGACTTTCGATAAAAGCGCGCGCCGCGTGCCGTACCCGTTGTTCGTCGAGCCCGTATTGCAGCAGCACGCTTTGCACGGGGTCTTCCAATGCCTGGGCGTGCAGATCGATTTCCTGCGCCATGCCGTCGGTTTCCATCGACACATTGCGTTGATGCCCCGCGCTGCGCAGGCAGTCGATCAGATAGCGGCGGAAATACGCGCACAGTGCGTAGCCATTGGACGGTGCGCTGTCGGCGCACGCATGCGTTTCGGTGTGGCCGGGCGCGAGGCGCAGAACCTTGGAATAAATGAACTGCGCAACCAGTTCTTCCTTATCTTCGCCGAGTGCCTGCAGTTCCAGCGGATGGTAAGTCCGCAACGCCCGCTTGACGAGTTCGACCATCGACACCATTTCGTCGGCGGACAACTGCGTGCGGCGGCGCCACAGATCGGGCAGGATCGCGTCGTCGAGATTGCGGACGAACTCGTGGCTCGGAACTGCGCCCATGAAAGCCTCCATTAGGGTTAGGCGTGAGTAAGGCGAGAAGCGCGGCGAGCCCGGAATGCAGGCGAAAGGCGGAAGGAAGAATCGTTGCGGCCGCGCCAGGTAGTGAGGCCAGTATGGTCGTCGGCGGCGGCTTCGCCTATATGGATTAAGTGTTAGCTGATGGGTAAACTGCCGGGTAAACCATCCGGCAGCACGCCCCTGATTCGTCTGATAAGAAAGCGGCGGCCGCGCGCCGCTGCATTGCAGTAGAACAGTGCAAGCTCTTGCGCAAACACGCCGCAGCGCGCTCCGTGCAAGCGCCAGGCTCTCGCGCCCCCTCACCGAATTTGCCGTGCCCGACAAGGAGACCGCGCGATGCGGGCTGACCCGATCCAGCGTGCAATCGACGAAGACCTGGTGCGCGTGCTGTACGCGCAAGACCCGATCGCTTTCTTCTCGCACTGGTTTTCGATCGCGGTGCTGGTGGCCATTTACTGGCCCGCGATACCGTCGCCGCCGCTTTTCATCGCCTGCTTCGGCTTCTATGCGGCCGCCAACTGCGCGGGTCTCGCGCTATGGATCTGCAATCGGCGCTATCCGCATCTGCTGTCGCCGCGCGGCTGGATCAACGTGCACGCGGTGCGCGGCGTGCTGCTGTACAGCGCACCGGGCATCGCGATCTGGTTTGCGTTCCAGAGTCCGCAGAGCGACTTGCCGCTGCTGCATACGGTGATGCTCGTCACGCTCGCAGCGGGCGTGTTCATGTCGAACGGCTTCGACCTGCTGAACTTCGCCACGGCGATTCCCTTTCTGCTGTTTCCGTCGATCGTGCTGCATTTCGGCATGCATACGTTCGATCGCACGATTCTTGCCATCGTGCTCGCGTTCTTCTTCTGCGCGATCAACGTGTATGCGCTCAGTTACCGCAAACTGTTCCAGCAGGTCGTGCAGGCGCGCGTCGATCAGCAGTACCTGGCGGAATCGCTGGCGGCGCAAAAGCATGTCGCCGAAGAGGCGAGTCTCGCGAAAACGCGCTTTTTCGCGGCGGCGAGCCATGATTTGCGCCAGCCGTTGCACGCCATCGGGCTGCTGGCGGCGTCGCTCAACGATTCCGCCGCGACGCCCGCGCAGCACGCGAAGACCGCCGAGCACATCGTCCATAACGTCGAGGCGCTGAACCAGTTGTTCAACCAGGTGCTCGATCTCGCGCGGCTCGAAAGCGGCGTCACCCAGGTGATCCGCTTGCATTTCCGGCTGTCGGAACTGTTCGAGCGCGTCGGCAGCCAGTATCGTCCGCAAGCGGCGGCGAAGGGGCTCGCGCTGCGAATCGCGCCGACGTCGATGGTGGTCCACGACGATCCCGTGCTGCTCGAACGCGTGCTGAGCAATCTGCTGTCGAACGCTGTCCGCTATACCGAGGAAGGCGCGATCTGGCTCGGCTTCCGGCGCGCGGGGCGAACCAATGGCGGCTATATCGAAGTGCGCGATTCGGGCATCGGCATTCCGGCGCAGGAGCACGAGCGTATTTTCGAGGAGTTCTATCAGGTCGCAAATCCGCAGCGCGACGCGCGCCAGGGGCACGGCCTCGGCCTGCCGACGGTGAAGCGCCTCGTCGGCATGCTGGGCGGCGAATTGCAGTTGCGCTCGGCACCGGGGCGCGGCTCGGTGTTCCGCTTTCCGGTGCAGGCGGGCGACGCGAGCGGCATCGTCGCAAGTCTGAACGAGGCGGTGACGGGCGGACCGACGGCGCAAGGGCGCCGCGTGTTGTGCATCGACGACGAGCCGTCGATTCTCGAAGGTCTTTCGAGCCTGCTCGGCCGCTGGGGCTGCATCGTGCAGGGCGTACGCGACGAAACCGCCGCATTGGCCGCGCTCGAGGAAGGTTTCGTCCCCGACGCGGTGCTTTGCGATTACCAGTTGGCCAATCACCGCACGGGCGCGCAGGCGCTGACGGCGGTGCGCAGCGAACTGGCGCGCTCGGGCCACGAAGGTGTCGTGATGCTGCTGATTACAGGCGATATGGCGTCGGCGGAACTGGCGGCGCTCGCCGCACAAGGCATTCCGGTGTTGCACAAGCCGGTGGCGGCGGCGCGCTTGCGGCGCACGCTCGACATGCTGTGGCAGCAGGCGGAGATCGATAAAGGACCAACGCCGCCGCCCGCTACAGCGTTCTCCCCGCTTCAAGCCAGCCGTTGATCACGGCGATTGCCGTCGACCGGTTGTGCACGCCGAGCGCCCGGAAGATCACCGACAGATGCACCTTCACCGTGCCTTCGGCCACGCCGAGTTCGCGCGCGATCATCTTGTTGGTCCAGCCGCGATGCACGAGCCGCATGATGTCCTGCTGACGCGGCGACAGGTTTTCCAGCAAGTGCTGCTGATGCGGCTGCAACGGCTGAAGTTGCACGATGGGCTCGGTGAGCGTCGCGGTGCCTGGGTTTTGGCCCGCGGAGGTGCTTGCCACCTGTTGAGGCGAAGCGGCGGCGCGCTCCGCGCATGCCTGCGCCGGTTGCGCATCGCGCGAGCCGAGCAGGCTCAGCGCTTCCATCGGCACATAAGCGCCGCCCGACAGCACGAGTTCGATCGCCTTCAGCATCACGCTCGCGGGCTGCCGCTTCGGCACGAAACCGAGCGCGCCCGCGGCCAGCACCGCGCGCATCTCGTCTGGCGACTCCTCGGCGGAAAGGACGACCACCGGCAGCGCCGGATTCGCCTTCAACAGCATTTCCAGCGACGACGCTCCGCTCATGCCCGGCATATGCAGATCGACGATCGCGAGATCGTGATCCGCGTCGGGCCGCGCGGCGGCGGCGAGGGTTTCCCAGGTATCGGCTTCGTCGAATTGGGCGTCGGCATCCAGCCCGCGCAGCATTCCCTTGACGCCTTGCCGGATCAGTTCATGGTCGTCCGCCACAAGAAACTTCATGATGTCTCCACGAGTCGAGCTTGCGTGTTGTGGACTACCGCTGTTGCCAGGCCCCGTTTTACTTCTATTGTCGTGAATCGCATCATTGCCGGCTACCCCGTGATCTAAGCCGATCGGTTGACGCGGCGGCCTTGCGGCTCGCCGCGCCGGTCATTCTCTGCTTGTGGCATCGCCGGCGCCACGTTTTTTTGTGTGCCCTGTGCGGGCAGGTCTCTCTCGCGCATCGGCCCCGGCTTGCTAGGTAGACGAGCCGCGCGCGCCGTTTTTTAAGCGCCGCCGGGCGGACGCAAAAGCTTATGCGGCATGGATCGAATTGCCCGCGCGCGCACGCGGCGAGCGGCTATTTCACGGCAAACAGCGTCGCATTCATCAGAAGCTTGAACGCGTAACCGAGCGACATCGCCGAGCCCACGCCGAAGCACCAGAGCGCGATGAACCAGAGCCAGCCTGGCAGCCTGCGCGCGGATCTGATCCTAGTGATAGTGATGTTGGTCGCCATGACGCACCTTTCCACGGAAAACCCAGTAACCCATCGTCGTATAGGCGACGATGATCGGCAGAATCACGGCTGCGCCGACCAGCGTGAAGGTCTGGCTCGAGCGCGGCGCGGCGGCTTCCCACAACGTCACGCTCGACGGAATCGCATACGGCCACAGGCTCACCAGCAGCCCGCCGTAACCGAGCAGCACGAGCAGCAGCGCGAGCACGAACGGCATGTTGTCATGCCGCTCGCGCACCGCGCGGCGCATGAAGAACGCGCAGACCGCGACCATGAACGGCACGGGCAGCAGCCGGTAGAACAGGCCGTCGTCGAACCAGCGTTGCGCGATGTTCGCGTCCTGCAGCGGTGTCCACAGGCTCACCATCGCGATGAAGCCGAGCAGCACGACCGTCAGCGGCCACACCATGCGATGCAGGCGGCGCTGCAGATCGCCTTCCGTCTTGGCAACCAGCCAGCAGCAGCCGAGCAGCGCGTAAGTAACGACGAGTCCGAGGCCCGCCAGCAGGCTGAACGGCGTAAGCCAGCCGAAGGCGTCGCCGGCATACGCGCCGTCGATCACCGGAATGCCTTGCAGAAACGCGCCCAGCGCGACGCCCTGGAAAAACGCCGCGCCCGCCGAGCCGCCGATGAACGCGAGATCCCACAGGTGCTTCGTGCGATTCGCCTTCGCGCGAATCTCGAACGACACGCCGCGAAAGATCAGGCACACGAGCATGAAGACGAGCGGCAGATAAAGCGCGGACAGCACGGTCGAATACACCATCGGAAAGACGGCGAAGAGCGCGGCGCCGCCCAGCACCAGCCAGGTTTCGTTGCCGTCCCAGACGGGCGCGACGGTGTTCATCATCAGGTCGCGTTCTTTCTCGTCGGGGAAAAACGGAAACACGATGCCGATGCCGAGATCGAAGCCGTCCAGCACCACATACATGAAAAGACCTAGCGCGATGATCGCGGCCCACACTACGGTTACGTCCATTTTGTGACTCGGCTAAGAGAAGAGATCGGGTTACGCGGCGTCGATCGCCTGATCGGCGGCGGAGAAAGGGCGGCGCGCGGTCTGGTCCGACGTGTGGGCAGGCGCGTCGTGCGGCGTCTGTCCGGGCAGCGCCGGGCCGGAGCGCATCAGCTTGAGCATGTAGTAAATGCCCGTGCCGAACACGAGGAAATACACGACCACGAAGGCCATCAGCGAAATGCCGACCTGCTGCGCGGTGAGCGGCGACACGGCCTGCGACGTGCGCATCACGCCGTACACGACCCACGGCTGACGGCCGACTTCAGTCGTGACCCAGCCGGCCAGCAGCGAGATGAAGCCGCTCGGGCCCATCGCTACCGCGACGCGCTGGAACCACTTCGACTCGAACAGCGTGCCGCGGCGGCGCAGCACCCATGCGCCAATCGACATCGCGATCATCAGCATGCCGAGCCCGGCCATGATGCGAAAGCTCCAGAACACCACCGTCGAATTCGGCCGGTCTTGCGGCGGGAATTCCTTGAGGCCGCGAATTTCGCCGTCCCAGCTATGCGTGAGGATCAGGCTGCCCAGGTGCGGAATCGACACCGCGTAGCGCGTGGTTTCCGCCTGCATGTCGGGGATGCCGAACAGGTTCAGCGCGGTGCCGCCTTTCTCGGTTTCCCACAAACCTTCGATTGCCGCGATCTTCGCCGGCTGATATTCGCGCGTGTTCAAACCATGCTGATCGCCGACGACCGCCTGGATCGGCGTGAGAATCAGCAGCAGCCAGAGCGCCATCGAAAACATTTTCTTGACGGCCGGATCGCGCCGTCCGCGCAGCAAGTGCCACGCGCCGACCGCGGCCACGACGAGCCCGGCGACGATGAACGCCGCGAGCGCCATATGCGCGAGCCGGTACGGGAACGACGGGTTGAAGATGATCTTGAACCAGTCGAGCGGCACGACCTGCCCGTTCACCACCTCGAAGCCTTGCGGTGTCTGCATCCAGCTATTCGACGCGAGAATCCAGAAGGTCGAGATGAGCGTGCCGATCGCGACCATCAGCGTCGCGCCGAAATGCGCGCGCGGGCTCACGCGCTGCCAGCCGAACAGCATGATGCCGAGGAAGCCGGCTTCGAGAAAGAACGCGGTCATGACCTCGTACATCAGCAAAGGTCCGGTGACGGGTCCGGCGAAACTCGAGAAGCCGGACCAGTTGGTGCCGAACTGATAGCTCATCACGACGCCGGAGACGACGCCCATGCCGAAGGCGACGGCGAAGATCTTCGACCAGAAGAGGCACAAGTCCTTGTAGTAGGTCTTGCCGGTTTTGAGCCAGCGCCATTCGAGCACGGCGATGAAACTCGCGAGGCCGATGCTCAGCGCCGGAAAAACGATGTGAAACGAAACGGTGAACGCAAACTGGATGCGGGCGAGGTCGAATGCCGATATTGCGGAGTTCATGATCGTGAAGGCGTGATGCCGCTCGTTGCGGACTACGCGCGTCGACCGGTGTCGGTGCGCACTGCGTTTCGCAGATGGCCGAAGATTAGGCCAACACGGCGAATTATGCTGCGGCGCGACGTGCGTCAAAGAACCGCGTTGTTTTGTGCGGTTTTGCCGTGCGCGCGCGGCAAATGACTGATCTGTATCAGCTTTTTCTTATTGCTTGCGAGGACGCGTTTTCCGCCAGACGGGCGCGAGTGCGGCAATCGACCGCGTCGCAGCAAACGGTGGGCGCGGGAGTTGGGTTGTGTCGAGGGCTGCTTGTTGAGAGCGATGCGGTTTGCGGCGGTGGCCAATGGCGTCGGTGAGTGTGGAATGCGGTGGGTTTGTTTTCAATGTCATACGACATCGCACCATAAATGGAGCCTGCGGCTTGTCGTTCAGTGGCTGAAAGCATCGAAAGGCACGCCGCGACCTCGGGTAAATGCCTAGTTGAAATCCGATTCCGCATCGTTGATAGTACGTTATCGTACAACTAGCCCGCGCACGAGCCGGTGCAGTAAAGGAACCCCTATGAAGAAGATTGCCCTTAGTGGCGCCGGTGGCCAGCTTGGCTCGGTCGTGCGCGCCGCGTTCATTGCGCGCGGCACGCCGCTGCGTTCGGCGGCCGGCTCGAAGCCGCTCACGCCGCTCATCGACGGCGAGGATGTGATGCATGGCGACCTGCGCGATCCTGCGGTCGTCGACCGGCTGCTGGAAGGCGTCGACGTGCTGATCCACTTCGCCGGCACGAGTGTCGAGCGTCCGCTGCCCGAGATCATCGAAAACAATTTGCGCGGTCTCGTCGAGGTGTACGAGGGCGCGCGGCGGCACGGCGTGAAGCGCATCGTATTCGCCAGCTCGAATCACGCGATCGGCATGTATCCGGTGACGGAGCGGCTGAGCCTCGATTGCGAACTGCGTCCCGACGGCTTCTATGGCCTGAGCAAGGTCTGGGGCGAAGCGCTCGCCCGCATGTACTGGGACAAGCACGGCATCGAGAGCGTGTGTGTGCGCATCGGCAGTTGCCTCGAGCGTCCGACCGAGCCGCGCCATCTCAGCACCTGGTTCGGCCACGCGGACCTGATGCATTTCCTCGACCGCTGCATCGAAGCCGACGATCTCGGCTTCATCACCGTGTGGGGCGTGTCGGCCAATACGCGTAGCTGGTGGGACAACAGCGGCGCAGCGCGCCTCGGCTACACGCCGAAGCAGAACGCCGAAGACTACGCCGACGAAATCCTGGCCCGTCCGAATCCGCTCGATGCGCTGGGCCAGCGCTTCCAGGGCGGCGGCTTTGTCGGCATCGATTATTCGCGGCGTGAGGAAGAGGGCGCCGGCACGGGCGCGGGCACCGGCGCGGGCAGCGCTTCGGCGGCGCGGCCGGCCTGAAGCAAGTTAAAGCATTACCAGGAGACGCAGCAATGAAGATCAAGGGCATCCGCTGGTGGATGGTCAGTCTGGTCGCAGCCGGGCTCATCATCAATTATCTGGCGCGCAATACGTTGTCGGTGGCCGCGCCGACGCTGATGAAAGACCTGCACATCACGACTGAGCAATACGCTCACGTCGTAGTCGCATGGCAGCTTTGCTATGCGTTCATGCAGCCGGTCGCGGGCTTTCTGCTCGATACGGTCGGCACCAAGATCGGCTTCGCGGCGTTCGCGCTGGCCTGGTCGCTCGCCTGTGCGGCGGCGGCGTGGTCGACGGGATGGCGCAGCCTCGCTTTCTTCCGCGGCCTGCTCGGCATTGCCGAGGCGGCCGGCATTCCGGCCGGCGTGAAAGCCACGAGCGAATGGTTTCCGGCCAAGGAGCGTTCGGTGGCGATCGGCTGGTTCAACATCGGTTCGTCGATCGGCGCACTGCTCGCGCCGCCGCTCGTGGTCTGGGCGCTGTTGCATGGGCAGTGGCAACTGGCGTTCGTGATCGTCGGCGTGGCGGGGATTGTGTGGAGCGCCGTGTGGATGGTGCTGTACAAGCATCCGCGCAAGCAGAAGCTGCTCGGCGACGCGGAGCGCGACTACATCCTGAGCGGTCAGGAAGCGAAGCATAGCGACGATGGCGCGCCCAAGCGCAACTGGTTCGCGATGATGAAAAGCCGCGACTTCTGGGCGATCGGCATTCCGCGCATTTTGTCCGAGCCGGCATGGCAGACCTTCAACGCGTGGATTCCGCTTTACATGATGACCGAGCGCCACATGAACCTGAAGGAAATCGCGCTGTATGCGTGGATGCCGTTTCTCGCCGCGGATATCGGCTGCGTGCTCGGCGGCTATCTGAGCCCGCTGTTTCACAAGTACGCGAAGGTTTCGCTGTTCACGTCGCGCAAGATGGTGTTCGTGGTCGGCGCGCTGTGCATGATCGGGCCGGCGTGCGTGGGCCTCGTCGCGAGTCCGTATGTGGCGGTCGCGCTCCTGTGCGTGGGCGGCTTTGCGCACCAGACGCTGTCGGGCGCACTGTACGCGATCACGTCGGATATGTTCGGCAAGAACGAAGTCGCGACGGCCACCGGCATGGGCGGCATGGCCGGCTATCTCGGCGCGGCGGCTTTTACGGCGCTGTTCGGCGTGCTCGTGACGCAGGTCGGCTACAGCCCGCTCTTCGTGGTGCTCGCGGTGTTCGACATCATCGCGGCGGGCGTGGTGTGCCTGCTCGCGAAGAGCGCGGACAAGACGCCCGAGCCGCGCTGGTCGCAGGCGAATGGCGCGGTGCCGGCCAAGTAATCGACGCAGATATTCGACGAAGATTCGACGGACACATTCGACGAAGCGTCCGCGCCGGCATCACGCGGCGCTGAGGTCCAGCCAAAGCGGCGCCTGCGGGCGCCGTTTTCGTTCACGGGTCAATCCGTTGCACACCGCCGCAAGCCTCGCCGCGAACGCCGCCCAGCCGCACTTGCGACCCGCACACCGCCGGACCCTGTGGGATAATTGCGCGTTTTGCCCGCGGCGCGGCTCACGAGGTTGTTCGCACGGGCGCTCGAGGGGCCGTCACTCCCTTGGCCCGCTTCTTTCAAGCGATATTCATTCAACAACCACGATGCCCGCATACCGTTCCAAAACCTCCACCGCCGGCCGCAACATGGCGGGCGCGCGCTCGCTGTGGCGCGCCACCGGCATGAAAGACGAAGACTTCTCGAAGCCGATCATCGCGGTCGTCAATTCGTTCACGCAGTTCGTGCCCGGCCATGTGCACCTGAAAGATCTCGGCCAGCTCGTCGCGCGCGAGATCGAGGCCGCTGGCGGCGTTGCCAAGGAATTCAACACCATCGCCGTCGACGACGGCATCGCGATGGGCCACGACGGCATGCTGTATTCGCTGCCGAGCCGCGACATCATCGCGGATTCGGTGGAATACATGGTCAACGCGCACTGCGCCGACGCGATGGTGTGCATCTCCAACTGCGACAAGATCACGCCTGGCATGCTGATGGCCGCGATGCGCCTGAACATTCCGGTGATCTTCGTGTCGGGCGGCCCGATGGAAGCGGGCAAGACGCGCCTCGCCAATCCGAAGACCGGCACCATCGAATTCAAGAAGCTCGATCTCGTGGATGCAATGGTGATCGCCGCCGACAAGGCGTATTCCGACGCCGACGTCGCCGAAGTCGAGCGTTCCGCATGTCCGACGTGCGGCTCGTGCTCGGGCATGTTCACGGCCAATTCGATGAACTGCCTCACCGAGGCGCTCGGTCTTTCCCTGCCGGGCAACGGCACGGTGGTCGCCACGCACGCGGACCGCGAGCAACTCTTCAAGCGCGCCGGCCGCCGCATCGTCGGACTGGCGCGCGAGTATTACGAAGAGGAAAAGGCGAGCGTGCTGCCGCGCGCGGTCGGCTTCAAGGCGTTCGAAAACGCGATGACGCTCGACATCGCGATGGGCGGCTCGACCAACACGATTCTGCATTTGCTGGCCATCGCGCGCGAAGCGGAGATCGACTTCACGATGACGGACATCGACCGCCTGTCGCGCGTGGTTCCGCAGCTGTGCAAGGTGGCGCCCAACACCAACAAGTACCACATCGAAGACGTGCATCGCGCGGGCGGCATCATGGCGATCCTCGGCGAGCTGGATCGCGCGGGCAAGCTGCACACCGACGTGCCCACGGTCCACGCGCCGACGCTGAAAGACGCGCTCGATCAGTGGGACATCGTTCGCACTGACGACGAAGCGGTCAGGACTTTCTACATGGCCGGCCCGGCCGGCGTTCCGACGCAGGTGGCGTTCAGCCAGAACACGCGCTGGCCGAGTCTCGATCTGGATCGCGCCGAAGGCTGCATCCGTTCGTACGAGCACGCGTTCTCGAAGGAAGGCGGCCTTGCGGTGCTGACCGGCAACATCGCGCTCGACGGCTGCGTGGTGAAAACCGCCGGCGTGGACGAAAGCATTCTGGTGTTCGAAGGCACCGCGCACGTCACCGAATCGCAGGACGAAGCGGTCGAGAACATTCTCGCGGGCAAGGTGAAGGCGGGCGACGTGGTGATCGTCCGTTACGAAGGTCCGAAGGGCGGGCCGGGCATGCAGGAAATGCTTTACCCGACGAGCTACATCAAGTCGCAAGGTCTCGGCAAAGCCTGCGCGCTGCTGACGGACGGCCGCTTTTCGGGCGGCACGTCGGGGCTGTCGATCGGCCACTGTTCGCCGGAAGCGGCGGCGGGCGGCGCGATCGGCCTCGTGCGCGACGGCGACAAGATCCGCATCGACATTCCGAACCGCACGATCGACGTGCTGCTGTCCGACGCGGAGCTGGCAAGCCGCCGCGAGGAGCAGAACGCGAAGGGATGGAAGCCGGCGAAGGCGCGTCCGCGCCGGGTGTCGGCGGCGCTCAAGGCTTACGCGAAGCTGGTGATGTCGGCCGACAAGGGCGCGGTGCGCGATCTGTCGTTGCTCGAAGATTGATTTTTGCTCAGCGCGTCATGCGCTGGTGGTAGAAAAACCGCTCTCCCGAGCGGTTTTTTTTCACAACGCGGCGGAGCCGCAACTCCGCCGCGCGCGCGTCTTACCGCTGATCGACCACGTTCGTGTTGTACGTCGTCCCGCCGATCACGACGTTCTTCAACGCAATGCCGTTGACGTTGTACGCATAGATCGGCCCCGGCGTGGTGGCGTTGGCCGGTCCCGCGCAAACGGCAGTGCCGAGATTGCAGTTCGAGATCGTCACGCCGGTGATCGGCGGAACGGTCGGCGCGGGCGTCGGTCCGTTGTAGTCGAACGCGACGGGGCCTTGCGCGACGATCGCCTGAAAACACGAAGCCGTGACGCCGTTGAGCGTGACGTTGCTCGCCTGCACGTTCGAGATGTTGACGTTCTGCACGACCGCCGGCCGCGTTCTGATTGCGTCGTTGGCCGGCTGATAATCGCAGTCGAATGTAATCAGGCCGCCCTGAGCCGCGGACGGATTGGCCGCAGTCGCAGTCACCACGCCAAGCGGCACCGTGCCGTTGATCGGGCTGCCGGCGAGCAGCGCGCTGCCGTAGCCGCCTCCTTTCAGCGCGACGCCGTTGGGCAACGTGACCTTGTCGACGTAGAAGTTCTTCACGAAGCCGCCGCGATTCATATTGGTCTTGATACGGATCGCGATATTGAGCGGATTGGTCGCCCAGTTCTGATTCAGCATCTGCAGATTGCGCGCGTAAATGTTCTGTACGCCGCCGCCCATTTCGCTGCCGAGCGTAATGCCGCCGTGGCCGCTATTCATCGTGCAGTTCTGGATCACGTGATTTTGCGCGGGACCGTATTGCGTATCGAGATCCTTGCCCGACTTGATCGCGATGCAGTCGTCGCCCGTGTTGAAGGTCACGCCGTCGCACAGCACGTTGTCGCACGCGTCGGGGTCGAAGCCGTCGTTATTCGGACCGATGCTGTTGGTCGTCACGCCGCGAATCACGACGTTCTTGCAGTCGGTCGGATGATGCTGCCAGAACGGCGTGTTGTTCGTGGTGTAGTTTTCCATCAGCACATTCGTGCAGCCGATGAACTCGACCATGCATGGGCGCAGATAGTGACCGAGGCCAAAGATGCGCTTCGCAATCGGCACGCCCGCTTCCGAGAGCGCGGGCAAGTAGTTCTGGTCCTCTTGCCAGGGCGTCGTCGGACTCGTCAACTGCGTGTAGAGCGCGTCGGAAATGCCGGGCGCAACAGTTCGCAGATCCACGTTGCTCGGGTTCTTGTACACCTGCGAGGGCGTCGACGAACTCACGCAACCGTAGGCGCCATTCGATCCCTTGAAGGTCCACCAGCACGTCGCGGTGTTGCCCGAGCCGGCGAACGGCGTCATCGCCTGACCGTTGAGCACCGAGGTCGCGTCTTCGCCGGTCAGCGCGATGTTCGACTGATTGCGCGCGTAGACGGGCGAGCCGAAGTTCAGGCAATCGTTCGCCTGCCAGCGGCTATAAAAGAGGTTGCCGTTCGCGCCGCAGTTGACCGGGCCGTCCTTCGCATAGTCCGCGGGATTCGGGCTGAAATAGATCGTGCAATTGGCGCTCAAATGAAAATTGACGTTGCTGAGCAGCACGATCGGACCTGCGCAATACCAGTTGCCGGACGGCACCACGACGCGGCCGCCGCCCGCCGCGTTGGCTGCCTGGATCGCGGCGAGGAACGCGGGGCGCGAGTCGAACGAAGACGCCGCGTTGGTCTGGTTCGAGCCGGGGCTCGCGGGCGACGACGAGCCCGTGTACGGATTGGTTGCCGCGACCACCGCGCACGGTTGCGCGCCGTATTGCGTAACGACGAAGTCGCGCGATGGGAACATCGACTGTTTGATGCCGGCGAGTGAAGCGACGATCTGCGTCGCGGCGCCGTAGCTGCCCCAGATCGGATCTTCGGGTGTGAGCCCCGAACTGCCCGAGCCGCCGCACGCGGACAAGCCGCCGAGCAGCGTCGCGCCCGCGGAGGTGCCGGCGAACACCATGAACGCCCGGCGTCCAGGTGAATAAGGTTCGGCATGAGCCGCGTTCGTCGATGCTGCCCGTTTGCCGCTGTTTTTATAGTGACTCGCCACGAATGTCTCCTTGCCCTTCAGGGCGTTGTAAATAATCGTCGATGCTCGAAAGTACGGCGTTCATTGCGATTGTTTTGTTAAGTCAGTCATCCTTAATAATTGAAAGAAACGAAGGGAATTTGTCGGTTTGCGCGGGCCCAGAACGCAACACGCGCCGCTTTACCCATTCATCGACATCGAACGGGCGAAGCGGCGCGGCGGAACGCGCGTGATGGATCAGGTTGTTTGCTGGCCGATCTCGTGATTGGCGAGCACTTCGAGCGCACGCACCATCGCCGAGTGATCCCATGCCTTGCCGCCGTGCGCGACGCACGCATTGAAAAGCGCCTGACAGGTGGCCGTATTCGGCAACGAAACGCCGAGCGTCTGCGCGGTCGAGAGCGCGAGATTCAAATCCTTCTGATGCAGTTCGATGCGAAAGCCCGGATCGAAGGTGCGCTTCGTCATCCGTTCGCCGTGCACTTCGAGAATGCGCGACGACGCGAAGCCGCCCATCAACGCTTCGCGCACGCGCGCCGGGTCCACGCCCGCTTTCGACGCGAGCAGCAGCGCTTCGCCGACCGCCTCGATCGTGGCCGCGACGATCACCTGATTGGCGACCTTGCACACCTGGCCCGCGCCGACCGCGCCGATCAGCGTGACGTTCTTGCCCATCATGTCGAACAGCGGCTTAACGCTGTCGAAGGTGGCCTGCTCGCCGCCGACCATGATGGTGAGCGACCCGGCCTTCGCGCCGACTTCGCCGCCCGATACCGGCGCATCGAGATAATCCGCGCCGGTTTCGCGCACGCGAGCGGCGAACTCGCGCGTGGCCATCGGCGAGATCGAACTCATGTCGACCACCGTTTGACCCGCATGCAACGCGCTCGCCAGTCCGTTTTCGCCGAACAGTACGCGCTCGACGTCCGGCGTATCCGGCACCATGATGAAGATGATGTCGGCCTGCGCGGCGACGGCGGCGGGGCTGTCGCATGCCTGTGCGCCGGCCTTGGTGAGATCGTCGGGCACGCCGCTGCGCGTGAACGCGGCGAGCGTGACGCCGTTCTTGAGAAGATTCGCGGCCATGGGCTTGCCCATGATGCCGAGTCCGATAAAGCCTGCTTTTTGCATGGAATGCTCCAGAGATGTCATGGCGGCCTGGTTTGCGCCCGCGCTGCGCGTGGCTTAGCTCTGGCCAGCCGGGTTCTTGATGAAGTGTTGATGGACGGCCTGCGCGGCGTTTCGCAACAGCCCGAGGTCGGCGCACACGGCGATGACGCGGCAGCCCATCGCGAGATAGCGTTCGGCGTCGGCTTGCACCGGCGCAAGAATGCCGCTCGGCTTGCCCGCGGCCTGCGCGCGTTCGAACACATGGGCGATCGCCTGCTGCACGTCGGGATGCGCGGCGTTGCCGAGATGTCCGTAGGCGGCCGCGAGGTCGGACGGGCCGACGAATACCGCATCGACGCCGTCGACGGCAAGAATCGCGTCGATCGAGTTCACGGCCTGGCGGCTCTCTATCTGCACGATGACGCAGACGTTGTCGTTGGCAATGTCAAAATAGTCGGGTACCGTCGCGTAGCGGTTGCCGCGGTGGCCCACCGAGACGCCGCGAACGCCTTGCGGCGGATAGCGCGTGGCGGCGACCGCGCGCGCCGCGTCGTCGGCGTTATCGACGAACGGCACGAGGAAGTTGGAAAAGCCGCTGTCCAGCAGCCGCTTGATGACGACGCTCTCGTTGGCCGGCGGGCGCACGACCGGCGCGCTGCGGCTGTCCTTGAGCGCCATCAGTTGCGGGATCAGCGTGAGGACGTCGTTGGGCGCGTGTTCGGCGTCCAGCAGCAGCCAGTCGAAGCCGATCACGCCGAGCAGTTCGGCGACAATCGGGCTCGCGAGCGAGGCCCAGCAGCCGACCAGCGTTTCACCGCTGCGCACGGCGTGGCGGAAGCTGTTGGGAAGAGACTGATAAGGCTGGCAGGGCGCGGCTGGCATGAACGTATTCCTCGAACGGCAAATGGATCGGGTCAAGTTCCGACGATGGCTGAACCGCACGTTATAGGTCGTCGTATATCTATATCCAGATTAGCACCCGATTCAGCCGTTGTAACGGTCACGTTAACCCGGAATGACGCTGAAAGCCCATGTGCGAGTAGGCGGTTCCGGTTGCATCGGCACACCCGTATGTTGTAGGATGACTTATATCTAGCGCTCTAATACAAGGAAGAGAGACATGTCCCATTCCAGCGAAGTCACCGGCCAGATCACCGGCGAAATGCTGATCGGCCGCAAGGCCGTGCGCGGCGCCGAACAGGCGCTGCACGCGTTCAATCCCACCACCGGCACGGACATCGCCGAGCCGGTTTTCGGCAGCGGCACGGCTAGCGACGTCAACCTCGCCTGCGAACTGGCGGGCAAGGCATTCGATCCGTACCGCCAACTGCCGCTCAGCGTGCGCGCCGAGTTCCTCGAACGTATCGCGGACGGCATCACGGCGTTGGGCGATGCGCTCGTCGAGCGCGCGCAGCAGGAATCCGGCTTGCCGAAGGCGCGTCTGGAAGGCGAGCGCGGCCGCACGACCGGCCAGCTCAAGCTGTTTGCGCAAGTAGTGCGCTCGGGCCAGTGGCTTACCGCGACGCTCGATTCGCCGCTGCCGGACCGCAAGCCGCTGCCGCGTTCCGATCTGCGCATGCAAAGGATTCCGGTGGGACCGGTCGCCGTGTTCGGCGCCAGCAATTTCCCGCTCGCGTTCTCGGTGGCCGGCGGCGACACGGCGGCGGCGCTCGCAGCCGGTTGCCCGGTTGTCGTGAAGGCGCATCGCGCGCACCTCGGCACGTCGGAGATGGTCGGCCGTGTGATCCAGCGCGTCGCAGCGGAAATGGACCTGCCGGAAGGCGTGTTCTCGCTGATCGTCGGCGCAGGCAATTCGGTCGGCGAGGCGCTCGTCGCGCATCCGGCGATCAAGGCGGTCGGCTTCACCGGTTCGCGCGCGGGCGGCTTGTCGCTGATGCGCGTCGCGGCGGCGCGCCCCGAGCCGATTCCGGTCTACGCGGAAATGAGCAGCATCAACCCGGTGTTTCTGCTGTCGAACGCGCTCAAGCAGCGCACCGAGAACATCGCGCGCGGCTTCGTCGATTCGCTCGCGCTGGGCGCCGGCCAGTTCTGCACGAACCCGGGCCTCGCGATTGCCGTCGACAGCGATGCGCTGAAGAGTTTCGTCGCCACCGCCTCTGAAGCCCTGGCCGCCAAGCCGGCGCAGACCATGCTGACTTCGGGCATCCACTCCGCCTACACGGAAGGCGAGGGCAAGCTGGCCAAGACCGCCGGCGTCGAAACGGTGGCGCGCGGCGCCGACGTAACGGGCCCGAACCAGGCGCGCGCCGCACTGTTCGTGACCGACGCGCAGACGTTCGTCGCCACGCCGGCGCTGGAGGACGAGGTATTCGGTCCGGCATCGACGATCGTGCGCTGCAAGGATGAAGCCGAGCTGTTGCAAGTTGCCGAGCACTTTGCCGGCCAACTGACGGCCACGATCCAGATGGACGCCGCCGACGTGCCCGCGGCCCAGAAGCTCGTGCCGATTCTCGAGCGCAAGGCCGGGCGTCTGCTGGTCAACGGCTTTCCGACCGGCGTCGAAGTCTGCCACGCGATGGTCCACGGCGGCCCGTTCCCGGCGACCTCCGACAGCCGCGCGACCTCGGTCGGGACGACCGCGATCGAACGCTTCCTGCGCCCGGTCTGCTATCAGGACTTCCCGGCGGATCTGTTGCCGGAGGCGCTGGCTGACAGCAATCCGCTGAATCTGTGGCGTCGCCGCGATGGCGAGATCACGCGCAGCTAAGCGCGCCTGATTGGCGGCATCGAATGAAAAATGGCCGGGGAGGTGAACTCCCCGGCCATTTTCTTTTTACCGTTGGCGCGTAGTCGTACGTCTATGCGCTTGAAAAACCGGCGCGTTCAGCTATTCGCCTCGGACGTTTCGTTCGCGCGACGCAGCCGTTCGCGGCTATTCGACAGATGCATGCGCATGGCCGCGCGCGCGCCGTCGGCGTCGTGGCGGCTGATCGCTTCGAGAATGCTCTCGTGCTCGAGGTTGACGAGCGACAGGTACGCGTCCGGCTCGGCGCGCGCAATGCCCGCGGAATCGAGACGGTTACGCGGAATCAGCGCGCTGCCCATTTGCGTGAGAATGTCGACGAAATAGCGGTTGCCCGTGGCGCGCGCCACCGAAATATGAAACTGCAGGTCGGCCTCGACGCTGTCGAGCCCGTTATGGCGCGTCGCTTCGATCGCGTCGAGCGCGGCGCGCATGCGCGCGAGGTCTTCCGGTTTGGCACGCTGGGCCGCGAGACCCGCGCATTCCGTTTCGAGGCTGATACGCAATTCGAGGATGCACAACACGTCGCGCAGCGTGGTGGCCGGCACCATATCAATACCGAGCTTTTCGCGCTGCGGCTCGAGCACGAAGCTGCCGATGCCGTGCCGCGTCTCGATGACCTTGCCCGCCTGCAGGCGCGAAATCGCCTCGCGAATGACCGTGCGGCTCACGCTCAGCGTGACCATGAGTTGCGATTCGGTCGGCAGCTTGTCGCCTGGTTTCAGCGCGTTGGACGCGATCTGCTCGGTGACGTAATTGACGACGAGCTCGGCGAGATTACGAGCGCGTCGTGGCGGTGCCGCGGATGCCAGTGGTGTAGCCATCGAAAACGCCCCTTGAATCAGATAGTTGCAGATACTTTCTGCGATCCATTATACCGTCGTCTGACGACTGATTATAGAAAGGCCGGATCAATTTGAGCGGGAGGTGAGGGCCGGGCCGCAGCGCGCGGCCGCGGCCCGAAGCCGGGCGCTGTAATTCGCGCCGCGCTTAGCGCGGGCGCAGCTCCACGCGCTTGATGTCCTTCACGATCACGAGGTAGCTGAACACCGTCAGCAGCGCGTTCGCGCCGACGAACACCAGCGCGCCGTTGAACGAGCCGCTTTGCGCGACCAGGTAGCCGATCACGATCGGCGTGACGATGCCGGCCACGTTGCCGAACATGTTGAAGATGCCGCCCGACAAACCGAGCGCTTCCTTCGGCGACGTATCGGCGACCACCGCCCAGCCGAGCGCGCCGATGCCCTTGCCGAAGAACGCGAGCGACATCAGCGCGACGACGATCCAGTCGGTGGAAACGTAGTTGCAGCCGATGATCGACACCGACAGCAGCATGCCGCCGACAATCGGCACCTTGCGCGCGACGGTCAGCGAATGGCCGCGCCGGATCAGCGAGTCCGACAGAATGCCGCCGAGCACGCCGCCGGAAAATCCGCAGATCGCCGGCAACGACGCGACGAGGCCCGCCTGCAGAATCGTCATGTGACGCGCCTGCACGAGGTAGATCGGAAACCAGGTCAGGAAGAAGTAGGTCAGCACGTTGATGCAGTACTGCGCGAGATAGACGCCGACCAGCATCCGGTTCGTCAGCAACTGGCGCACGAGTGACCAGCCGCCGGCCTTTTCGACGTCGGCGGGACCGGTTTTCTGGTGACCGTTGATCACGCCGCCGCCCTGTTCGATGTACTCCAGTTCCGAAGCCGACACGCCCGGATGGTCGGCGGGATGCTTCATCACCTTGAGCCAGGTGAGCGCGAGCAGCAAGCCGGCCACGCCCATCACGACGTACACCATGTGCCAGCCGAACGCGTGCGTGAGCCAGGCCATCAGCGGCGTGAAGATCACTGCCGCGAAGTATTGCGCCGAGTTGAAGATCGCCGAGGCGGTGCCGCGTTCCTTGGTCGGAAACCAGCTCGCGACGACTTTGGCGTTGGCCGGAAAGGCCGGCGATTCCGCCGCGCCCATCGCGAAACGCAACACGAAGAGACCCGTCACCGCGGCGGCCGCGCTGCCGAGCAATCCGATCGAGCTTTGCAGCAGCGTGAAGAGCGACCAGAAGAAAATGCTCGCGGCGTACACGCGCCGTGCGCCGAAGCGGTCGAGCAGCCAGCCGGCCGGCAATTGCGAGGCCACGTAAGCCCAGCTGAACGCCGAGAAAATGTAGCCCATGCGGATCGCGTCGAAGCCGAATTCGGCGCGCATCGCCGAGCCGGTGACCGACAGCGTCGCGCGGTCTGCGTAATTGAACGTGGTGATTACAAAGATAAGAAGCAGGATCGCGTAGCGGACTTTGGTGCGCTTTGCGACGTTGGCGGAACTCGCCGTGCGGCTCATTTCCATGGTCATCTCCTTAATTCTTGTACAAGAGAGCGGGCTCGTGGCCTCGACCGCATGTGCGAAAAACGCCCGGCGACGCGGTCGTCTCCGGGCGCTCCTTGCGCAGCCGTCTATGCGGCTCTCATCTGCGGCAGTTGTCCGCGTGGCCGGCCGGCAGTCGATCCACCGGCCACGCGCGCTGCGTTACTGCGGGCCGAGCGTCTTGATGAGCGCGTCGAGTTGCGCCATTTCTTCTTCGGTCAGATCGGTCAGCGGCGCACGCACCGGGCCGGCGCTGTGGCCGACGAGCTTCGCGCCCGCCTTGACGATGCTCACCGCGTAACCCGCGCGGCGGTTGCGAATCTTCAGGTACGGCAGGAAGAATTCGTCGATCAGTTTGCCGACGGTCGCGTGGTCGTCCGCGGCGATTGCGCGGTAGAAGTCCATCGCGGTCTTCGGAATGAAGTTGAACACCGCCGACGAGTACACCGGCACGCCCAGCGCCTTGTAGGCCGCGGCGTAGACTTCCGCGGTCGGCAGGCCGCCGAGGTACGAGAAGCGGTCGCCCAGGCGGCGGCGGATCGTCACCATGTTTTCGATCTCGCCCACGCCGTCCTTGAAGCCGATCAGGTTCGGGCAGCGCTCGGCGAGACCCTCGAGCATGTCGGCGTTAAGCTTCGAATTGGCGCGGTTGTAAATGATCACGCCCATGTTCGGCACCGACTTGCAGACTTCTTCGGCGTGCGCGGCGATGCCTTCCTGGCAGGCTTCCGTCAGATAGTGCGGCATCAGCAGAATGCCGTTTGCGCCGTGGCGCTCGGCTTCTTTCGCATACTCGATGGCGACGCGCGTCGGGCCGCCTGCGCCGGCCAGGATCGGCACCTTGCCCTTGCAGACTTCGGCTGCGGTGCGCACGACGTTCGAATAGTCGTTGTGCGTCAGTGAGAAGAACTCGCCCGTGCCGCCGGCGACGAACAGCGCCGAAGCGCCGTACGGAGCGAGCCATTCGAGGCGCTCGGCGAAGGTGTCGGCGCGGAATTCGCCTTGTGCGTCGAAGTCGGTGACCGGGAAGGAGAGGAGGCCTTCTGAAACGATCTGCTTGAGTTCCTGCGGTGTCGTCATGATGTCTGTATCCAGGCGTCGGTGTAGGTTGGATCAATAGAAATGAAGATTTCTTATACGTCATCGTACAACAACAATTCGGCTAACTCAACGGTGTTTTCGCGGCATAATGGTGCTGTTAGGGTAAATACGGAACATCCCACGCGATTCTCATGTTGTAGGATGACGTATGAATAAGCTGGCGCAGAAGGCGTAAATCGCCATAAGGATCGATGCAATGGAACTTTCACCGCTCTACATTCGCGTTCACCCCAATGACAATGTCGCGATCGTCGTGAACGACGGCGGACTGGGTGAGGGCGCCGTATTCCCCGACGGCCTGGTGCTACGCGAGCGCGTGCCGCAAGGCCACAAAGTCGCGCTGGCCGATCTGGCCGAGGGCGACGAGGTCATCCGCTACAACGTGGTGATCGGCTATGCGCTGAAGGCGCTGCCCAAGGGAAGCTGGATCAACGAGCACGTGATCCGCATGCCGAGTCCGCCGGGACTCGAAGACTTGCCCATTGCGACGATCAAGGCGCCGGAGATGCCGCCGCTCGAGGGCTACACCTTCGAGGGCTATCGCAACGCGGACGGCTCGGTGGGCTCGCGCAACATTCTGGCGATCACCACGACAGTGCAATGCGTGGCGGATGTGGTCGAACACGCGGTCGTGCGCATCAAGTCTGAGTTGTTGCCGAAGTACCCGAATGTCGACGACGTGGTCGGCCTCGGCCACACCTACGGCTGCGGCGTGGCGATCGACGCGCCCGACGCGATGGTGCCGATCCGCACCGTGCGCAACATCGCGCTGAATCCGAACTTCGGCGGCGAGGTGATGATGGTGAGCCTCGGTTGCGAGAAATTGCAGCCGGAACGCCTGATGCCGCCCGGCACGATTCCGATTGCCGCCGCGCAGAACCCGAGCGAGATCGCGGACATCGGCGATCTTGGCGCCGACGAGAACGGCGACGTGGTCGTGTTGCAGGACGAATCGCACGTCGGCTTCCAGTCGATGATCGATTCGATCATGAGGACCGCCGAAGGTCATCTGAAGCGGCTCAACAACCGGCGTCGCGAGACCTGCTCCGCTGCGGATCTCGTGGTCGGCGTGCAATGCGGCGGCAGCGACGCGTTTTCCGGACTCACCGCGAATCCGGCCGTGGGCTTCGCGACCGACCTGCTGGTGCGCGCGGGCGCCACCGTGATGTTCTCCGAAGTGACCGAAGTGCGCGACGGCGTCGATCAACTGACGGCGCGCGCGGCGAACGCGGACGTCGCGCAGGCGATCATCCGCGAGATGCAGTGGTACGACGATTATCTGAAGCGCGGCGGCGCGGACCGCAGCGCGAACACCACGCCGGGCAACAAGAAAGGCGGGCTGTCGAACATCGTCGAGAAGGCGATGGGCTCGATCATCAAGTCGGGCAACTCGGCGATTTCGGGCGTGCTGTCGCCGGGCGAGAAAGTGCGCCAGAAAGGGCTGATTTATGCGGCGACGCCGGCGAGCGACTTTATCTGCGGCACGCTTCAGCTGGCGGCCGGCATCAATCTGCACGTCTTCACGACGGGCCGCGGCACGCCGTACAGTCTCGCCGAAGTGCCGGTCATCAAGGTCGCGACGCGTTCCGATCTGGCGCGCCGCTGGCATGACCTGATGGACATCAACGCGGGCACCATCGCGACGGGCACGGCGACGATCGAAGAGGTGGGCTGGGAACTGTTCCGCTTCATGCTCGACGTCGCGAGCGGCCGCAAGAAGACCTGCGCCGAGAAGCTGAAGCTGCATAATGCGCTGGCGCTGTTCAATCCGGCGCCGGTGACCTGAGTGCCGCATCTGGCGAGCCGCGAAATTCGCGGCTCGTTTTACGTGGTGGCTTCACTGCTTCGTTAGCTTCATTTGCCTTATTCGCTTCATTCGCCTCATAGACGGCTCAAACAAAAAGACATGACTGATTCGAATTCCGACCACCCATCCTCGAAAAAACCGTTTCGACGCCTGCTGCTCACCGGCGCGGCAGGCAATCTCGGCAAGCAATTGCGCGGCGCGCTGGCCGCGTGGGCCGACGTGGTGCGCGTGACCGACATCGCGCCGCTCGGCGAGCTGGCTGCGCACGAAGAAGCGTCGATCGTCGACCTCGCCGACGAAGCCGCGGTCCTCGCGCTGCTCGAAGGCGTGGACGCGGTGATTCACCTCGGCGGCATCTCCGTCGAAGCGCCGTTCGCCGATCTGCTCGAAGCGAACATTCGTGGTCTCTACAACCTGTATTCGGCGGCGCAGAAGCAGGGCGTGAAGCGCGTCGTCTACGCAAGCTCGAATCACGCGGTCGGTTTTCATCCGGTGACGGAAGTGCTCGATACCGACGCGCCGTTGCGTCCGGACAGCCTGTATGGCGTGACCAAATGCTTCGGCGAATCGCTGTCGCGCTATTACTTCGACCGCTTCGGGCTCGAGACGGTGTGTCTGCGGATCGGCTCGTCGTTCGAGCAGCCGAAGAACCCGCGCATGCTCGTCACGTATCTGAGCTATCGCGACTTCATCGAACTCGTGCGCTGTTCGCTGTTCACGAATCGCGTCGGGCACGCGATCGTGTACGGCGTGTCGGATAACCGCACCAAGTGGGTCGATAACACCAAAGCGGCGTTTCTCGGTTTCCGTCCGCAGGACAGCTCCGTTCAGTTCGAGCATCTGTTCCCGGTCACCGCGCCGACTGCCGATCTGGACGATCCCACGCAGCGCTTTCAGGGCGGGCCGTTCGTGCTGGCCGGGCCGATGGAGCCGAAGCGATGAGCGCGGCGGGCAATCCTCGCGTCGAACGGGTCGAACGCGTCGAACGCGTCGAAGCGGCGGGGCCGACGCCGGCTGCCGTCGGCGAGAGTCCGGTATGGCGCGCGGCGGAACAGGCGCTTTACTGGGTCGATATTCCGGCGCAAAAAATCGTGCGCTTGCGACTCGAAAGCGGCGAGCGGTCTGAATGGCTGTTGCCCGAGAAGGTCGCGTGCATCGCGTTCGATCGTCGCGGCACCGTGCTCGCGGGCTGTGAGACCGGTCTTTTCGCGGTGACGCTGAGCGACGCTTCGGCGCCTCTTGCGACGCAAGCCGAGCCCGTGAAGGTCAGCGGGCGCAAGCTCGCCGCACCGGTCTTCCCGTTCGGCGACATGCGTTTCAACGACGGCCGCTGCGACCGGCAAGGCCGTTTCTGGGCAGGCACGATGGTGCAGGATATGGCGGCGGCCAACCCGGCCGGCGCGCTGTACCGATTCGACGCGGACGGCGTGCTGTCGGCGCCGATCGTCGACGGACTCATCACGCAGAACGGCCTCGGCTGGTCGCCCGATGGCAGCACGATGTATCTGTCGGACTCGCACCCGCTGCGCAGACAGATATGGGCTTTCGACTACGACGTCGAAACCGGCGAGCCGCGCAACCGCCGCGTGTTCGCGGACCTGAACCACTATGTGGGGCGGCCCGACGGCGCGGCGGTGGATGCGGACGGCTGCTACTGGATCTGCGCGAACGACGCGGGCGCGCTGCTGCGCTTCACGCCGCAAGGCAAGCTCGACCGGCAGATTAACGTGCCCGCGATCAAACCCGCGATGTGCGCATTCGGCGGCCGCGACCTGGACACGCTGTTCGTCACGTCGATTCGCCCGGCGACTGGCGCGAGCGAACACGACGGGCATCTGTTCGCGGTGCGTCCGGGGGTCACCGGCTTGCCCGAGCCGGAATTCGCCGGCGATCTGTAAGCGAAAGAGAGCAGTCGGAAAGAGCGCCGGCGCGGGCAACGCGACCGGCGCTTATTGTTTCACGCTCGTTAATTCATCACTCGTCATACAACATTGTGGCGTCGATACGACGATTTGCGTCGTCGTTTTACGAAAAATCGGCGTTCCGGCTTTAGCCCATCGCATTGTTTTGCAATCCCCGTCGCTGTCGCGCCTGTCCATGCTGACAGCGCATCCAGGTCATCTCTACCGGATGCCCGTTTCCTCGGGTAAATACCGTCTGTACAACTCAAACTGCGTTTTATAGACTTCGTATGTCGTCGTACAACGTATAAGCGCAAACAGATTGCTTTCTGTACTTTTCGAGATAGCAGCGCATTGCGTGGTACGCGGCGGCTTTGGCGTGCGCGATGGTTCACAGGTTCACGCCCAGGCATGCCGACGCAGCAGAAGTAAAAGAAGTCGAGTTGTCTGACAGGAGTGCTGATCTTTGTGCCGGGGACGTTGCACGGACAGCACGGCAGGGCGTTCGCCACCGCAGGAGACCGCGGGCGCCGCGCCGGGAGACGCAGCAAAACCATGTCACATCCGAGACTGGCCGTCATTACGGCAGTTCGCTACCGGCTGTCCGCGAGCGGCTGTTGCAAGCGGCTCTTTGCATCGATTGGATGTCTAATTTTGAGGAATGTCACGATGAATAAGAAGTTTGCCTCTTCCCGTGTTTCGTTGATCGTCGCCGCCTCCGTGCTGGCCTTCGGCGCCATGTCGGCGCAGGCGCGCGTGTTCCGCGTGTCGGACGTGCATGGCGACACGTACCCGACCAACATGGCCGTCAAGTACATGGGCGAGCAGATCAAGAAGGCAACCGACGGCAAGGACTCGGTGAAGGTATTCGGCAACAGCGCACTTGGTTCGGAGAACGATACGATCGATCAGGTGCGCATCGGCGCGCTCGACATGGCGCGCGCGAACGGCGCGGCATTCAACGAGATCGTTCCTGAATCGATGATCCCGTCGCTGCCGTTCCTGTTCCGCGACATCGACCATTTCCGCAAGGTGATGTACGGCCCGGAAGGCCAGAAGATTCTCGACGCGTTCAAAGCGAAGGGCATGATCGCGCTGACTTTCTACGAAAGCGGCGCGCGCTCCATCTACACGAAGAAGCCGATTCGCACGCCCGCCGACATGAAGGGCCTGAAAGTTCGCGTGCAACCGTCCGATCTGATGGTCGACGAAATCAGGGCAATGGGCGGCACGCCGACGCCGATGCCGTTCGCCGAAGTCTATACGGGCCTGAAGACGGGTCTCGTCGATGCAGCGGAAAACAATCTGCCGTCGTACGAAGAGACCAAGCACTTCGAAGTCGCGCCGGTCTATTCGGAAACGCAGCACTCGATGACGCCGGAAGTTCTCGTCTTCTCGAAGAAGATCTGGGACACGCTCTCGCCGCAAGAACAGGAAATCATCAAGAAGGCCGCGGCTGATTCCGTGCCGTACTACCAGAAGCTCTGGACCGCACGCGAGAGCGACGCGAGCAAGACCGTGACGAAGGGCGGCGCGCAGATCGTCGCACCGTCGCAGATCGATCGCGCGGCATTCGTCAAGGTGATGCAGCCGGTGTGGGCGAAGTATGAAAAGACCCCGCAAATGAAGCAGCTCGTCGACGAAATCCAGGCAATCAAGTAAGAGTCGCATGGTGTTTTACGCAGCGGGAAAGTCTTGCAGGAAGCTGCGGACTTTCCCGCTGCATGCCGCATGCTGAATGCCGTCGCCGCTGATGTCGGCAGGCAAGAATGGGATCAAGAGATTCATGAAACGCCCAAACGATTTTCTCTTTCGCACGCTAACCGTCATCGCCTCCGTCAGCCTTGCCGCGCTGAGTCTGCTGGTGATCTATGGTGTCGTGATGCGCTATGTATTTAGCGACGCGCCCGATTTCGTCGAACCCATCGCGCTATTGCTCGTAATCGTGATCGCGATGTTCGGCGCCGCGCTCAAGGTTCGCGAAGGCGGCCATATCGGGCTCGATTCGCTCGTGAAGAGCCTGCCGGTGAAAGGCCAACTGATTGCGCACGTGTTCCAGCACTTGTGCCTGATCGCGCTTGCCGTGGCGATCTTCTTCGGCTCTCTGGAGATGGCAGAGACCACGCGGCATGACCACATTCCAATTCTGGGTTTGCCGGAAGCGCTTCGTTATCTGATCCCGGTTATTGCCAGCGTCTGCATCGCGTCGTTCTCAATCGAGAACCTGCTCGCGCTTTTCGCAAAGAAACACAAATAGAACAATCATGGAACTTGCCCTCCTTTCTATCAGTTTCATCGTTTTTCTGGTACTCGGCGTTCCTGTTTCGTTCGCGCTGGGACTCTCGTGCGTGCTGACGTATCTGTACGAGGGACTGCCCGCGGCCACCGCCATGCAGTCGATGGTCTCGGGGATGAATGCGTTTTCATTCCTCGCCGTACCGTTCTTCATCTTCTCCGGCGAGCTGATGCTCCACGGCGGCATCGCCGATCGCATCCTGCGTTTTGCGCAAGCCACCGTCGGTCATTTCCGCGGCGGCCTCGGCATGGCCAATGTGGTCGCGTGCACGTTGTTCGGCGGCGTCTCGGGTTCGCCCACGGCGGACACATCGGCAATGGGCGGCGTCATCATTCCGTTGATGAAGCGCGAAGGCTACAGCGCCGCATACGCCGTCAACGTCACGACGCATTCGTCGCTGGCGGGCGCGCTGATGCCGACGTCGACGAACATGATCATCTACGCGTTCGCCGCGCAGGGCATTACAGGAACGCTGAACGGTGTGCCGATGAGCGGCGTGTCGATCGGCGATCTGCTGTTCTCGGGTCTCTTGCCGGTGTTGTGGGTGATGGGCTTCGTGCTGATCGCCGCGTACTGGCAAGCCGTGCGCTACGGCTATCCGCGCCGTCCCGACGGTTCCACCGGACTGCAGCGTTTCCCCGGCTGGCTCGCGGTCGCGCGCACGTTCCTCGGCGCATTGCCGGGCCTGATGGTCATCGCGATCATTCTGGTCTGCGTGGCAAAGGGTATTGCTACGGCGACGGAAGCCGCCGCTATTGCAGTCGCCTATTCGCTTGTGCTGACAGTCGTCGTGTATCGCACGATGACGCTGAAGAAGCTCTCTTTCGCCTTGTCGAAAGCCGCGAAAACCACGGGCGTGGTGCTGCTTCTGATCGGCGTATCGAACATGCTGCGCTACCAGATGGCTTATCTGGAGATCCCCGATGCAATCGAGCACATGCTCGACGGCGCAACGAGCATTCCCTGGTTGATGCTGCTGTACATCAACATCATCCAGATCTTCCTCGGCACGTTTGTCGATATGGCGGCGCACATTCTGATCACCACGCCGCTGTTCCTGCCGATGGCAATGCATAGCGGCGTCGGCCCCGTGCAGTTCGGCATCATGATCCTGCTGAATTGCGCATTGGGTCTCGTGCATCCGCCGATCGGCTCAGTGCAGTTCATCGGCTGCGCGATTGGGAATGTGTCGATTGGGGAAACTACCAAGGTGGCGTGGCCTTATTACCTCGCTATCTTCAGCGCCATTAACATTGTGACGTACGTCCCGATGTTCTCCACGTGGTTGCCGAGCCTGATTAATGGACACCCGGTTTTCTGACCGGACATCCCGATTCACCGGTTGCGCGGTTCAGACAATGACCGGTAGTCAAGAACAATTTTTTAAAGAGGAGCATAAATGAAAAAGGCACTAGCAACCTCCGCCCTTGGCCTGTTCGCCCTTGGCGCACACGCTCAGAGCAGCGTGACGTTGTACGGTATCGTCGATACAGGGATCGGCTACCAAAGCAGCTCGGCGGCGCTCGGCTCGAATTCGGGCGGCCGCTCGGTTGTGAAGATGAACAACGGCATCTGGGCGGGTAGCCGCTTCGGCCTGAAGGGTAGCGAGGATCTTGGCGGCGGCACGAAGGCCATTTTCCAGCTGGAGCAGGGCTTTAACAGCGCAACCGGCGCGCAGAGCGTGAACGGCCTCGGCTTCAGCCGCCAGGCCTGGATCGGCGTGACGAACCCCACGTACGGTACGCTGACGGCTGGCCGTCAGTACACGTCGTACTACACGCTGCTGTCGCCGTATAGCCCGACTACGTGGCTGACGGGCGCTTACGGCGCACACCCGGGCGATCTCGATTCGCTGGATACGATCTATCGCGCGAATAACTCCCTCGTGTACACGTCGCCGAAGATGTACGGTGTGACGGTGAGCGGTTCGTACTCGTTGGGCGGCGTGCCGGGCAGCTTCAACGCCGGCTCGACGTGGAGCGCCGCGGTGCAGTACCTGAACGGTCCGTTCGGTATCGCAGCGGGCTTCCAGCGCATCAACAACTCGACGCCTGGTGGCGGTCTGTGGGGCCCCGAGTCGACTACGTCGAATAACGGCGCGACGAGCGGCCCGGGTCTGTCCGGCATCACGAACGGCTATCGCACGGCGCAGGCTCAGCAGCGCTTCGCGGTTACCGGCGGCTACGCGTTCAGCTCGCAATGGGACGTGTCGTTCTCGTACTCGAACGTGCAATACATTCCGGGTGTGAACTCGGGTTTCCGTCATCAGGCGACGTTCAACACGGGTGGCGCAGTGGTGCACTTCAAGCCGATCGGTGCACTCGACCTGGCAGCCGGCTATAGCTACACGCGTGCGACGGAATCGAATGGCATTTCGAGCGCAGCCAGCTATCACCAGTTCAACCTGTCGCAGTACTACAGCCTCTCCAAGCGTACGGGTCTGTATGCGGTGGAAGCGTATCAACGTGCGAACGGCAAGACGATCGGCAACAACGGCGTGAGCATCATCAACGCGACGGCCGATATCGGCGACGGTCAGAACAGCGCGCCGTCTTCGTCGCGCAGCCAGGTTGCAGGCGGCGTGGGCATCATTCACCGCTTCTAATGGCTCTGGAGTAGCGGCGGCGTGTTGTTACGCCGCCACAGCGGCGCATTTTGTTCATGCGTCGCTGAGCAATAAAACCGCTGCGCGCACCGCGCGCGCAGCGGTTCAATTCAACTCTCGCTGTCGGACCACAAGCGTCCTCCCGTCGCCCAATTTTCGCGCTTCACGTCGGTGAGAATAATGTCCACCGAATTCGGTTCGACGCCGAGCGACTCGCATGTCGCTTTCGTGATTGCTTCGACGAATTGGCGCTTCTGCTCGAGTGAGCGGCCTTCAAACAGTTCGATATGAAACGTGGGCATAATGTATATGGCTCCGTTGATAAAGCGATCGGCGTACTGCGCCGCGTGCCCGTTAAGCGCTAATCACGATAGCTCGGATCGAGCCGGTCGAGCTTGCGCAGCAGCGCGGGCCATTCAAGTATTCCTTCGATTGCGCCGCCATCGTAGAGCTGCTCGGCCGTGCGAGTGGCCACTGCATCGTCGGGCACGACGAGCGGCGCGCCGCATGCCTGCGCCTGCAACTGGATCTCGCAAGCCTTGAGCAACGTGGCCATCAGCACGTACGCTTCGGCGACCGTGCGGCCGACCGTCAGCGTGCCGTGATTGCGCAGCAGCATGGCCGGCTTGTCCGCGAGATGCTCGACGAGGCGCTCGCTCTCAGCGGGTGTGAATGCCAGGCCTTCATAGTCGTGATACGCAAGCTGGCGATAAAAACGCAGCGCGTGTTGCGACGCGGGCAGCAGTCCCGCAGGCTGCGCGGAGACGGCCACGCCCGCCGTATTGTGCAGATGCATCACGCAGAATGCGTCGGCACGTGCGGCGTGCACGGCCGCATGAATCGCGAAGCCCGTCACGTTCACTGTGTATTCGCTTGCACCGACGATATTGCCGTCGACGTCGATCTTCACGAGATTCGACGCACGCACTTCATCGAATGCGAGGCCGAACGGATTGATCAGGAAGTGGCCCGGCTCGTTCGGCACGCTCGCGGAGATGTGCGTGTAGATGAGATCGTCCCAGCCGTTGAGCGCGACGAGCCGGTAAGCGGCGGCGAGGTCGACGCGAGTCTGCTGCTCCGCTTCGGAGCGTGGCCCGGATTGCGCGACGCGGCCCTTCGGTACATGAGCGAACGACATATGTTTCTCCTGATGGTGCGTAACGGAGTGCCTACGAATAGAGCATTAGCGCGCGACGCTGCTTCAGCCATTGCACGCCCCACGTTGCGGCGACGAACGGCGCGGTCAGCACGGGCAAGCCAACGCACGCAGCGCCCGCTTGCAGCAGCGCCGACAGCGTCACGCCGCCGAGCATCCATACAAGCCCGCATTCGGTCAGCGCCAATGCGGTGAGCGCGCCGTTGAATCCTAGCAGGCCCGCGTTAAACGAGCTTGCCGTCGCGCCCAGCAGCAGATGTTCGGCGCTCGCGAGCGCCGCACCCGTCAGCGCGCAGAGCGCGTGGCGCGGAGATGCCACGGCGATGCCGATCAGCACCAGCGCGCCGGCCCGTGCGCCGCCGGCAAACGCGGTTTGCGCGAGGCCGGCGAGCAGGCCGCTGGCGAGGTCGGCGTGCGCGTGCGCCGTTGCGAGCGTCGACGATGACGGCGCGCTTGCGGTCATCGGCAGCCAAAGCCAGGTGACGATCAGACACGGGCTCGAGAAATAGCAGAGGCCGCGCGAGCACAGCCATCGCGACCACGGTGCGAGCAGCCAGGCCGTGCCTGTTGCGGCGAGAATCGCGACGGCGGCAGCGGTCGCGTTGTCGGCGATGAAACTGAACGCGGCGAGTCCGGCCAACGCGCCGTTGAAGCCGTAAAGTCCCGCGTGCAGGTCGTCGTCGGAATAACCGGCCAGCACCGCGCTCACGTTGGCCGCGACGGCGCCGGTCAGCGCCGCGCACGCGAGACGCGGGTCCCACAGCAGCCAGGCGGCCAGCAGACATGCGCCCGTAAAAGCGTTCGCTTGCAGCACGATCTGGCCAAGACTGCGCAGCAGCGTGCGTAGTGCTGCGGAGTGTGCTTCGGTGGCGGCGGCGTGCATGAGTTGTGGATCGATGAGCGTGGGAATCGCGGCGACGTCGCGGACACAGGTGAAACGCGAGCATAGGGCAGTGCTGCCGCTGCGTGCATGCCGGCGCGTTGATAGTCGCTATTTGCAACACCTCGCATCATGCGGCGATTCGCGCATCGGTGAAAGTAAGACGTTCGCGCTACGATACGAAACGCGGCGCGTGCCGCGGTTTTCATCGCGAGGAGGCGATCCAATGCGTGAACTTCGGTGGGCATCGCAAGAGGGCGACGGTATCGAACATCTGAGCTTCGATGCGCGCGACGACGGCTTCGAAGTCGAAAGCGTTGTCGTCGGCCAGCGCTACGGCAAGAGCTATGGGCTGCACTACACAGTGCGTTGCGATGTGCAATGGCGCACGCGTCATGCTTGGCTGAAGATTGTCGGCGCGGGAGAACTGGAGTTGCACGGCGACGGCGAGGGCCATTGGCGCGATGGTCACGGCCTTGTGCTGAGCGCGATCGAAGGATGCGTCGACATCGACATCGCAGCCACGCCGTTTACCAACACGCTGCCGATTCGCCGGTTGCAACTCGCGCAAGGCGAGCGCCGGCCTCTGCAAGTTGCCTACATTTCGACGCCGGATCTTCAGGTCACGCGAGTCGAGCAGGCGTATTCGTGTATCGAGCTGAATCGCGAGTATCGCTATGAAGGCATTTTCCGCGATTTCACGGCGAATATGAAAGTGGATGACGACGGGCTCGTGATCGACTATCCGACGCTATTCAGTCGCCTGCCGCGCGAGCGTTGAAGGGCGCGTTGAGCGGCGCGTTGAACGACGATGTACCCGAGCCGCCCGGTCGATACAGGTGCCGCGCAACGAAGCGTTCGATGTGCGCGGCGACCACTTGCGGCTCGCGCAATACAACCCAATGGCCTGCGTCAATCTCGATGCGCTCATAGGGACCAAGCCACGCTTCCTGTCCGAGCGAGAATTCCGGCCCGACATAACGGTCGCGTAGCGGCACGATGAACTGCACCGGCGCGTGAGCGTGGCGCGCGCGCGGATGCAGCAGCTTGTCGATGAAATTCGCGCGGTAAAGACCGAGGCCGTTGATCGCGTTGCGCAGTTGCGCGGGGTCGCGCGGTGCCCGCACGCGCTCGGTCATGCGCAACCACAGCGGCCACATGCGTGCGCCGCCAAGGCGCCATACGAGTTCCGGCAGCCACGGCAGATGAAAGAAGAAGATGTACCAGGACCTGAGAATTTGCCGGATGCGACCGCGCGGAAATTGTTTTGTCATCCTATGTTTTTCGTCAGCAGCGTTCGCGCCGCGCAAGTCCAGCGACGCGTGATCAAGGCACGGCCCCGAGATGGACGTATACGACGCAATCCGTCCTTTGAATTCCGGACTGGTGACGGCTTCCCAGCTTTGAATCGAGCCCCAGTCGTGACCGACGAGGTGAAACGGCTGCGCACCGCAGGTCGCATCGACGACCGCCGTGAGATCGGCTGCAAGTTGTTCGAGACGATAGCCGCCGCGCGTGGCCGGTGCGCCGGACGCGCCGGCGCCGCGCACGTCGTAGCTGATGACGCGGTAGCGCGCGTCGAGTTGCGCGCGCACCGGTTCCCACACCGTGGCCGAGTCGGGATAGCCGTGCACGAGCACGATGGGCGGCGCCTCTCGCGGTCCGCTGACGTAGACGGCGAGCCGCACGTCGCCGGCATCCACCGACAACGTGTCGCGTATCACGCGGCCGCCTGCATGCCGCGGCGCGCTGAGCGGCGCGTATTCGGCGCGGCTGCGTTGGCGGCATCGACTGCTGCGACGAGGCCGTCGATGCGCGCAAGCTGCGCGCGATTATCGTGGTCCCACGGATGAAAACCCGGCCGGAAAAAACTCAGCCATTCGCCGGCAATCCGCGGAAAAACGCCATGACGTGGCCCATAAAGATACTTCAGCACGCGCCACATGCCGCTCACATGACCGCCGCGTTTTCGATCGGCGATGATCAGACGCACGTGGTAGTCGAACACGATCAGCCAGAACGTGATCGCCGTGGCGAGCATGACGCCCGTGCGCAACAGATAGCGGCCGAGGCCGGGCTTGAGCACTGCGTTCCATACGTCGTAGGAAACGGATTTGTGTTCGGTCTCTTCGAGCGCATGCCACGTCCACATCTGCGCGTAGCCTTGAACAGATCCGTCGATGCGCGTCGCGTCCTCGAGCAGCAAACCCGCAAGCATCGCCGTGTAATGCTCGAGGCAAACGGTGACGGCCAACTGATACGAATGCGGCAGCACCTTGCGGCCGAAGTTGAGGATCGCCCACAGTCGCTTGTCGAGTTTATGCGCGGGCAGGCCGGCCTGTTGCAACAGGTCGTTGTACTCGACATGCTCGCGCGTATGCATGGCTTCCTGGCCGATAAAGCCGAGCACCTGCTTTTTCAGCACTGGGTCGTCGATGTCGTCGCGATAGTGGCGCACGCTGTCCATGAAAAAGCGCTCGCCAGCCGGAAACAGCAGCGAAAGGGCGTTGAAGAAGTGCGTGACGTGCGAGCCTTGTGCATGCCAATCGCAGGCACGCTCGGGCGGAAGATTGAAGCGCAAGTCGCGGCGAACGGGCATCATGGCCTTTTCTCCTTGAATTCGTGTGATTCCTCGTGATTCCTCATGACGCTTTGCGATTCCCGCGCGGCGCGCTTCATCATGCGCGCCTGCCGGCGAGCTGCGCCGCGCGCCGTGTGCGTTTCTCCGCGATGCGCTTCATGCGCCGCGTTTGCAGCACGACGAGTGCCTGATAGGCGGCGGGCAGCGTGCGCGCGAGCCAGTCGGCGGCTCGCGCATCGCGGCCGATCAGCACACGCCGCTTGTTCCTGCGCACGCCGTCCAGAATCACGCGCGCGGCTTCGTCGGCGGTGGTGATAAAGAACTTCTCGAAGTCGTCCTTGCCTTGCTGTTCGTTTTCCACCATGAAGCCGATCATATTCGGCGCAATGCGGCTCGACTGCGCAATGCCGGTGCGGATGCCGCCCGGATGCACACACGTCGCCGACACGCCGCATTTCATCAGGTCGAGTTCCTGGCGCAGCGCTTCGGTGAAGCCACGCACCGCGAACTTGGTCGCGTTGTAGCCGCTCATGCCGGGTTGCGAAAAGAGACCGAACACGCTCGACGTATTGACGATGTGACCTTCGCCCGAAGTCTTTAAATAAGGCAGAAACGCCTTCGTGCCGTGCACGACACCCCAGAAGTTGATGCCGACGATCCATTCGAGATCCGCGTACTCCATTCCTTCAATGGTGCTCGACAGCGCGACGCCCGCGTTGTTGAACACCAGATTGACGCGCCCATGCTCAGCAGCCGTTTGCGCCGCCCACGCGAACATCGCGTTGCGATCCGACACATCGAATACGGCCGTCGTGATGAGAAGCGGCGCGCCCACGATATGCGGTGCTGCGGCCTGTGCGAGTCGAGCGGTCTCCTCGAGGCTCGTCGCGTTGCGGTCGGCGAGGGCGAGATGGCAACCTTCGCGCGCGAGGCGAATCGCAAGCGAGCGGCCCATGCCCGAACCCGCGCCGGTGATCGCGGCGACCTTGTCGGTGAAGTGCTTCATTGGTTTTATCTCCTGTCCTCTCTGAAGGTGCGTTGTCGTTATTGCTATTTCACGTCGCTTCCGCCGATGCCGATGCCGTGCCTTGCACATGCGCGCTTTGCGTTGCAGCGGCATGTGCGCTCACGTTCACGTTGACGCTCTGAGACGCGGGCGAATAGGCGAAGTAATCGGCCATGCTGAACGTGCTGGTGGCTTTGCGGAATTTGTATGCGAAGCCGGGCCACAGGGTCGTGTTCTTCCCGGTTCTCGGGTCCAGATACCAGCTCTTGCAGCCGCCCGTCGACCAGATCGCGCGGCCGAGCTGCTGCTGAATCTGTTCGTTGTACGCGCGCTCCACGTGCGGACGCACCTCGATCGCCGCTGCGCCTTCGTTCTGCATCGCCTTCAACGCACGCAGAATGTATTCGACCTGCGACTCGATCATGAACACCATCGAGTTGTGACCGAGGCCGGTGTTCGGACCCACGATCATGAAAAAATTCGGATAGCCAGGCAATGTCGTACCCAGGTACGCATGCGCGCCGTCTCTCCATGTATCGACGATGTCGACGCCGCCGCGTCCGCGCACCACGCCTCGGGCAAACGGATCGGCAACCTGAAAGCCCGTGCCGAAGATCAGGCAGTCGGCCGGATGACGCACGCCGTCGCTCGTGATGACGGCGTCTTCGTCGATGCGCTCAATCGCGCTCGTCGTCACCGACACATTTGCTCGCGACAGGGCGGGGAAGTAGTCGTTAGAAATGAGGATGCGCTTGCAGCCCATCGTGTAATCCGGCGTGAGCGTCGCGCGTAATTGCGGGTCGCGCACCTGGCGGCGCAAATGCCGCTCGGCGACTTTCTGCGCGGTCTTCATCAGCGACGGATGAACCGCGAACCCCAGCGCACGCGATTCGAGCATGCAGTACAGCGCCGAGCGCATGACCTTCTGCGTGAACGGCAGATGTTTGAAAAGCCACTGCTCGATGGGCCGCACGGCGCGGTCGGCCTTCGGCATGATCCACGGCGGCGTGCGCTGAAACAGATCGAGATGCGCGACGCGCGGCGCGATTTGCGGCACGAACTGGATCGCGCTTGCGCCCGTGCCGATCACGGCGACGCGTTTGCCTTCGAGCGGGTAGCCGTGGTCCCAGTGCTGCGAGTGAAACGCGCGGCCCTTGAACGTCTCGATGCCGGGAATGTTCGGCATCGCCGCGCGCGAAAGTCCGCCCATCGCCGAAATCAGCACGCGCGCCGACCACTGCTGTCCGTTGGCAAAGCGCAGATGCCAGCGGCGGCGCGTGTCGTCGTAGATGGCGCTCGTCAGTTCATGGCCGAAACGCAGATGACGCTCGACTCCAAAGCGCCGCACACAGTCGTCCAGGTACGCGCGGATTTCCGGTTGCCGCGCGAACATGCGCGACCAGCGAGGATTCGGCGCGAACGAAAAGGAGTACACGTGCGATTGCACGTCGCATGCACAGCCGGGGTAGTGGTTGTCGCGCCATGTGCCGCCGACCGAATCGGCTTTTTCGGCGACGAGAAAATCGGTCAAGCCCGATTGCCGCAAGCGGATCGCCATGCCGAGGCCCGCGAAACCCGTCCCGATAATGGCGATGTCGGTCTCGGCAGGCGCGGACGGGTGGTCCGCCGCGGCGTCGTGGGGCATTCGTGCGTTCATCCCGTCGTCTCCCTTTTACGCTCATAACTGTTACATTGAGTGATGTAACGATAGGATGTGGAGACGGACGATGCAAGAGGGCGGCTAGACGCGCGACTCTAGGAAGCGGTGAAACGGCGGTGGCGCAATGACGCGATGGTCATTGCGGCGCGAAGCTCGCGCATCGGCTGACTTACTGTTTGCGCGTTTTCTTTGTGCCCGTCGGGCGCGCGATGCTCGGCTTCGCGCCGGATTCGCCGAGTTTCTTCGCCATGATCGCGGCGACGCGATCGCCGAGATAATCGCCGGACGCTTCTTCCAGCGCACGATTCATCTCGCTTTCGACGAGCACCATCGCGAGCGGCCGCACGCGCCAGATTGCGTCGACGAGCGCGGGCACGTCGGCGGGCGGCGGAAGCGCGTCGGGATCGTAGCGGTCAAGTTGACGCACGACCAGATCCACCAGCGCCTTCGCGACCACGCTGAAATGCGGACGCACGGCGCCGACGGCCTCGAGCAGATCGGCGAGCGGAATACCTTCTTTCGCGAGCGTCGCGCCGGCTGCGAACGCAGTGGGACTCGCCGACACGAACGAGAGGCCGTCGCGTTCGAGCAGGCCGAGATCGACCGCCTTGGCAAGCGCCGCCGGCGAAGCCTTGTCGCCGAACATCTGCAGCAACTCGATCAACGAATATTTCCGCGGATGCTCGCGCGACCAGCGTCCGCCGATCGCGGTTTCGAGGCCGAGAATCGAGCGAAGATCGTGTCCTTCGTCGACGGCCTTGATCAGATCCTGGATGTTCGCGAGCGTGTAGCCGCGCGCGAGCAGATGATTGATGAGCTTCAAACGCGACACATGCGTGTCGTCGTACACGCCGACCCGGCCGCGCTTCTCAGGCGGCGCGAGAAGCCCGCGGTCCTGATACGCGCGCACGTTGCGCACGGTCGTGTCGCTCACGCGCGCGAGTTCGTCGACGGTGTATTCGTTGCGCGGCGCGGCACTCGCGGGCATGTTGGCGGGCTGTTGCGAGGCGTCGGGCGCGGGTGACGGAGGCGGTTTTGGCATGCCCGCGATTTTACCGCGCTGCGCGGAAGGCGAACCGGCTACGTTTGCTGATCGGGTGGCGTCGTGGCGCCCGCGCCCAACGTCCTTTGCATCAACGTGCTGTCGAGCCAGCGGCCATGTTTGAAACCGACTGCCTTCAACGTGCCGATCAGCTCAAAACCCAGTTGCTGATGCAGCGACAGCGAGCCGCCGCTGCCGCCGTCCGCGATGACGGCGACCATCTGGCGCCACGGTCCGGCTTCGCATCGTTCGATCAGCGCTTTCAGCAGCACGCGGCCGAGGCCGCGTCCGCGATAGGCGTCGCTCACGTAGATCGAATCTTCGATGGTGTTGCGATACGCGGCGCGCGGGCGGTACGGCGTCGCGTAGCAATAGCCCGCGACTTCGCCGTCGATCTCGGCGACCATGTACGGCAAGCCGTGGTTGCGCACGGACGCGAGACGCGTGCGCAGTTCGTCGACGGAAGGCGGGACTTCCTCGAACGACGCGACGCCGGTCAATACGTGGTGCGCGTAAATGGCCTGGATCGCGGGCAGATCGGCTTCTGTCGCGTCGCGGATCAATGGGGCGCTCGATGCGGCGGTCGATGCCGAAGCGGAGGCGGGGAGGGTTGTACTCATAACGTATTCCAGGAGCGGCCTTGCATAGCGCTTACGGTCTGTCGTGCCGGTTCTTCCGACGATACGTTTTACTATGCCCGCCGCGCCGCCAAATTCAAAGCCGTTCAAAAATCGTAGTACGCGAACACCGCGCGGCTCACGCCGTGCGCCGTGCAGGCGGCGCCTTCGAAAAGCGCCGCGCGCCGGCCACGCACGCGACCACCGCGACGGTCACGGCGATCATCGAGGGCGGCACCTGTTCATGCAGCAGAAGCCCCGCGAGCAGCAGTCCGAAGAACGGCTGCAGCAATTGCAGTTGGCCGACTCCCGCGATGCCGCCAAGCGCGAGGCCGCGATACCAGAACACGAAGCCGATCAGCATGCTGAACAGCGACACGTACGCGAGGCCCCACAGCGCCGCATGGCTGACGCCCTCGAACGACGCGGGCCGGGTCCACCAAGCAAGCGGAAGCATCAGCGGAAGCGACAGCACCAGCGCCCACGAAATGACCTGCCAGCCGCCGAGGTGCCGCGATAGCCGCGCGCCTTCCGCATAACCGAGCCCGCACGCGACGATCGCCGCGAGCATCAGCGCATCGCCTACCGGAGACGCGTCGATGCCGTGGCGCATCGCGAACGCGACCACTGCGCCGCTGCCGAGCGCGGAAAACAGCCAGAACGCCGCTTGCGGACGCTCGCCGCCGCGCAGCACGCCGAAGATCGCGGTGGCAAGCGGCAGCAACCCGACGAATACGATTGCATGCGCCGAGCTGACGTGGCGCAGCGCGAGCGCGGTCAAGAGCGGAAAGCCGACCACGACGCCGAGGGCGACGACCACGAGCGGAATCACGTCGCGGCGCGCGGGACGCGCCTCGCGAAAGAGGAGCAGCAGCGCGAGACCGAGCGTGCCTGCAATGGTTGCGCGCGCGACCGTCAGAAACACAGGGTCGAGCCCTTGCACGGCAATGCGGGTGGCCGGCAGCGAGCCGCTGAAGATCACCACGCCTATGAACCCGCTCAGCCAGCCGTTCGTCGTCTTGTCCATTCGAAAAGTCCGTGCGCAATGAAATGAAGCCTATAGCATCCGCTCCCGGCATGAAAACGTTAAGCTACGGATCAGTACAATTCACGCAAACTGTACCGACGAAGGAGCAGTACAGATGGGCGATAGTGGACAGAACGCCAACGGCGAAAAGCCGCAAGGCACGCGGGTTGGCATCGTCATGGACAATCTGCGTGAACGCATTGCCAGCCGCTCGCTGATGCCAGGCGCACGCGTGCCGTCGATCCGCGTGATGACGGACGCGCTCGGCGTGTCGAAGTCGACGGTGGTCGAGGCCTATGACCGGCTCGTTGCCGAAGGCGTGATCGTCGCGCGGCGCGGCTCGGGATTTTTCGTGTCGGGCCACGCGCCGCCGCTCGCGCTCGCCGATCTCGGGCCGCGTCTCGATCGCGAGGTCGATCCGCTGTGGCTCACGCGGCAGTCGTTGCAATCGGATTCAAAGGTGCTCAAGCCGGGTTGCGGCTGGATGCCGGCGTCGTGGCTGCCCGAGGACGGCGTGCGCCGCGCGTTGCGAGCGATAGCGCGCGATCCGCAGTCGCCGCTCGCCGATTACGCGAATCCGTACGGTCTGCCCGCGTTGCGTCAGCAACTCGCGTGGCGGCTCGCGCAGCACGGCGTCGACGCGCCGCCCGAGCAGATCGTGCTGACCGACGGCGGCACGCATGCGCTCGACCTCGTGTGCCGCTTTCTGCTCGAACCGGGCGACACGGTGTTGATCGACGACCCGTGCTATTTCAACTTTCAGGCGCTGCTGCGGGCGCATCGCGCGCGTATCGTCGGCGTGCCTTACACGCCGTCCGGGCCGGATCTCGCGGCCTTCGAGAGGGCGCTGATTACGCACCGTCCGCGGCTTTATGTGACCAATTCCGCGATTCATAACCCGACCGGCGCCACGCTCGCGCCGGCGATCGCGCATCGGCTGCTCAAGCTCGCGGGCGAGCACGATCTGATCGTGGTGGAGGACGATATCTTCGCCGACTTCGAAGACGAAGCCGCGCCGCGTCTCGCGGCCTTCGACGGGCTCACGCGCGTCGTGTCGATCGGCAGCTTTTCGAAAACGCTTTCGGCGGCGGCGCGCTGCGGTTATATCGCTGCGCGCGGCGAGTGGATCGAGCCGCTGATCGACCTGAAGCTCGCCACGACGTTCGGCAACGGGCAGCTTACGGCGAGCGTCGTGCATCGATTGCTGGTGGATGGGACGTACCGGCGTCATCTCGAGTCGATGCGCGCGAAGCTCGCGGACGCGATGGGCGAGACCATGCGCCGCCTCGGCTACGCCGGCCTCGATGTGTGGACGCGGCCGCGCGCGGGCATGTTCGTCTGGGCGCGTCTGCCCGATTCGCTCGACGCCGCCGACGTCGCGCGTCATGCGTTAGGCGCCAATGTCGTGTTCGCGCCGGGCAATGTGTTTAGCGTCTCGCAGTCGGCTGGCGGCTATTTGCGCTTTAACGTATCGCAATGCAATCGGCCGAAAGTGTATGAAACCTTGCAGCGGGCGATGGAAAGCGCGGCCACGCGCGGTGTGCGCGAGCGGGCGTGACGGTGCATGAGGATGCGTGTTTGCCCGCCCGCCATTCAATTCATTTGCACAGCAAAAGCAACCGCTCCTGGTTCGTACACGTGCTGCGCGGTTTTTGCGCGACCTGCGCGGCGGCGGCCGCCGCGTTGACGCTCGCGGTTCTGTTGGCGAGGCACGCACGCAGATGCTTCTCGACCGGCGGGTAATACTTCCAGCCGCGTACGAGCGTCGGCAACTCGAGCTTCACCTGCTTCCACTTCGGATGCCCGTGTTCCTGCAGGTTATCGAAGTTCGCGCACAGCGAGTCGGCAAAGTGATTCAGGTTGCCGACGGTATCGCGCAAGCCGTAGTCGTAAGTGACGAGGAAAGCCTTGACCGTCAGCGTCGGGACGTCTTCCTTCAGCCAGTTCGGATAGCTGGTTGCGCGGATCGTCGCCGGGAAATAGGTCTGCTTCGCGCGGGTCGTTTCCGGCGCGGCGGAATCGGCCTTTAGCAGACGGATTTGCTGCAACAGTTCCGGGTTCATGTCGTTGAACAGTTTCGCGGGCTGCCCGACGACGATGATGGCGACGTCCACTTTTTTCACGATCAACGCGGCGAGCGCGTCCTCGTTGCTCAGATGCTGGACGTTCTGTTCGGGAATCGCCTGGCCGAACATCAGGCGATACAGGGTGGTCGCCGACTGCGCGGTGCCGCTGCCGAGCAGGCCGACGCTGATGGTTTTGTCCTTGATGTCGCTTAGCGTTTTGAGCGGCGAATCCGCGCGCACCACGACGTTTATCTCTTCGTCATAAAGCGGCATGATGAGACGCAGCGGACGAATCGCGGTACCGGCATCGGGATTGCCGGAGTTGGCCATGTCGATGTACGCCTGATACACGTCGGACTGCACGAGCGCGAGCTTGACCCCTGGTTCATAGCGCATGCGCTGCACGTTCTCGGCCGAGCCCTTGGACGCGACCACGGCGAGGTCGATGCCGACGGGTTGCGCGACCCATTTGGACAGGTCCTGACCGATCTGGATATACGTGCCCCGTTCCGGGCCGGTAACGATCTTGTAGTGCGCGGGTTCGGCACTGATCAGCGAAGATGCGAGGAGCAACGCCGCTCCGAGCCATCCCGTCAAAAGTTTATGTAGCATGGTTCGCACCTATCGGTCAGTTGGCACAACCTCGTCCGTTCGATTCGGCATCCGAAATATCTGTTTGATTAGTTGGTAGTCTGACGGACGGTTTTTGCACTGGACGTTGTCTGCGAGTTGAGCGGCGCCCAGCCCGTTTCGCGGATCACGCGCTCGAGGATCGTTTTCGCGGCGTCGCTGCCGCTGTCCAGCGCGAGCGCCTCGTCTGAATGCTCGCGCGCGCAGGGCCACGACTGCTGATCGGCGCACATTTGCGCGGCGAGCAACGCGGCGTCGCGGCGCGCCGTCAACGGCTTCAATCGCGCGGCGAGAGTCTGCGCCTCGCTGCTGTCCGGTTGCAGCAATTGCACCGCGGCGAGAGCGGCTTGCGCCGCGCTGAGATCGTTGGCGGCGAATGCGGTCCGCGCTGCCTGCAACGCCTGGCCGGCATCGCGGAATTGCGGCGTGGCCGGTTTCGTTGAAGGTATCGCGATCGGCACGGCGGCCGGCAACGCCTGCGTGGTGCTTCGTATGGCGCCGGCGCTGATCGGTTTGCCAGGCACGGCGCCAACACCCGTGTTGGCCGCCTGATCCGGCGAGTATCGTGCGATGGTGCCCGTCGCTGTCCTCGCATCCTGCGCGGATTCCAAAGCCTGGTCGCCGTTGCCATGCAGGTCGCGGCTCTCGCTCAATAGCGCATAGCCGACATACGCCAGGCCCGCGGCGACAACGGCCACGCTCGCCACCACCACGTGCCGCACACCCAGACCGGCGCGCTGCACCACCTCGCCGGTTTCGGTGACGGGCAGCAACGAAGTATCCGGCGCGACGAGCGGTGAAGGCGCCGTTTGAAGACTGGCCACGGGCGCGAAATTCAATCCGGCATGTAGTGCGCCGCCAGGGAAGTCGGGCTCGCTGAATGTCGGCACGGTGAAGCTGTCGTGCAACGTCGACATGTTCAGTGTATTCAGCGTTTTCGGCCTGCTTTCATGCAACGCGCTGCGGGTAGACGCGTCGTCATCGAGCGGATGAAAAGCGCCGCAATACGGGCAGTGTTCGAGTTGCCGGTAGAGGGCGCCGCCACATCGGTTGCAGGGCGTCGGAAATTGATGGCCAGCTAAGGTTTGAGTGGACATGCTATGGCTCCACCTGTGGAAAACAATGCCGTTACGGCATGCTCCCGATCGCGTTTGAGGCGGGGTTGGCGTCCGCGGAAACCACGATCTACATGCGCCAGAGAGTCCGGGCATGCACGAAGAGAACGTTGCATGCCGTCGTTTTCAATATGTGGCGTTTCGAGACGCGCGTCAATGGACGATCGACCCTATGTTATGTGCGCTACCGCACATTACCAGGTAGGACGAATGATCGTGCATGTGAGGAAGACGAGCGCGCGCCGCTTTTTTTATGCTATTGGCGCGCCGCTCGAAGATGAATTTCGGGCGCTTGCAACTAACGTTGGCATTAAGCGACCGACAGAGAAGAAGCGCAATGCGATTACTTACTGCTTGCGCAGCGGATGATCTTTCAGCAGCCACGCGCATGCGAACGCAAGCAGCACCACGCACGCCGCTGACAGATACACCATATGCAGCGCGCCTGCGAATGCCTGCAGATAGTCGGCGCGCAATGCGTCGGGCAACTGGTGAATCGCCGCGGGTCCGAGTGCGTGAGGCAATTGGGTGTCCGGTGGGATCAGCTTCTCGAGCCGCGCGGCAAGGCCGTTCGAAAACACTGCGCCGAACGCGGCGACTCCGACCGAGCCGCCGATCGAACGAAACAACGTCGCGCCCGATGTGGCCACGCCCACATGCCTGAATTCGACCGTGTTTTGCACGGCGAGAATCAGCACCTGCATCACCATGCCGAGACCGCAACCGAGAATGCCCATGTCGAGATACATCACATGAATCGGCGTGTCGATCTGCAAGCGCGCGAGCAGCAACATCGCGACTGAGACCAGCAGCGTGCCGGCAATCGGGAACATGCGATAACGGCCAATTTTGCTGATCGTGCGGCCAGTCACCATCGACATGACGAAGAGGCCGCCCATCATCGGCAGCATTTGCATGCCGGCTTCTGTCGGCGTGGAGTTCTTCACCACTTGCAGATAAAGCGGCAGGAACGTGACGGCGCCGAACATCGACACGCCGACGATAAAACCGATCAGACTGCTCACGACGAACGTGCGCTGCCTGAACAGTTCGAGCGGCATGATCGGCTCGACGGCGGTGCGCTCCTCGTGGATGAAACCCCAGATCGCGACGAGCCCCATTCCCAGCGTGAACCAGAGTTCCGGCGACGACCACGGCAACGTCGTGCCGCCCTCGCTCGTGAACAGGATGATGCAGGTCAGCGCGCCCGCGAGAAACGCGGCGCCCATGTAGTCGATGGTGTGCTTGACGTGGCGCACGTGCGGCTTGAACACTGCGCCGATCACCGCGAGCGCGACAATGCCGAGCGGCAGGTTGATGTAGAAAATCCAGCGCCATGTGAGGTGTTCGACGAGAAAGCCGCCGAGCAACGGCCCGACCACAGTTGCAAGACCGAACACGCCGCCGAACACGCCTTGATAGCGGCCGCGCTCGGCCGGCGGAATCACATCTGCGATAGCGGCCATCGTCACGACGAGCAGGCCGCCGCCGCCGAGTCCTTGCAACGCGCGCAACACGATGAGCTGCGTCATGTCCTGCGCGATGCCGCACAACGCGGAGCCCACGAGAAAGAGTCCGATGGCGGTTTGCAGCACGATCTTGCGGCCGAACAGATCGCCGAGCTTGCCGTAGAGCGGCACGACGATAGTCGAGCTGAGCAGATAAGCCGTCACGACCCACGACAGATTATTGAGCCCGCCCAATTCGCCGACGATGGTCGGCAACGCCGTCGACACGATGGTCTGGTCGAGCGCCGCCAGCAGCATGACGAGCAGCAGCGCCGGGAACAGCAGGCGAATCGGCGGATGGCCGGCGGCATGCGCGTCCGCCTGATTTTCCGCCTGCCTGTCTTGCCGCGAACCGGCGTGCGGCTCAGCGTTCAGCACGCGCTCGGGTTGTGTGATAGTGGACTCTTGCATGGGGGCGTATTGAAATTAATTAATGCAGAAATTAATATATGCGACATCCGGTCGCGCGTCAAACACGACAGCAATGAAAAGGACTTCGTCGGTGGGCAAGAAGATGAGCGGTGGGAAGGCGGGCGCGAGTAGCGCGGGCGCGGCCAGGGTGCGCAAGAGCGCGACGCGCGGTGCGGGCCCCGCGGGCGGTGCTACGCGCGGTGCTGCGGCAAAGGCAGCGACGGCCGCGTCGGCAGCCGCGCCGCAAGACGTTGCCGCGCGACGGCCTGGCCGGCCTTCGGGCGCGGCGCGCGGAGCACAGCAGCGCGACCGTCTGCTCGACGCGGCGCTCGAGCTGTTCGCGCGCCAGGGCATCGTCGATACGACGCTCGGCGAGATTGCCCGCGAGGCCGGTTTCACGCCGGCGATGATGCATTACTACTTCAAGACGCGCGAGCAGTTGCTCGACGTGCTGATCGACGAACGTATCGGACCGTTGCGCGCGGGTCTCGGCGTGCCATTCCAGGAGCATGCCGACGATCCCGTCGCGGCCATCACGCAGCTTGCGCAGCGGATGGTGCGGGGGGCGGTGGAGCATCCGTGGTTTCCGTCGTTATGGGTGCGCGAAGTCATCAGCGATAGCGGTTTGTTGCGGCAGCGCATGCACGAGCGTTTCGGCGACGTGAACCAGAAGATGTCGCTTGCCGCCATCGAACGATGGCAGAAAGAGGGGCTTCTCAATGCGGCGCTTGAACCGTCGTTGATGTTCGTCACATTGCTCGGGCTGACGGTCCTGCCGCTCGCCACGTCGAAGCTGTGGCGCAACGATCCGAAGCGCCGCCAGGTCGGCGGTGACGAAATCGCGCGCCACGCGGTCGCGCTGCTCACCCAGGGAATTGGTCCGAAGAAAGCTCAGTGAGCTGGTTAAAAACCATAACGCGCAACCGGTTCGCGCACGTTACGTTGCACCGATGCGCGGCACATAACGTGCTACCGATGGGATGAACGCGAACGCTGCGCAACGGGGCTGCGGGCGTCGCACAAAAATCTGCGGAAAGACGAAAAGAAGCCGCGGCGGCGAGCTACGTGCGGAGCATCGCACGCGCTGTCGCGGGAATCGGGTGCCGGCACCGGTTGTCCTCGCAAGGACTCCGGGAGCCGTTTTTTCATTGGCGTGCAATTTTGGCGCGTTATGGTGCGCGCGTTGCAGGGACCCTTGTTTACAATCGTGCGCTTTCCTGCAACTCGGCACGTGAAATCGAGTCGGAACCATGAACAGCAACATCGCGGCCGCACAAAACGGCGGCAAGCAGCAAAACCAGCATAGTCAGCAGGGCGACACGTTGGCCAAGCCTGACGGCCTAACCGGATTTTTAGAGCAACAACAGAAGATGAACGGAGCATTGAGACTCGATCAGGCCACGATCGTGCTCGTAGAAGACGACCCGGACAGCCGGGAGTCGCTGACCCTGCTACTCGAAGCGGAAGGGGCAAACGTCGTTGCAGTGGCGGATGCCGAAGAGGGCGTCGAAGCGGCCGTCAGGCTGCTGCCCGACGCGGTTGTATGCGACCTCGAACTTCCCGCCATGGACGGCTTCTACCTGATCCAGCGTCTGCGTGATCACGAGATTCGCGGAGATCATGCGCCGTCGGTGGCGGTTGCCTTGACCGGCCATACGGATGACGCTTACCGTCTGCGAAGTATCGGCGAGGGTTTCCAGCATTTCATGACGAAACCTGCGTTGCCGGAAGATCTGGTGACGCTGCTGCACGATGCGATTGGCGCGCGTGCGGCGCGTTGAGTAGGTGAATTAACACGCCGCCCTGGCCGGCGGCGCTCCAAACGCCGCGAAATGCGGCACGAAGCCGATACCGCTTTGCGCCGCCGTTACAGTCAAACCGCCGTTATTTCGCGGCGACGGGCGCCGTTGCTCCCGCCTTTGAAGAAACCGCTGCGGCGGCCTCTGCGGCCTGGCAGGCGGAACAGAATCCCTTCAATTCGATTTCGTCGCTGGCGACGCGGTAACCCGCGTCTTCGATCTGCTCGATGAGCGCCTGGCGCAGTTTCGGCTGATGCAGTTCCGTCACGTTGCCGCATTGCTGGCAGACCACAAGAATGCCGTGCTGGCATTGCGTCAGGTCGTGGCAGACCGTGAATGCGTTGATGGACTCGATGCGATGCACGAGTCCCGCCGAGAGCAAAAAGTCCAGCGCGCGATAAACCGTGGGCGGCGCCGAGCCCGGATGAATCTGGCGCATTTCGTCGAGCAGCGAATACGCTTTAGTCGCGCGGCCCGAATTGAGCAGCAATTCGAGCACTTTGCGGCGAAGCGGCGTGAGCTTTTCCCCGCGTTCGCGACAATATTCCTCGGCAAGGGCGAGCGCCGCTTCGGGTGACTCGCCATGCGTATGCGCCGGCGCGTGCGTATGAGCATGCGCGTCGGCGGAAGCGGCGGGCTTCTCCGTTTTCGCGGGACTGGCGGAATGGGCGGCGTTCGCGGCGGGCTTGGCGTTCTTCATGCGTCGATTATAAAGGCCAACGCGCTATTGCTGCCGGGGCGCAAATAGCATCGCCGTCCGGCCCTGGACGTTCCCACCTGGCCGAGGCAACGCGGTCGAAACTCACGTCAACGGAAAGTCGACGTATTTCTTGAAGCCCGAACGCGTCGCGATGCGCGAATACCACCGCTCGAGATTGGGCAGCGGCGGACGCTCGACGCCATCGAGCCCGAACCACCGCTTCGCGTACGCGCCGATCACGATGTCGGCCAGCGTGAACTTGTCGCTCTCGAGGAAAAAGCGTCCTTGCAGATGCGTGTCCAGCAGGTGCCACAGCGCGGTGACGTTGCGCACGTCGTCGGCGAGCTTCGCGGCGTCGCGCTGTTCCGGCGGCGTGCGCACAAGCGCCCAGAATACCGGCCGCTCCGCCGGTTGCAGCGTGGACAGCGACCAGTCCAGCCAGCGGTCGATGCTCGCGCGCAATTTCGGCTCGTCAGGATAAAGCGGGCTCGCCGCGCCGTATTGCAGCACCAGATAGCGCAAGATCGAGTTCGATTCCCACAGCACGAAGTCGTCGTCGACCAGCGTGGGAATCTTGCCGGTCGGGTTCATCGAAAGGTAGGCGGGTTCGTTGTTGCGCCCGAACTGCAGGCCCGCGTCGATGCGCTCGTACGGCAGCACCAGTTCATCGCAGCACCACAAGACTTTTTGCACGTTGACTGAATTCGCGCGTCCCCAGATCGTAATCATCCGGTCATCCTTTTTTGTCGACAGTTGGCAAGCCGCGCCTCGCGCGGCGTTCAACCAGTAACGATACACGATGCGCATGCTTTGCATGCGAGCGCGCCGCGCACGGCATGATGCGTTGCGTACAATGAGCGCACCGCAAAACGACGAGGCACCGCATGGCCCGCATTGTCCCCGACGACTGGAAGAGCCTCGCCGCCACCGGCGCGGCGGCGCGCGAACGCGAAACCCTTGCGCTGCTCGAAAAGGCGCTGCCTGAAAACTACACCGTCTATCACGGCGTGCACTGGACGCGTCTGAACCAGAACTTCTCGGTGTTCGGCGAGGCCGACTTCGTGATCGTCAGTCCCGCCGGACGCGTGATGATCGTCGAGCAGAAAACCGGCTTTCTGCGCGAAACGCCGAAGGGGCTCGTCAAGGTCTATCTGCAAACCGAGCGCAACGTGGCGATCGCGCTCGCGCATACCATCGAAGGCTTGCACCGGCGCTTTACCGCGGCATTCGGCGCGGGCACCTATTTCATCGAGGAACTGCTGTATTGCCCGGACCATATCGTGAAGGACGCGGCGATTGCGGGCGTGAATCCGGCGCGGATCGTCGACGCAACCCGGCGCGATCGCCTCGCCGCAGTGATTCGTGAAGCGCTGCCCGCCGACGAGCCGCGCCTGCCGTGCGCGTCGAAAATCCATCACTTTCTCGCCGATGAACTCGCGCTCACGCCCGACGCAAGCGCGCTCGTCGGTCAGGCGGGCACGCTCGTCACGCGGCTCGCAGGCGGCCTTGCAACGTGGGCGCGGCGGCTCGAGTTCTCGCCGTTCCGGCTGCGCGTGATCGGCACGGCCGGCTCAGGCAAGACGCAACTCGCGGTGCAGGTGATGAAAGACGCCGTCGCGCGCGGCCAACGTCCTTTGTATGTGTGCTTCAACCGGCCGCTCGCCGATCACATCGCGCGCGTCGCGCCGCCCGAGGCGAAGGTCGCGAACTATCATCAACTGTGCGACTGGATCGCGCGCGATGCGGGCCGTCAGCCCGATTTTCAATCGGGCCAGGTGTTCGATCAGCTCGAAGCGATGTTCGCCGAAACTCCAATCGACGCGCGCTGGCAATTCGACGTGCTGATCGTCGACGAAGGGCAGGACTTTCAGGAGCCGTGGGTCGCTGCGCTAGAACGTCTGCTGAGCCCCGGCGGCGCGTGGTGGTGGCTCGAAGATCCGCTGCAGAACCTGTACATGCGCGAACCGGTCGCCTTGCCCGGCTGGACGACGCTGAAGGAAACCACCAACTACCGCAGCCCGCGCGACATTCTCGATTACGTGCGCGAGGTGGTCGGCGGCTCGGTGTCGAGCGCGGCGGCGCTGGCGTCAGGCAGTCCGTTCGACGGCTCCGACATCTCCCTGTCCGTCTATGACGAAGCGAACGCGGCGGAGGGCGCCATTGAGGCGACCAAGCGCGCCATCACGCAGGCGCTGTCGCTCGGCTTTCGCAAGCAGGACATCGCAGTGCTGTCGTTTCGCGGACGCGAGGGCTCCGCGATGACCGCGCAGGATCATCTCGGCCCGCATCGGCTGCGCAGCTTCACGGGCAAGTACGATTTGTTTGGGAATCCGGAATATCGTGACGGCGACGTTCTGTTCGAGTCGATCTATCGCTTCAAGGGCCAGGCGGCGCCGTGCGTGATCCTTACTGAGGTCGACTTCGATACATTCGATGAGCGTATCGCGCGCAAGCTGTTTGTCGGCGCGACGCGCGCAACGATGAAGCTGATCATCGTCGCGTCGCAGCGTGCCGCGCGGCATCTGCATCTGCGTGACGCGAAGGACGGCAAGGAACGGGAGACGCGCGAAGCCTGACGCGCGCACTAGCTATTGCGCGAGTTCATGGGCAAGCGCGGGCCACGCGCGCGCGGCGACCAGCATGCCGCTGCGCGTGTGCGCGTCCCACCAGATCACGCGCAACAGCGGCGCTTGTTGCGCGATCAGCAAGGCCTGCACCGGATCGCTTTCCACAAAGTGCGTGACGCCGCCCGCAAGCGCCGCCGACGCCTTATGCGCGGCCGCGCCGGCCGGGCTTTCGTCGTGCGTGCCGGGCACGCGCATCACCAGTTGCATATGGTCGAAGCCATGCCGCTCGAGCCAGGCCTCGGTACGCGCGCGGTCCGTTTCCGGCCGGCCGGTGATGATCGTGCGAACGCGTTGCAGGTCGATGCCAGGCAGCACCTCGAAGGGCAGCAGCGCGTCGCGTTCGAGCAGCGCGGCAGCGAGGTCTTCGTCGTAGCGCGCGAGCGGCACGTCGGGAAGCAGAATGCCGTCGAGATCGATTGCGTAGGTTGCGTAGTGATGGTCGTCCGCCATCGCGGGCGCTTCGCCGGCTTCAACGCGCGCCCAGTCGTCGCGATAACGCTGCGTGTAGGCCTGGCGCTCCCACGGAAATAGCGCGAAGTAGCCGCGTGCGTCGATCGCGTAGTCGGGCTGCGTGCGGCTCAGGTCGTCGACCGCGCCGGTCAGCGTCCTTACCACAAGGCCATGCTGCTCGAGGAACGCGATGCAATCGACGAGCGTAAAACCGCGTCCCGCAATGTCCTCGCACAGCAGCACCTTCGAGCCGGCGGGCGGAATCGGCAGCGTCGAGTCCCACGCAACCTTGCGCGACGCGCGGTCGTAGCGCAGAAACGCAACCGGCGCGCCGGCCGAATGCGAAACCATCAGCGCGAGCGGCGCACCGCCGCGCAGAATGCCGATTGCCATCGCAAAACCTTCGGCGAGCAACGCGGGTTGCAGCGATTCAATCCAGTGATCGAGTTGCTCGTACGTGAGGGGCAAAACCGGCTTGTTCATAACGCTCGTTGAGTCGCTTAACGCGAGTGAGAAGGCGGCCGCCCAGCGGCGCGACGCGCTAGCGAAGGGCGCTTTAGCGAGCCTTCGTTTTTTCCTGCAAAGAATTTTGACATATTATGCATGCCGTTCGGCAATCGCGCGTCGGGGTGATGCGCGTTACGGCAAGCCGGGGCGCTGCGTTCCGCGAGAGCGGCGGCGCCGCAAAAGAACAGCTACGGATAAAAAGAAATGACCAAAGCGACAGCAACAGTGCAACGAGGATTCGGCGCGCCTGCGAGCGTGCGCTGGGCAATGGGGTTGATCCTCGCGCTGACCGCGTGGAGCGTGCAGGCGCAGACGGACGCGACGGCGCTCGCGCTCGACGTCACGGGAAAAATCGGCAAGACCAACGACGCCGCGCACCGTTCCTATCACTTCGACGAGGCTCAATTGCTGGCGCTGCCGGCTCGTTCGATCACCACCTCGACCACATGGACGCCGCGTTCGAGCTTCACAGGACCGCTGCTGGCGGATATTCTGAAGACGGTCGGCGCGTACGGCACGCAGATCGAGATTCACACACTCGACGACTATACGTACACGGTGCCCGTATCCGATTGCGACCGCTACGGCGTTGTATTGGCGTACAGCATCAACGGCCGGCGTCTAAAAATCAGCGACTTCGGTCCGCTGTTTCTCATCTACCCGCGCGATGCGTTCCCCGATGAACTCACGGGCGCCTCGGGCGATTCGAAATTCGTATGGCAGATCAAGGCACTCATCGTCAAATAAAGCGCCGTCCTGGGCGCCGGTTTTTTTATGTGCTGATCTGGCTCACCGCGCTTGCGGCGCCCGCCGGCGCGATCGGCTATCTGCTCTACGCGAACCTGCTCAATCCCGACACGACCGAGTCGCTGACGGGCTCTTACGACGGCTTCTACTGGGACGCGGCGCAGTTGCAGATCGCCTACGCGCGCTTCGAGAACCAGTTGCTGTTGTATCAGGCCGGCGTCGACGACGATTACCCGCGGCTCACGTTGCGCTATCAGTTGCTGCAATCCAAGTTGCATGTGATGGAAGGCTCGACGCGCCGGCTCACCACGCAGGTCGCGCTGGTGCAGCGGCAACTGGATGAAATCCACGCGCTCGACCGCATGCTCGCCGGTCTCGCGCCTGACGTCGCCGCGCTGCCGACCGATCGGGGCGGCGTCAACCGCATCGTCGCGCAATTGCGCCAGCACTGGAACGAGGTCAACGATCTCGCGCTGAGCCGCCGTTTCGCCGATGTCGCCGACCGCGAAGCGATGAACCGCGACTTCATCGACAAGCGGCGGCTGCTGTTTGCCGGCGGCATGATCCTGCTGCTGCTGTCCGCGGCGGCCACGTTGCTGCTCGTGGTCAACGGCCGGCGCCGCACGCGTCTCATGCATCAGCAGCACGCGGCGCTTCAGGCCGAGCACCAGGCGAGCCGCGCGGCGCGCGAGGCGAGTCTCGCGAAAGACGCGTTTCTCGGCATGATCAGTCACGAGCTGCGCACGCCGTTGCATGCGATCGTGTCGTCGATCGAATTGCTCGGCTTCAACTATCACTCCGAAGCCGACCGCAAGGTGATTCAGCGGCTCGAAACCGCGGCGCGGCATCTCGAAGCGCAGATGAAGGACCTGACCGATTACGCACGGCTCGGCGCCGGCAAGCTCGAACTGCGTCACGAGCATTTCGAGCCGCGCGAGTTGCTGGCGTCGATCGTCGACGAACATGCGATGTCCGCGGCCTCGCGCGGCCTCAAGCTCGAAAGCGAGGCAAGCGGCGTGACGGGTCTCGTCGATTCCGACCCGCACCGCATTCGCCAGATCGTCAACAACCTGGTGACCAACGCGATCCGCTATACGGAAACCGGCACGGTGCGCGTGAAGCTGATGCAGCGGCCGGCGCTATTGAGCTTCGTGGTCAGCGACACGGGGCCGGGCGTTCCCCAGGCGCAAATCCCGCTGATTTTCGAGGAGTTCACGCAACTGGACGGCTCGCGTACGCGCCGCTTCGAAGGCGCGGGCATGGGCCTGACTATCGTGCAAGGACTCGTGCGGCTCTTTGGCGGCACCGTCGAAGTCGCGAGCGTGGTGGGCGAGGGCACGACTTTCACCGTGACGATTCCGGTCACGCCGGTCGCGCCCGCGCCTTCGCGCGACGCCGCGGCGCAAACGGAGCCGGGCGACGCGCGGCCAGGCGTGCTGATCGTCGACGACAACCGGCTGATTCGCGAGTCGCTCAGCGAGATGGTCGCGCACATGGGCTACGACGCGCACGCCGTCGCCAACGCCGACGATGCGCTCGCGTGGCTCGACGCGCGCCGCTGCGATGTCGTGCTGCTCGACCTGCATATGCCGGGGCGCGACGGCTACGCGCTACTCGCGGATCTCGCCGCGCGCGGCGGGCCGTCGTCAGGCGTGCCGGTGATCGTGGTCAGCGCTTATGCGCCGGAGCCCGGCGAACAACAGGAGGAAGAGAGAAGCGGCGCGCAGCCGTTCTTTGAAGCGTTATTAAAGCCAGTACATTACGGCGATCTGCGCAACGCATTGCAGCGCGCGCTGGCTTCGCGGCATACCGCGTGAGGCGCCGCCCACAAGCCTGGGCACAAGCCCAGGCGCAGGACTACTGCCTCAGGGCCGATTCAGCCGTTTCGACAGATCGGCGACGAGAATCGCCATCCGCGCGGGCTTTTCATAGCAGGCGACGTCGTAATTGCGGATCACCTGGCTGATCTCCGACTCGCTCGCCTTGCCGGTCAGCAATTCGCCTGTCAGAACGAAGATCGGCGCGTCAGGATTTTCCGACGCCCGCACCGCGCGAATCGCGGCCGCCGAGGTTTGCGAACCGAACAGCCAGTCGATCACGATGCCGTCGAACACCTGCGTTTGCAGTTGCTCGGCAAAGGCCGCGAGTCCGTAGATCGCCACGGCGGCAAAGCCGCTGCGCTCGAGGTAATCGCGCAGATTGTCGGCGCTCGCGTGATCGTCGTCGACCACGGCGATGGTCGGCTTGTCGGTCTCGGCGCGGCGCGGATAGATCTCGATCTTGTGGACTTCGTACGCGCTTTGATAGAGCGCGCCGTCGTGCCGCGCGACGCGCCACTGGCCGAGCTTCGAGTAGGCGACGAAGTCCGGGCGGCTGCCGGGTTCCAGCGCCGCGCCCACCCAGGCGGTGCACGGCAATTCGATCGCGCCGATGCAGAACACGGCTTCCTGCGCGATCGCGCCGACCATGCCGGGGTCGAGCGACTGCGCGCCGAAGAGCTGCGCGGCGGGCTCGCCGTACACCTCGGCGACCTTCTTGATTTGCGACAGCGTCCACGGGCTATTGCCGCGCAGCTTGCGGTGCCCTTGCGAAAAGCTCAGATCGAGGATGCGGCAAAGTTCTGTGGTTTGCTGTCGCTTGCCGATTCCGTGCCGGCTCATCAACTCGCGCACGCGCTCTGCGACTGCGATGGAGTCAGGTGAGTGTGTTTCGTTGGTCATACTGCGTGAGAATCCGCCGTCTTAAAGGGCTGTGGTGGGCGATACGGCAGGCGTAACGCGGCCATGCATCATGGACACGGCGCGACGCAGCTACGCGGGGGACAGCAAATGTACCGCAAAAAACATCGCGGTCGGCTTTTTGTGTTATGCGCTTTGCATAACCCCATTTTACCGATGAAACCGGGCCATATCCACCCAGGGCTCTTGCGAACGCGGTCAGTTCGCCGGCATCTTGGCGAGTTTGGCCGCCGAGTTCCTCAGTCCTTTGAAGATCCGCTCGGCAACCCTGGCCGGAAACCGTTCCGGCAAATCCGCCGAGACCTGGTCGATCACGTTCGGCGTCTGTTCGATGAGGCGCTCGATCAGCGGTTCGGCGCTCGCGCCGTACGAGCATTTGAGCGCCATCGTGTTGAAGTGGCGCCGCTGCACGTCGCGAAACGCGTCGTGCTTGCTGCGCGACCACATGCCCATCGCAAGGCGCGCCTTGAACCACGACCACTGGTTCGGCCCGCTGCCTTCGACGGGCCAGATCGACATGACGTCGTAAAGCGGCGTCAGCCGGTATTGGCCGCCCGCAAGCAGGCGAATGCTGAAGTTCTTCGCGTGGCCGTCCGGCGCGGCGAGCATCCAGAAGAGAATCTGGCTGGCGAGCAGCGTTTCGATGTCCTGCGCGGCCGCAACCGACTGCTGCAAAACGCGCGCGAGGTCGAGCACGCCGGGACCGCCTTCATTTTCATACTTGCGATGCGACGGCACGCCGTACACCTGGCAAAAATCCTCTTGCGGCAGGCGCAACAGCCATTGCCCGCTCGAATGCAGTTGCCGGTCGAAGCGCTCGACGCTCAGCACGCGCTGTTTGCCGAACGTCACGACTTCCGTGTTCGCGACCGGCAAACCGTAGGCGCGCAGGATGCGCAGGCACAGCCATTCGTTCTCGACCGAGGTGCTGAGATCGGCCAGCTTGTTGCCGACGAGTCCGAGCGGCAGCTTGAAGATATGCGTGGTGGGCGTCGCGCCGTGCGGCCGCTTCCATTGTCCTTCGTGCCACAGCAGCGCGGTTTTTTCCTGCGCGCCGGCGAGGGAGATGCGGAAATCGTCGTCGCTTTGGTCCGCTGCGCCGAGCGTGGGCGCGCTCACCGTGCGCGTCAGCATGGTCTCGATTTCGGCCTCCGAGAGCGGCGTACCTTCGATCCGGTCGACGTGCTCCGGCACGTCGTCTTCGGGCAGCAACTGCACCGCGCCCACGCAATCGCGGCCGATGGCTTGCAGCAGATCGAAGGCGTCGAGCGTCTCGGTCTGATAGCGCTGCGCGATGCGCTTTCTGATGACCTCGCTGTCGGGCAGCAGGTTGTCGAAGTAATTGAGGACGCGCGGCCCTTTGTGCGCCAGGTTGCCGGGCGCGAAAGGCAGCGAGAGCGACAACGGCCTGCCGGCAGGCGAGGCGATCCACGCTGCGTCGTAGGAAAATTCCATTGGACCGCGCGCCGGAATCCGCCAGACGCCGACGCGCTCGCCGTTTGCCCAAACGGAAAGTGCGCGCGAATGTGTAGGGCGGGTCATGCTCACCACTCGATCAACGGCGCCGGCTCAAACTCCGGCTTGTTCTTGTCGCGCATTTGTAACTGCAGCCCGTAGGCGCCGCATAGCGCGAGCAGTTGAGCCACGGTCAGCGCGGCTGCGTCGGTTTCCCAGGTGGAAATGCGGCTTTGGCTCACGCCGACCCGCGCGGCGGCTTCCGCCTGAGTGAGACCTGCCTGCCGTCTGCTCGCGGCAAGCAACTGGGCGATCTGATTCGGGGTGGCAATGAGATGCAGCATGTCAAATATCCGTTTGGCGAATAAATGCATTTTATTCGTCTCGCGGATATTTGGCAAATATTCGCGAGACGAATACGCGTGCAAAATATCTGCCACACGGATATTTGCCATTTATTCGTCTGGCAGATAATTTTCCCGCTCCGTCGTCCGTCCGCCAAACTCAATGCGGACGGGCTTTCCAGCGCTTTGCGCAGGTCGGCGTTGCAGGCAACCGCCTGTCCTGCGAAGATGATGTCCGCGCTTAAAACCTCCTTGCCCGATGACGACAACCTATCCGCTGCACGCCGGCTTCACCTCCGCCGACCAACCGTTTCCGCACGACGCCGACGTGGTGATCGCCGGCGCCGGCATCATGGGTTGCGCGGCGGCCTACTATCTGACGCGGCGCGGGCTGTCGGTGGTCGTGCTCGACAAGTCGCGCATTGCCGGTCAGCAGTCGTCGCGAGCGTGGGGTTTCGTGCGCCAGCAGGGCCGCGAATCGGCGGAAGTTCCGCTGATGATGGCGGGCATTCCGCTGTGGACCAGCCTCGAGCGCGAACTGGATTTCGATCTGGAGTGGCGTCAGGGCGGTTGCCTCTATGTCGCCACCGACGAGGACGACTGGACCTCGTTCCAGCAATGGATGGACGTGGCGCGGCAGCACGGGCTCGACACGCGCACGCTCGATCGCAAGCAGATCGACGCGGTGGTGACCGGCATGCAAGGCCCGGCGCTCGGCGGCCTCTACACGCCGAGCGACGGTCAGGCCGAGCCGCGCCGCGCCGCCGCCGCTTTCGCGGCGCGGGCCGCGCAAGCCGGCGCGCTTTTTTTCGAAGGCTGCGGCGTACTGGGCGTGGAACTCGCGGCCGGTGCGATTGCAGGCGTGGTGACCGAGCGCGGGACGGTCCACACGCCGCGTTTCATTTGCGCCGCGGGCGCGAGCAGTTGGCGTCTGCTGAAGACGCTGGGCCTCGAACTGCCGCAGCAGGCGGTGCGCGGCACCTGCATGCGCACGAATCCGTTGCCGCATGTGAGCGCGTCGACTTTCTGGGGCCACGGGCTCGGCGTGCGGCAGCGCGCGAACGGGGCGATCAATCTCGCCGACGACATGCAGGTCGACGTCGACATGACGCTCGGCCATTTTCGTGCGCTCAAATGGTTTCTGCCGGAGCTCAGGAGTCAGCGCGAGAAGTTCAGCTTTCATCTGAACGGCGCGTGTCTGCGCGACTTGCGTCAGCGTCTGCCGGGCGCCGTGCCGCCCGGCGAGCGCGTGCTGCATCCGCGCGATCCGCATCCGCAGCCGAACACAAGCCACGCGCCGCGCGCGCTGGCGAAGCTGCGCGCGCTCTTTCCCGCGTTGAAGGACGCGCAGGTGGTCGAGTCGTGGGCCGGCCTGATCGATGTGCTGCCCGACGGCATTCCGGTCATCGACGCGCCGCCGCAAGTCAGCGGTCTGACCATTGCCACCGGCTTTTGCGGGCACGGTTTCGCGATGGGCCCGATCGTCGGCAAGCTGCTCGCGGAGATCAACGACGGCGGGCAGCCGTCGCTCGACCTGTCCGCGTTCCGTTTGCAGCGTTTCTTCGACGGCACGATGCAGCGGCCTCGCAGCATGCTATGAGCGCGCCTGCCGACTTTCTCCGCCCGCATTTGTCCGATCACGTCAGCATGAACGAACCGACTTTGCGTCACGCCGGAGTTCCGTATTACACGCAGTGGGGCAGCCCCGACTGGGTGCGCGCTATCGTCGAGCGGGCAGCCGATCCTTGCGACGATCCCGGCTGGCAGACGAGCGGCTTCACGGACCCGCAGCGCTACCGTTTCTGGGCGAAGCGCCTTTGCGGGCTGACGTGCCTCGAATCGGCGCTCGATTATTGGCGTATCGAACACGCGCCGCGCGCCGCGCTGCTCGACGAAGCGTTGCGGCACGGCGTATATCGCATGCGGGATGACGGCGGCGTCGACGGCCTGATCTATCGTCCGTTTGCGGCATGGGTGCAGGAGGCGTTCGGCGTACGCGTCGACGTGTTGCCGCAGGCGTCCATTGAGGAAATCGCCGCGCGTCTCGATGCGCGCACGCTCGCCATCGTGTCGGTGAGCCCGGAGATCCGCTATCCCGACGAGCCGAACCAGCGCCAGGGCGGGCACCTCGTTTTGCTGCACGGACGCGATGCCGGCGGCGTGTGGTTTCACAATCCTTCGGGCATCGGGCCGCAGCAGGCGGACGTCTATCTGCCGTTCGCGACGATGACGCGGTTCTACGCCGGACGCGGGATGACGCTCAGTTGGCCGGGGCGCTGAGCGGCGGCAAGCCGCTGCCGATCAGGCCCGTTTTCTGCTCGACCGTCCGTATCGACATCTGCGATACAGGACCCGACATGAAGAAAACTCAAGCCCTGCTCGCCGCGAGCCTTGTCGCACTCAGCACCGTCGGCGCGGCGCATGCCGCCACCCACGATGAACAGGCCAAGGCCTGCCGCGGCGACGCCATGCACTTTTGCGCGTCCGAAATTCCGAACAAGGCGAAGATCACGGCGTGCATGAAGCAGCACGTCGACGAACTGAGTCCGCCTTGCCGCGCGATGTTCAAAGGCGGCAAGAAGTCCGGCGACAGCGACGGGAAGTCGACCGCGGCGCAATAAATCCGCTTCGAGCGAATGAGCATGCGCGACGCGCGGGGAAGCGCCTCGCGCATCGGCGCGGCATGCCGTGATGCGCTGCGCACGCCGTCCCGCGTCGTAGAATCGGTTATTCCGACTGCGACCACCTACCCGCCCATGACCCGTCCGACCACGCAGATCTTCGACGCCGACGCGACCGCGCGGCTCACACCGTATGCCGCGCTCGTCGACGCGTTAAAGCGCGCCAGCATCGACTACGCGCAGCGGCGCATAGCGAGTCCCGAGCGCCTCGTCGTGCCGCTCAACGAAGGCGGCGTTCTGCTGTCGATGCCCGCGACCGCGCCGGACCTCGCGATCCACAAGCTGGTCAACGTGTGCCCGCGCAACGGGCCGCGCGGCTTGCCGACCATCCACGGCCAGGTGATGGCATTCGACGCCGACACCGGCGAGACGCTTTTCATCCTCGACGGCCCGACGGTGACCGGCCGCCGCACCGCGGCCATGTCGATGCTCGGTGTCGCCACCTTTGCCGCGGCCAGGCCGCGCGAGTTTCTGCTGATCGGCACGGGCACGCAGGCGCTCAATCATCTGCAAGCGATCGGCGAGCTCTATCCCGAGGCGCGCGTCTGGGTGAAGGGCAGTGCGCCGGCGCGCGCCGAGGCGTTTTGCGCCGCGCATCGCGGCAAGGTGTCGGAGTTGCAGCCGCTTGCGCAGCCCGACGCGCCGCTGCCGGAATCGATCGACACGGTGATTGCGCTGACCACGAGCCGTCAGCCGGTTTACGACGAGGCGGCGCGCGCGGGGCGGCTCGTGATCGGCGTCGGCGCGTTCACGCCCGAGATGGTGGAAATCGGCGCGCGCACCATTGCGGGCAGCGCGCTTTTCGTCGACGACGAGGCGGGCGCGAAACACGAGGCCGGCGATTTCATCCAGGCCGGCGTGGATTGGGCCAGCGTGCGCGGCATTGCTTCGGTGCTGGACACGTCTGCTCGGGCGCCTGCCCAAACACCGATCGTTTTCAAAAGCGTCGGCTGTGCGGCGTGGGATCTGGCGGCCTGCCGCGTCGCGCGCGAGGCGTGGTCGCGCGGATAAGCGAGCGACAGCGAGAGGCTCGCGCCAGAAAAACGCCTTAAAAACAGCGCCTTGCCGCCCGCGTTGGCATATTGCGCCAACGTGCGGCGCATGTTGCCGTGCAAACAATCGCAAAACGTTGCACCATAGGCGTTTGCCGGAAAAACCTGCCGATGGGTGCCGTCAGGCCCAGCATCGGCTTCTTCCGCCTTTGCCCAGGGCCAGCGGTTGTCGCTGGTTCTTCGGCATCCGACGACGCCTTCCTTCTCACCACGCTGCGACCGCGCTATGACGACTCAACACGCTTCTGCGACTCCCGAGCTTCCGCTCGACATGATCATCTTCGGCGGCACCGGCGACCTGTCGTTTCGCAAGCTGCTGCCCGCGCTGTACATGGCGCATCTGCATTGCAATTTGCCGCCCGAGACGCGCATTCTCACGATCGGGCGCAAACCCTGGTCGCGCGAGGAATACATCGCCGAGTTCATGGAGCAGAAGGCCAAGCCCTTCATCGAAAAGAAAGCGTTCGATGCCGCCGCGTGGGACAAATTCCTCGCGCTGTTCGAATACGTGCGCATGGACGTCGATTCGGCCGACGACTATCTGCGCCTGAGGGAAGCATCGCGCGACGGTGTGCGCCGCGTCTTTTATCTGGCGACGTCGCCGGATCTCTTCATGAACATTTGCGAGAACCTCTCGGCGGCGGAACTCGTGGACGACCAGTCGCGTGTCGTGCTCGAAAAGCCGCTCGGTCACGATCTCGCGTCCGCGCAGGAGATCAACACGGCGGTCGGCAAGCATTTCAACGAAGCGCAGATCTACCGGATCGACCATTATCTCGGCAAGGAAACGGTGCAGAACCTGATGGTGCTGCGCTTCGGCAATCCGATTTTCGGGCCGCTGTGGCAGGCGCCGTACATCAAGCGCGTGCAGATCACGGTCGCGGAAACGGTCGGCGTGGGCAGCCGCGCCGGCTTCTACGACAAGACCGGCGCGCTGCGCGACATGGTGCAGAACCACCTGCTGCAACTGCTGTGCATCGTTGCAATGGAGCCGCCCGTGTCGCTCGATCCCGATGCGGTCCGCGACGAAAAGCTCAAGGTGTTGCGCTCGCTGCGGCCCATGACGCCCGAGGACATCGCCCGCGATACCGTGCGCGGCCAGTACACGGCCGGCGCGGTCGACGGCGAGGCGGTGAAGGGCTACCTCCAGGAAGAGAATGTGCCGGCCGGCAGCCGCGCCGAGACCTTCGTCGCGTTGCGCGCGCATATCAACAACTGGCGCTGGGCCAACGTGCCGTTTTTCCTGCGCACCGGCAAACGCATGCAGAAGAAGGTGTCGGAGATCGTCATCGAATTCTCCGACTTGCCGTTCTCCATCATTCCGAGCGGCGGGCGCAACTACGGCAACCGTCTCGTGATCCAGTTGCAACCGGAAGAGTCGATCCAGCTTCAGGTGCTCGCGAAGGAACCGGGCAGCGGCATGCATATGCTGCCGGTGAATCTGAACCTCGATTTGCAGCAGGCGTTCAGCGAGCGCCGCGCGGAAGCCTACGAGCGTTTGCTGATCGACGTGATCCGCGGACGCCTCACGCACTTCATGCGCCGCGACGAACTCGAAGCCGCATGGGCCTGGGCCGAGCCGATTCTCGAAGGATGGGCGAAGTCGGGCGAGCGGCCGCGCAACTATACGGCGGGCACGTTCGGGCCGGCTGCGTCGACGGCGCTGATGGCGCGTGAGAATGCTGTTTGGGCGGAGGAGTCGCAGTAAGTCAAGCACATGCGAGCGGCCGGCAATTGTCATTGCCGGCTTCTTTAGCGCAATGAAAAATGGCCTGCGCGATGCAGGCCATTTTTTTGTCCAGCGACGCGACGCGACGCGACGCGTCGCGTTATCGCGTTGCCGCGTTACGGCAGCGAAATTGTCAGCGTGGCCGATTGCGGCCCGAGCTTGACCACCTGCGAATACGGCGCCAACGTGCGCAACGTCTGATCCCGCAGATAGGTATTCAAGCCGAGATACGCAAGCAACCCAACCAGCGCGAAAACCGCGCCGATCGACCACAACGGCACTTCACGCTTCAGACGATGCGCGACCTGATCGGGCAGTGGCCAATGCGGCGCGAACGGTGCGCGCTTGCCCTTCATATGCGCGATTTCATCGCCGATGCGTGCCGTCAGATACGCGAGCTTCTCCGGTCCTTCGAGCAGATACTTGCCCTGGAAACCGAGCAGCAGGCACATATGGAACACTTCCAGCGATTGCAGCCGCGCTGCGCCTTGCGCCCGGCATTCCTCGAGATACTGGAAGAACTTCTCGCCCGCGAGCTGCTCGCCGAACAGCACCAGTTGCAGCGGCCGCCGTTCCCATTCGGTGCGGATGCTGAAGCTGGACGACAGCACCGACTCGTCGATCGCCGCACAGAACGCAAACTTCGATGCGTACACATCTTCCGCCGATGCGTTCAGCTTCTTCGCGCCACGCTCAAAGTCGCCGAGAAACTGCTGAATGCGTTGACTAAACTCATGCGCGTCGCCCGGCTCGCGGCCGTTCTTCAAAAGAAACAGCATGAAGAAGCCGTCGTACAGCAGGTCGAGCAGCGAGCGGACCTGATAGCTCGGCTCGGCCGCCGGAGCGGGCGTCGCGGCAGGCGTGCTGCCGCCAAAGAGTGAAGGCGCGTAGCTCATGATGTGACCGCGATCAGTTCAAGTTGAAGATCGTTGATGCCCGACGGCGCATAGATCATTGCCGATTGCGCCTGCAGCATGCGTTCGTACAGTCCGCCGCGCGGCTCGAACGAGAAGTAGCACGCGCCGGGTCGCACGGGAATGGCGGGCGGCACTTGCGGCGTGTAGACGAGCCGCACGCCCGGCATGGCCGAGAGCACGAGCTTGTCCACGTCGTCGGGAGCGCCGACCTTGAAGCGTGCCGGCACCGCTTCGACGAGCTCGGCCGTCGGCATGTCGGCGGACACGGCAATGTAGAACATCGTCTTGTCGTCGATCTTGCCGGAATCGAGCCGGCCCGCATGAAACGACGGACGCACTTCTTCGAGCGCGATCGCGAAGTAGCGCGTGGAGATCACCGTTTCGAGCAGATCGCGCAGGATCGTGTCGAGCCGCGCGAAGCCGGGGCCCGGATCGTCGTGACGATAGGCCGGCAGATCGGATAGCGCATAGCCCTTCGAGAACGTCATCAACTGGCCGGCCAGGCGCAGCAGTTCCTGAAAGAGCCGCTCGGGATGCAGCGCCGAATGCTGATACAGATGCGCAAGCGAAGCGAACGCCGCGCTCGCCGTGTGCAGCAGCCAGAACGACGCGATGTCGCCCGAACGGAACTCGATGATGTTCTTGGTCGGCTCGCGGTGAAAACCATAGAGCGCGTTGACCTTCGCCTGCAACGCGTCGATCAATTGGCGCAGCCGCTGATGCAGAACCGGCGACGCGTCGATGGCGAGACACGGCGGCACGAAGCTGTCGTCGATCTCGAAGCCCGACGTCGCCGTGCGGCGCACGCGCACGAGCGGCACCGACAGCAATTGATCGCGCGGCTCGCTATGCGCGATCAACTTGACGCTAGTCTTGAGGAACGTGATGTCGGCTTCGGCGGCGTCGGTGAAATGATCGGCGACGGGCGTCTGCTCGCTCACGTAGCGCGCGACGAAGCCCGCGCTGCTGTCCTGCGAATAGTTGGCGCCTGTCTCGCGCAGCGGATGCAGCGCGAGATAGAACGTGAATTCGTTGATGCCGTCGGGCAACGTGTCCAGCGCGATGGGCGGCGGCAGGTCGTCCGCTTGCGGCGCGGAGTAGAGCGCGCCGTCGGGAAACACCAGCGACAGTTCGCTCACGCGCAGCACGTTGCTGCTGAGCGCGTCGCGGTCGAAGCGCGCGGAGCGCACGCCCCAGTTGTACGGCTGGATGGCCTGGATCGACTCGAAGAGGCGCGCCTCGTGATAGGCGTCCTGACGCTGAAAATGCTGCGGCCTCAGAAACAGGCCTTCTCCCCAGAGCACTTTTGCGGAATAACTCATGTCAAACCTGTTATATGGGTTCAGCGTGCGGCGCGCCCGGAATAACCCGATTCGGGCGTCGCATTGTTAATTCTCTAGAAAATGTTAAATCGCAATGGTCCGGCATCTTTAACCGCAGCTGACCGAAGAAAGCATATTCAGCGGCTGTGCGGGCAATCCCTGTTCCGGCGGGATCACTGTGCCGTTGGTCACGGTCATTGCACAGTTATGCAGGCCGACCATTATGCCGGATTTCTCCGACTTCGCCGGGTCGAAGGCGAATTTCCAACGCTGCATGGCGGGATCGCGGAATAGCGCGACGATACCCAATGCCTGCGCTTCACGCGACACCTTTTCGGTAACAACGTAACGTTGGCCGGGGATTAGCGTCACTTCGCGCACGCTGAGCAGATCGCCGCCGAGAGTGGTCTTTTCCTTGCCGACATCGGTAAATGCGTCGAATGGCGCCTGCTGGAATGAAGTCGGATCTTTCAAAGCGTAAAGACGCACGACCAGCGCCAAAGGCCGTTTGTCATTTGCGGCATTCAGATTGGGCGCCGCATATAACGTGAGCGCGACATTGCGCGGCGGTTTCTGCGCGTCCGGCAGTTCCGGCTTACCGAGGCCGCTTGCCTGCAAAGCCGCGTTGGCAGCGGCTCCGAGCACCGTCACGCCCGCGGCGCAACCGCCCAGAAGGGCGCATAAGGCGGCGTGAGTAATCAATAGCGATGCATGGCGAACAAGACGCGAATTCATATACATCGACCGGCTGCCGCCGTCCCCCGTCTAAACATCAATAACGAAATCATTCCGGCGCGATTTCAGCAACTAATGCCGCTTTCTGCCGTTTACTGCCGCTCTACTGCCGCTCGATGCAACGCGCATGTAATGCCCATGCCGAGCGCATCTTTCGGTCCGCTAGTGGAAATTTTTGCCGGAGCGCGAGCTGCTACTATTGCGCCAGGAAACAATTTCTGCTCGTGTGGTTTTAAAGATCCACGCGTATTTTTTTCGTGCAATGCTTCTTCACATGAAAGTTGAATTATCGAAATTTGGCCTGTACTATACCCGCGCACTTGAAGCAAAGCAAAACTCCGGTTTCTCCTTGAATTAAAAAATCGCACGTCGGTGAAAAACGATGAATGACCGTCTGTTAGTAAAACTATCTGGGGTAGTGTTGGCTTGCGGCGTGATGGCCGGTTGCGCGACACAGGGCAACAACGCGGCAACCACACCGGAGGCTTTTAATAAGCAACTCGCGGACGCGGATACAGTGGCGAAAGGCGGCGATCAGGATCGCGCTATCGCGCTTTATCAGCAGCTTTCAAAATCCGATCCGACGCGCGAAGAACCGTGGTCGCGCATTGCGCAGATCCAGTTCGCACAAGGTCATTACGGGCAGGCTATCGTCGCCGCGCAAGAAGCGTTGCAGCGCGACCAGACCGATCGTCAGGCAAAGAGCGTGCTGGCCGTCGCGGGCCTGCGCGTCGCCACGCAATCGCTGGGTGAGTTGCGTCAGGACGCGTCGCTCGCAGGCGATGCGAAGTCGGACGCGCAGGCGCTCGCCAAGCAGTTGCGCGACACGCTCGGCGAGGCAACGCTGTTCCCGCCCGACCCGAACGACAAGCAGGCTCAGAAGAAAAAGCGCGTGATTCGCCGCGTCACGAAGAGCAAGGCCGTGGAAGCGCCGGAAGCAACCACCGGCGCCGCGGCCCCTGCCGCCACGCCGGCTGCTCCTGCCGCTCCCACTCCCGCACCTGCGGCGCCCGCAGCGCCCGCCAAGGCCGCGCAAAGCGGCGGCGCGTCAGATCCGTTCAGCGCGCTGCGCTGATCTTCACGCCTCACCATCAGCATTCGGGAGCCGACGATGGCGAAGAAAGAAAGCATACAGAAACGCTTGCAGAAAGTGCGGCCGCCCCGCGTGCAGCTCACCTATGAGGTGGAGCGCGGCGATGCGATCGAAGTGAAGGAGCTGCCGTTCGTCGTCGGCGTGGTGGCCGATCTGGCGGGGCAGTCCGAAGTCGAGCAGCCGAAGCTGCGCGATCGCAAGTTCGTCAGTATCGACCGCGATAATTTCGACGACGTGATGAAGGCGATCGAGCCGCGCGCGGCGTTTCAGGTCGAGAACCGCCTGAGCGAAGCCGGCGGCAAATTCGCAGTCGATCTGCGCTTCAAGTCGATGGCCGATTTCAGTCCGGACGAAGTGGTTGCGCAAATCGACCCGCTGCGGCGTCTGCTCGAAGCGCGTTCGAAGCTCGCCGATCTGCGCAACAAGCTGGCCGGCAACGACAAGCTCGAAGATCTGCTGTCCGAAGTATTGAACAACACGCAGCAGTTGCAGACGCTGGCGAAAGACCAGAGCAATGCGGCGAACCGGGACGGCGGCGCGCCGGATCAAGACAAGCAAGGCGAATAAGCACGGGGTGTGAGATGAACCAGCAAACGGCGGCAGCCCAACTCGCTACCGCGCAAAGCGGTACGGAATCCACGCTGCTCGACGAGATCGTCGAGAAAAGCCGCGTGGCGAAGTCCGATTCCGAGCATGCGCGCGCGAAAGACCTGATCGGCGAACTCGTGCGCGAGGTGCTCGACGGCACGGTGGTGGTCTCCGACAATCTGTCGGCCACGATCGACGCGCGCGTTGCCGAACTCGACCGGCTGATTTCCGCGCAATTGAGCGCGGTGATGCACGCGCCGGAATTTCAGCGCATGGAAAGCACGTGGCGCGGGCTCGACTATCTGTGCAAGGAGAGCAACACCGGTTCGACGGTCAAGATCAAGGCGCTGCATGCGCCCAAGCGCGACCTCGTGCGCGACTTCAAGACCGCGATCGAATTCGACCAGAGCGCGCTCTTCAAGAAGATTTACGAAGAAGAGTTCGGCACGTTCGGCGGCTCGCCGTTCGGCGCGATCATCGGCGACTTCGAAGTCACGCGTCAGCCGGAAGACGTGTACTTCATCGAGCAGATGTCGCATGTTGCGGCAGCCGCGCATGCGCCGTTTATCGCATCGGCGTCGCCTGAATTGCTCGGCCTTGAAACGTTTGCCGATCTCGGCAAGCCGCGCGATCTCGGCAAGGTATTCGATACCGTCGAATACGCAAAATGGAAGTCGTTCCGCGACTCGGAAGACTCGCGCTACGTCGGCCTCACGCTGCCGCGTTTTCTCGGCCGCTTGCCGTTCAATCCGAAAGACGGCGCCACCGCGGAAGGCTTCAATTTCGTCGAGGACGTGGACGGCACGGATCACAGCAAGTACCTGTGGTGTAACGCGGCATGGGCATTCGCCGCACGTCTCACGGCCGCATTCGACGACTTCGGCTGGTGCGCCGCCATTCGCGGCGTGGAAGGCGGCGGTCTTGTCGAAGATCTGCCGACGCACACGTTCAAGACCGACGACGGCGAAATCGCGCTGAAGTGCCCGACCGAAATCGCCATTACGGACCGCCGCGAAAAAGAACTGAGCGACCTCGGTTTTATTCCGCTCGTGCATTGCAAGAACTCCGACTATGCCGCGTTCTTCGCCGCGCAATCGGTGCAGAAACCCAAGAAATACAGCACCGACAGCGCGAATGCCAATGCGGTTCTCTCTGCGCAATTGCAGTACATCTTCTCGGTATCGCGCGTCGCGCATTACCTGAAGGCGATGATGCGCGACAAGATCGGCAGCTTTGCATCCGCGCAGAACGTGGAAGTTTTCCTGAACCGCTGGATCTCGCAGTACGTGCTGCTGGATGACAACGCAACTCAGGAGCAGAAAGCGCAGTTCCCGCTGCGTGAAGCATCGATCCAGGTCTCGGAGATTCCTGGCAAGCCGGGTGTTTATCGGTCCGTGGCGTTCCTGCGCCCACATTTCCAGCTCGACGAACTGTCCATTTCCTTGCGGCTCGTCGCCGATCTGCCGAAACCGGCCAATTCATAAACGAAGTCAGAATACCCGGGCGGGCCGCCCGGGGTAGCTGTTAAAACCACCTCTTTGGGGAGTCGATGAGTTATGAAGGACATCTATTTAAAATTCGGCAATCCGGCGATCAAAGGCGAGTCTGCCGATAAAGATCACGCTGGCTGGATCGAGATCGATTCGTGGAGCCACTCCATCACGCAACCGCGTTCGGCGACGGCTTCGACGGCGGGCGGTCATACGTCCGAGCGTTGCGAACACGCCGACATGCAGTTCACGAAAGACATCGACGTGGTGAGCCCGCTGATTTATCAGCATGCATCGGGCGGCACGACGTTCGACGAAGTCACCATCGACTTCATGCGTTCGGACGGCGAAGGCAATCGCATCAAGTACCTGGAAGTGAAGCTGAAGTACGTGATCATTTCGAGCGTGACGCCGAGCGTCGTCGGCGAAGGATTGCCGAGCGAGCAGTTCTCGCTGAAGTACGCCGCGGTGCAGTGGAAGTACACGCAGCAGAAGATCGGCGGCAATCAGGGCGGCAATGCGCAAGGCGCGTGGAGCCTGACGAAGAACGACAAGACGTACGCGGTGTAATGCACGGGCGCACGCCGCGGCGCGCATTGCCTGAAAAGGTTGGCGCGCGCGGCGTGCGCCTGTCATGAACCGCTTCTTCGGACGCCGATGAAACGCTTCGAGCCCAGCTTTCTCGACAAGCTGTTCGACGACGAACCGCATCTGCCGGCTTCACCGGCGATGCGGCAATTGTCGTTGGAGGAACTGAAGGCCACCGTCGCGCGCGACGTCGAGGCGATTCTCAACACGCGAATTGCGCTGACCGAGCATGAACTCGCGGCCTTGCCCGAATGCCAGCGCTCGGTGCTGACCTATGGTCTGAACGACTTCGCGGGTTTGAGTCTCGCGAGTCACTATGACCGCACGTTCATTTGCAAATCGATTCAGCAGGCCATTGCACGGCATGAGCCGCGCTTGCAGCAGGTATCGGTCACACTCGAACTGAACGAACAATCGACCAACGCGCTTTATTTCGCGATTCAGGCGTTGCTGGTCGTTCATCCGGCAGAAGAACCGGTCAGTTTCGATGCGATGTTGCAGCCGTCCACATTGCAATACTCGGTGACGCGCGCACGCGCGAAACTGTAGACGCTGTTTTGTTTAATACGCTTGGCTTCAATACCGCCTGAGCGCCGCCGTGACGCGCAACGGCGGCATTAGTTCAGGCGTAGAGGGTTCGGGTTCGGGGATAGATCGATGGAAGAATTGCTGCCGTATTACGAGCGCGAACTGTCATTTCTGCGGCGCTATTCGCGCGATTTCGCGGAGCGCTATCCGAAGATCGCGGCGCGTCTGGCGATGTCCGGCGAGCATTGCGAAGATCCGCACGTCGAGCGGATGATCGAATCGTTCGCATTGCTCGGCGCGCGCATCAACAAGAAGCTGGACGACGATTACCCCGAATTCACCGAAGCGCTGCTGGAAGTGCTGTATCCGCACTATCTGCGGCCATTTCCTTCATGCTCGATCGCGCAACTGGGCACGTCCGCGGCGCTGAGTCATCTGACCGAGCCCGTTACGATAGAGCGCGGCACTGAACTCAAATCGCGCCCCATACGCGGTGTGCAATGCCGCTTTCGTACCGCGTACGACGTCACGCTCGCGCCGGTTCGCATTTCCGAGGCAAAGTACACGTCAGTGGCGATGGCGCCGAGCGCGACGGTATTGCCCGGCAATGCAACCGCCATTGTGTCGATCACTTTCGAATCGACCGCTGCGCAACTCGATCTGTCCGCGTTGAAAGTCAGTACCTTGCGCGCGCATCTGCACGGCGAGCAGTCGTTCATTGCGGCGCTCGCGGATTGCCTGTTCGTCAATGCAATGGCCACGTATGTCGAAGCGGACCGGCGCGGCGTATGGACGCCATTGCGCACGTCGCCGCTCGCGCAAGCAGGCTTTGACGAAGACGACGCGCTAATCGACTATCCGGCCAAATCGCATCCGGCTTACCGGCTTCTCACCGAGTACTTTGCGTTCCCGGAAAAATTCAGTTTCGCCGACTTCGATCTCGCGGCAATGACGCGTGCGGCAGGCCGCTGCCAGCGTCTGACACTACACGTCGTGCTCAAGGAAGTACGCAGCGATTCGCATGTCGCGCGGCTTCTCGATGCGTTGTCCGCACATCACCTGCGGCTCTTTTGCACGCCGGTGGTCAATCTGTTCGAACAGCACGGCGAACCCATTCGCGTGAATCATCAGGCGATCTCCTATCCGGTGATCGCCGAAGCGCGCCGCGCATTCGCTTACGAAGTCTATTCGATCGATTCGGTGAAGCTCGTCAGGCAACAGGCGCATCAGGAATCGGTGACTGAATTCCGGCCATTTTATTCGCTGCATCACGGTGAAGCGGCCCGCGCCGGACACTACTGGTTCGCACGGCGCAACGATTGGGTCGCGCAAAAAAGCCCCGGCTATGAGACGGAAATCTCCATTGTCGATATCGACTTTGAACCGGCCGCGCCGCAAACCGACACGCTGAGTCTCGACCTGACGTGTACGAATCGCGATTTGCCCGCCGGTCTCGCGGTGGGTCTGGAAGGCGGCGATCTGTTTCTCGAAGGCGGCTCGCTGACCGGCAACATTGCGATGTTGCGCCGGCCCACGCCGACTGTGCGTTTCGAACGTGGGCGCGCGGCGCACTGGCGGCTCATTTCGCATCTCGCGCTGAATCACGTGTCGCTCGCGAATAGTGGTCTTTCCGCGTTGAAGGAAATGCTGGTGCTCTACGATTTGCGGCGCACGGCGGTATCGGCGCGGCATATCGACGGGCTCGTCGGAATCGAGCAGCGCGCAGCCGTGCAATGGCTGCCGGGCAAACCGTTCGCCACTTTCGTGCGCGGCATAGAGATTCGCCTGACGATCGACGAAGAACATTTTGTCGGCACGAGTCTCGCGTCGTTCGTGCGGGTGATCGACACATTCTTCGGGCTGTACGTGCATCTAAACAGCTTTGTGCAACTGGTCGTCGTGTCGAAGCGCACGGGCGAGGAGATCTTGCGATGCAAACCGCGCAGCGGCGAATCGATCCTGGCGTAGTCGAGCAGTTTCTCGACGAGCCGCACCGCTTTGAATTTTTTCAGGCGGTGCGTCTGCTCGAGAAGTGGTTCGCACAGCAATCGCCATCTACGGTCGGGCGTTCGGGCGACATCGTCGCGCAGCGCATTTCCTTTCGCAATTCGCTGTCCCTGTCGTTTCCGCCGAGCGAAATTCACGGCGCGCAATCCTACGACGACGAAGGCTTGCCGCTAAAAGAAAAAGCGCAGCGCACCACGGCGCTCGAGGCGGGCTCACTCGATAAAGTCGACATTACCCCCGCGTTTTTCGGTTTGCTCGGCGGGCAAGGTGCGTTGCCGCTGCATTACACCGAGCAGATCATCGCGCGAGAGCAGATCAAGCGAGACCGCGCCGCGCGCGAGTTCTTCGATGTATTTTCGAATCGCGCCACCGCGCTCTTTTATGCGGCGTGGAAGAAGTACCGTTTGCCGTTTCATTACGAACTGGATCGCGACGAGCGCTATTTGCCATTGCTGCTCGCGCTTGCGGGCGTGGCCGACAACGATACGCGCAGCAGCCTGCAAAGCGGCGACGGCGCGCTATTCGACGAAGCGATTGCCGGTTACGCATTGCCCGCGCGACACAGACCGGTGTCGGCAGCTTATTTACAACGCACGCTGTCGGACTACTTCAAGGTTCCTGTGCGCGTCGAACAGTTTGTCGGCAAATGGTACGACGTGCCGCGCGATCAATTGACGGTACTGGGCAGCGTCAACGCGACGCTCGGCGCCACTGCGCTGGCGGGCGAGCGCGTCTGGCAGCGCGACATGCGGGCGCGGCTCGTGATCGGCCCGCTTGGTAAAGCCGATTACGAAGCATTCCTGCCGGGGGCGGATCGCGCCGTTGCACTCGAACGCATGCTGACGCTGCTCGCCGGTATTACGCTGGAGTACGAAGTGTCGCTGGTACTGCGCCGCGAGGCGGTCGGACCGGCGCTGCTGAGCAACGGGGCGCGCCTCGGCTGGGACGCATTCCTCTGCACGCGCGATGCCGACCGCGATCGCGCGGATGCCCGCTACGAACTGCATGTGATTCACTGACCATAACGATAGAACCTGACCGGATCGCACGACATGAGCACGTCCCTCAACACCCTGATCGCGAAACTCAATCCGACCTGCCGGCAAGCAGCGTTGCTGGCGGCGAACAACTGTCTCGCGCGCGGTCATTACGAGGTCGACCTCGAGCATCTGCTGCTTGCGCTGCTCGACGAGCCGGCAAGCGATGTTGCGCTCGTTCTGCGTGCGAGCAGAATCGATTCGCATGCGTTGCGCGCGGACATCGAGCGCGAATTGCAGCGCCTGAAAAACGGCAATACGCGCACGCCGGTGTTCTCGAAGCACTTGATCGATCTGCTCGAGCAGGCGTGGTTGATCGCATCGCTCGATTCGCAGATTGGGCGCATCCGTTCCGGGCATTTGCTGCTTGCGTTGCTGAGTGCGCCCGATCTCGCGCAATTCGCGGAGCGCATGTCGCCGCTGCTGCGCGATGTGCCTGTGACCGAGTTGAAGCATAACTTCGACGAGTTGACCGCGGGCTCGCGCGAAGTCGAGCGCGCTAATGACGCGCAAAACACGGAACACAGTACGAGCGATATAGCGGGTTCCGAATCAGTGCCTGGCGCTCCGTCAAAAACGCCCGCACTCGATACGTACACCAGCAATCTCACGCAGCGCGCGCGTGAAGGCAAGATTGATCCGGTGATCGGACGCGAAGGCGAGATTCGCCAGACCATCGACATTCTGATGCGGCGCCGCCAGAACAATCCGATCATGACGGGCGAGGCGGGCGTCGGCAAGACGGCCGTGGTCGAAGGACTCGCGCTGCGCATTGCCGCCGACGACGTGCCCGCGCCGCTAAAAGGCGTCGCACTGCATGTGCTCGACATGGGCCTCTTGCAAGCGGGTGCGAGTGTGAAGGGCGAGTTCGAGAACCGCCTGAAGAACGTGATCGATGAAGTGAAGAAGAGCCCTCATCCGATCATTCTCTTCATCGACGAAGCGCACACGATCATCGGCGCGGGCGGCCAGGCCGGGCAGAACGATGCGGCCAATCTGCTGAAGCCCGCGTTGGCGCGTGGCGAATTGCGCACCATCGCGGCGACGACATGGAGCGAGTACAAGAAGTACTTCGAGAAAGACGCGGCGCTCGCGCGCCGCTTTCAGGTCGTGAAGGTCGAAGAGCCGAGCGAGGCGCTTGCCGCGGCGATGTTGCGCGGCATGGCGTCGCTAATGGAAAAGCACTTCAACGTGCGCGTGCTCGACGACGCGATCACGGAAGCGGTGCGCCTGTCGCATCGCTATATTAGCGGGCGGCAATTACCCGATAAGGCGATCAGCGTGCTCGACACCGCTTGCGCGAAAGTGGCGCTCGCGCATAGCTCGACACCGGCCGCAATCGACGATACGAAAAAGCGCCTGGAACGCATCGACGCGGAAATCGCCGCGCTCGAACGCGAGGTCGCGAGCGGGGCGCAGCACGACGAACGGCTCGCGCAATTGCGCGAACTGCGCGAAGAAGATCTGAAGCATCTCGCCGCCGACGAAGCGCGCTACGACAAGGAGCGTGCGCTGGTGACCGAGATCGTCGGCTTGCGTTCGGACATCGACGCGGCTCGCGTGAGCAGTGCGGACGCGGAGCAGGCGCAGAAAGCGGCGCAAGCGCGCGAAACGCTCGCGCTGCGCGTGGCCGAATTGCATGCATTGCAAGGTACTCAGCCGATGGTGCCGTTGCAGGTGGACGGACACGTCGTCGCCGAAATCGTTGCGTCGTGGACGGGCATTCCGCTGGGCCGCATGGTGAAGGATGAGATCCAGACGGTGCTGAATCTGCAGCCGCTCCTTGCCGCGCGCGTGATCGGTCAGGATCATGCGCTTGAAGCCATCGCGCAGCGAGTGCGCACGGCCAGCGCGAATCTCGAAGATCCGAATAAGCCGCGCGGTGTGTTCATGTTCGTCGGGCCTTCGGGTGTCGGCAAGACCGAAACGGCGCTCGCACTCGCCGATGTGCTGTACGGCGGCGAGCGCAAGATGGTGACGATCAACATGAGCGAGTATCAGGAAGCGCATAGCGTTTCGGGCCTGAAAGGCTCGCCGCCCGGTTACGTCGGTTATGGCGAGGGCGGCGTACTAACCGAAGCGGTGCGCCGCAATCCGTATTCGGTGGTGCTGCTCGATGAAGTCGAAAAGGCGCATCCCGATGTACTCGAAATGTTCTTCCAGGTATTCGATAAAGGCACGATGGACGACGCCGAAGGCCGCGAGATCGACTTCCGCAATACGCTCATCATTCTCACGTCGAATGTCGGTTCGCAAGCGGTCATGCAGGCTTGCCTGAATAAAAGTGCCGACGAGTTGCCCGACGCTGACGCACTCGCGGAAACCTTGCGTCCGCAACTGTATAAAGCGTTTAAGCCGGCGTTTCTCGGCCGCATGAAAGTAGTGCCGTACTATCCGATTTCCGACGACGTGCTCGCTGAAATCATCGAGTTGAAGCTGGAAAGAATTCGCCGCCGCATCGAATCGAATCACAAGGCGGTGTTCGAGTGGGACGAGTCGCTGATCGATGCGGTGCTCGCGCGCTGCACCGAAGTGGATTCGGGCGCGCGCAATGTCGACCATATTCTGAACGGCACGCTGCTGCCCGAAGTCGCGCAGCAGGTACTCGAGCGCATTGCCAACGGCGCGGCCATCGAGCGCATTTCGGTGCGTGCGACCGAGGCGGGCGAGTTCGACTACGCCGTCGTATAAGCGGTTTGATGAATGAAACTTGAAAGCTCCATGCCATGCCGATCGATCTGAATACGCTGCTTGCTCCAATCAGTGAAGCCGCGCCCTGTGGCGAAGATCTTCTGTTCTCCGCCGACTTCGATGCAATCCAGCACGCCCGGCGTTTCGAAGACCCGTCGCTCGACCAGGGCGAATGGGTCACCGAAATCAAGGAAGCCGACTGGCCGCTGGTGATCGAGCGCTCCAGTGCGTTACTGCAGACGCAAACGAAAGACTTGCGCCTTGCCGTGTGGCTCACCGAAGCGCTCGCGATTGAAGAAGGCGTGGGCGGTCTCACGCAAGGCTACACACTGCTCACGGCGCTGTGCGAGAAGTACTGGGACACCGTTCATCCGCTGCCGGAAGGCGACGACACCGAATATCGCCTTGGCAATGTCGTGTGGCTCGTCGGGCGAACCGGCGATCTGCTGCGTGCAATGCCGCTCACGTCGTCGCAAGGGAATGCGTACAGCACGATCGATTGGGACGTCGCCACGCATGTCGCGCAAGCGGTAAAGCGCGATCCCGATCATGCCGACGACATCGCGCGCGGCAAGCCGTCCATCGAGCAGATCGACGCGTCGAAACGTGCGACGCTGCCCGCGTTCTATTCGACGCTGCTGGCCGATCTCAAGGCATTCGAAACGGCGATGCTCGCGCTCGAACAGGAACTGGATCGTCGCGCTGCGGACTTTGCGCCAAGTTTCCGTCAGGCGAAAGACGCCTACGAAAGCGTCTATCGTCTCGCCGAACGCTTTGCGCGCGAACTCGGTGTGACCGCACAAGCGCAGCAGACGCCCGGTAGTGGATCGAGTGCTTCGGCGACTCATGAACACGCGCACGAACACGAACGCGCCGAGCCCACTTTCAAGACCTCACCGCAACGCGAGGAACCTGTGTTGACGACCACGCCGACCCACGCAGTCGCAGGAATCCAGAGCCGCGCGCAAGCCGTCGCGCAGTTGCGCGCGGTGGCCCGTTTCTTTCGCAGTACGGAGCCGCACAATCCGGCTGCGTACTTTGCCGAGAAGGCTGCGGAAGCGGCGGACATGCCGTTGCATCAATGGCTGTCGACGGTGGTGAAAGACGACGGTTCGCTCGCGCACATTCGCGAGTTGCTAGGTGTGAAGCCTGAAGAAAACAGCTAGACGTCCGCGTCGAAATTAAAAAGCCTGGCCTGGGTCGAGAGAACCCAGGCCAAGCTTTTTTCATGCTTCATGCGTGCCTTTGCAGCAAGCACGATGTGTTTAAGATCCGGCGCGGAACTCGATGCGCCGGTTGCGTGCGCGTCCATCGGCCGTATCGTTCGATGCAATCGGCTGATCGGGCCCGACACCGGTCGTGCTCATCTGTTGCGGCGGAATGCCCTTGGCGACGAGATAGCCCTTCACGGCATCGGCGCGTGCCTGACTCAGCGCGATATTCGACGTGCGATTACCCGAGTTGTCGGTGTGACCGATGATCGCGACTGTCTTCGTCGCCATCTTCAGCATTGCCGCCGCCATCTGATCGAGAATCGCGCGGCCTTGCGGCGTGAGCGTTGCACTGCAGGTTTCGAATTCGATCGTGCGATTCGCTAGCGTCTGATCGAGCAGGCCCTGTTCGGATGCACTGACGCGCAAGCCGTTCTTGATCGTGTACGTCGGATTCAGCGCATTCGCCATGTCGCTTGCGAGTTGCTGACGCTGGGACTCGTTGCGCACTTCGCCTTTCACGTCGATCTGCGTGCCGTCGATCTTCAACTGTCCTTTACTGATCTGCTTGAGTTGCGGACCAATCAGCTTTTGCACATTGGCGGACCAGTTCGGCGGCGTCGCGACGTCGGCGACTTCGATCTGATCCACTACGTTGGCCGCGCCATACGTGTCGCGCAAACGCGCGAGCACCGCGGCTTTGGTCGCCTCGTCCGGTACTTTTCCACCGACCACGACCTGGCCCGGCGCCGCGTTCGCGGGCGGAGGCGAAGCCGTGACCGCGCCGGTGCCGGCGCCGGTCGTGCCGCTTGCGAGGCCCGCCGTATTCACTGCGGGACCCGCACTGCCTGCCGTAGTGGACGAAGGCGAGGGCAGCGCCGTCGTGCGAATCGAAATGCCGCTGTTGTCGACCGGCGTGACGCGTGCGGGGCCGTCGTTGTCGGCGTGAGCGAGCGTGCTGAACAGGCCGCTAACCAGCAGGCTCGCGAGCAGCGCGCTGATCGCGGTGCGTGAATAAGTCATCGCGTCACGCTCCCGTGAAGGCTTCGCGGAACGTGTCGATGCTGACGCGCAAGGACAGTTGCGGTTGGTCGAGGTAACTGACGAGCTTGCTGATGCCATGATCGTTCTGTGCGTGTTCGTCGATCCACTCGGGGTCGTCGATATCGATGTTATGGGCTGCGTATGCTTGCGGATCGACCACACTGTGCAGCGTTTTCGCGGACGCACCGTTAAAGCCGATGATGAGCCGCTCGCGCTCCGCGATCGTGCCGATAAAAATCGCCAGTTCGAAATCCGCTTGCGCGACGAACGGCGCGATCAGTTCGAGCCAGAATGCGGCGACGAGGCTGCGATAGAACGGATCGTTCGGCAACGGCAGCGTGAGCCCGCGTTCGAGATGCGACGAACCGCTTTGCATCACCGGGCGCAGCAGCGAACCGAGCGCGAGCATCGCGCCGCGCAAGCGCACCGGATGCCCGCTTGCGAGCAGCATCTGTTCGAGTCCGGCGAGCGTCTGATGTTCGACGAAGTCGTTGAACGTGCCGTCATGCGGATTGCCCGGACCGCCGCCGATTTCGATCGGCACCTGCGTTTCGCCGAGCGCCTGCAATGCGCCGGCCGGCTCGCTCACGCCAAGCAAGGGCTTCATTTGCGCCGACACGCGCGACCACAAACGCGCGAACGCAAGCGGACTGTGCGCGAGGAACGTGAGCGGCTTTTCGACTTCGAGCGCGGTCGCGGCGAGAAACGGAAAGCGTCGCGACGACTGATCGTGACTCGCGACCATGTGCCCCGCAATCGCGAGCTTGCTGCGCGAACCGAGAAACGCGAAATGCATCGGCTTCGCGTTTTCGTAGACGATCTTCCAGCGTGGGTCGTCGGTGAGCAGTTCCATTGCTTCGGCGATCCAGCGATCGAGCGTCGCAAGCAACTGCGGGTTATGCGCGCTTTTCACGAAGTCGCCGCGCGACGGAATCTTGCCGAAGTACGCGATTTGCGCCTGCACGGTCTGCGTCATTGCGCACCTCCTGTGTTCGAAACCGCGGTCGTCGCCGGTCGCGCCGCTGTTGCCGCCGGCGTTGCGCTCGCGGCCGTGGCCGTGACCGAATTCGCCGCCGCGCTGACGTCGGCCACCGACGAAGGCAACCGCAAGCCGCGCAGGCTCTGCTGCTGCGGCGCGTCGCTGCTGCCGCCCGATGCTTGCGACGTGCTGATGATGCGCATGCTGACCGCCACCGTGATGTTGCCTTGCGTCCACGACAGGTCGAAGGTGCCGTCAGGCCGGCGCTTGCGCTGCGCCGAATTGATCAGCTTCTCGAGACCGTAGCGGCCCGGCTCGTTGACGAGCTGCAGCGTGCGGCCGTCGAAAGTCGTGGCATTCAACGTCGCGCCTGGCGAGCCCGACGGATTCGGCCACACGAAGTTGGTCCATTGCGGCGGCGTGTTGCGATAGCGCATCTGCTGACCGTCGATCGCGAGCGTGTACTCGGTCGTGCCGCTGCTCGGTTGCGGCAGGATCTGGAACACGGTCTGCGGTTCTGCGGAGCCCTGGCCTGCCGACGCGCCCGCTGCGCCACCGGCGAGCGGCGCGACCCAGCGCGCGAATCCGCTGGTGAAGTCAGGCGTGAGCGCGAGGCCCATGTCGCCCCACGTGCGGGCAGTGAGCGTGTCGCCGCGGCGCACTGCAAGCGGTCCGAGCGTGGTGCCGACGAACTTCGCAATCGAGCCGTCCGGTCCGAACACCTGCGCGATTTCACCGGCCCCCGCTTCGACTTTCGCATCGCCGGCAAAGGGATATTTGTTGGCGAGCGAGTTCTGGAACGTCTGGTACACCTGCGCGTTCCACACCTTGTTGACTTCGACGCTGGCCGGCTGGATCACGACCGCATATGCGGCCATCAGCGGACGCACGAGCAGCGGACGCAGGGCTTTGCGTTGCGAATCGGTGAGGCCCGTCAGCATCTGCTCATCGACGTACTTCAGCGAATCGGCAAGTTCGGAGCCGCTGCCGTCGAGCGTCTGCTGCATGAGCTGACGCGCGCCCGGTCCAGGATCGCCCTGATTCTTGATCACGTTAAAGCGCGTACGGACTTTCGACAGCGTGTCCATATAGCCCTTCAGCATCGAGCCGTTATCGCCGGTCTGAACCATGCGGCCGAGCGCGGAGAACTCCTGGCCAATCGGTCCCATCGGCATTTCGACCGGATTGCCGTTGATGTCGATGTTCGCGTTCAACTGACCCGTCGGCGCGCGCGAGAACCATTGCCTGAACCAGCTCGTCACGCCGCTTTGCGCGCGCTTCAGGTTTGCATTGAAGAGCGACGGGTTATCCCACGAGGTCTGGTCATACGCGGTTTCGAGTACTTTGCGAATCGGCGAATCTTGCGGATCGCCGAGACGGTTCATGGCATCCACTGCCTGACCGAAGCTGCCGAAGCTCTGCACCGCAATGCCTTGCATGAACTTCTGCCAGTGCATTGCATAGTCGGTCTTGTACATCGTGACCAGTGCTTTCTGTATCTGTTCGGGACTGCCTTCGAGCGTCAGGTCGTCGTGCGCGGAGGTATTGAGCACCCAGTCCTTTGCTTGCAGTTCTTTTGTTGCGGCCTCGCGGATCGCGGGCTGCACATACTGGAACCACGCTTCGCGCGTGAACGTGCCGGGAATCGCATAGCTGCCCGCCACCAGCGCCGTGTTGTTTTCTCCGACGATGCGCGCGATCGTCATCGGCGCGAAGCGGGTCGACGCGCGTGCCTTGATCTCTTCATAAACACGCTGACGCGCCGGCATGCCGCGCACGACACGGCGCAGGTTCTCACGCGTTTGATCGACGAGGCCGAGGTTCTGGTCGATCATCGGCCAGTCGTCGTCGGATACGCGCGCCAGGTAGAAAGTAATCATGCGCTCGGCGCTGCGGATCATCTCGTCGCGAGGCATGTTGCCGCGATTCGTTTCGAGCCAGCCGCGCCAGAAGCGCGCCACCTGATCCGTCAGATGCGCCGTTTCCACATGACGCTTGTCGCTTAGCATCAGATACGTCTTGAGCGCGTTGTACGCGTCTTCCACATTGGTCGGCGATGCGTCGCTGTAGAGTCCGCCCTGGCTATTCGCCGCCATTGCGTTGTGCGCGGAGACCGGAATCGCGGCCGCATCCGGCGTGCGATTGAGCGGCGTGAGCTGATCGGGATGCGCGTTGACGTCCTTCAGGAACGACGCGAGGTTTTGCGAAACCGGATCGAGCAGGATCTGGCGCACGCCGTTGTAGTACTCGGTGAGAAGACGCTGCTCCAGACGATCGCCCTGATAAAGACCGAACGACACAGCGAGCGGCTTATCGCGGCGGAACTGTTCGAGCTGGTCGATGCGGTCTTCGAGAACATCCATGGCCTGCAGGCGCGATTGCAGATCGTTGCGGTTCTGCTGCAAACGCACGACGTTGTCCAGATCGGCTTTGACGTTCTCCGCGAGTTGCTGATTGTTAATGGTCGACCACGTCCAGCCGCCCAACGCGAGCGCGAGGACCGCGACAAAGCCGAAGAAGGTCGCGTAACGCATACGCGTCTTCGCGGGACTGGCGAATTGCCTGACCGTTTGCCGGTCGGCGAAGATAACTTTGGAAAACAGATCGCGCAGGAAGAAGCCGTTCTTCGAAAACGCGCTGTGCGGTTTCGGCATGCTGTCCGCGCTCAAACCGAAGCGGTTCGCGATGCGCGTGGCCGCGGCGCTATTGGTTTCGCCTTCCTGCAATGCGCTCGTGAAATAGAAGCCGCGGAAAATCGGCTTGTACTGGAACGGGTTCGTTTCAAACAGCGTGGCGAGAAATGCGCGGAGTGCGGGCTTGATCGTCGAGAACTCGAGCGGGAAACTCAGTTGACCTGGCGAGAGCTTATTGCCGCGATTGATCGACATCTGCGCGACGCTGATTTCTTTCAGGCCGTCGTAGAGCTCCTCGAAATGTTCATCGAAAAGGCCGACCACGTCGCGCTTCTCGTCCGGCTCGTAGGGCAGGGTGGCGCCCCATACGCGGTCGTATTCGTGACGCTCGCTGCCGCTGAAGAACTCGGTGAAGCCGGTAATCAGATCGGCCTTCGTGAACATCACGTAGACGGGCGCAAAGACTTCCAGCTTCTCGGTCAATTCCTGCACGCGCTGGCGCAGGTTCTTCGCGAGATTGATCGCAAACTCGGGCTTGCTGCTGGTGAGTTCCGCGATGCTCGCGGTCACGATGATGCCGTTGATCGGCGCTTTGGGCCTGAAGCGCTTAAGCAGGCCGAGAAAGCCGAGCCATTCGGTGCGGTCTTCCTCATGCACCGAATAGCGGCCTGCTGTGTCGAGCAGAATGCCTTCCGTCGTGAAGAACCAGTCGCAATTGCGCGTGCCGCCAATGCCGTGAATCACCGCGCTGTTCTTGTCGGCGAAGGGGAATTGCAAGCCCGAATTCAGCACGGCGCTGCTCTTGCCCGCTGCGGGGTTGCCGATCACGATGTACCACGGCAACTCATACAACGCGGAGCCGCCCGACACCTGGCCGATCTTCGAGGTCTTGATCGTCTTCACTGCATCGACGAGGCGTGTGCGCAGCACGTCGAGTTCCGCCTGACGCGCCGGCGTAGGCGCGGGTCCGGCTTCGACGCTTTGTTTTTCAGCCTGCTGCTCGAGCATTTCGCCGAGTTTGTTATTCGCGCGACGCGCGCGCAGGCGGCGCACCGCCCATACCAGCAGCCATAACGCGACGACCGCGCCGAGCGCGATGGCCGGCCACATCAGGTCGATCTGCAAGGTATCGGCGCCGACGAACAACACAGCAGCGAGCGCGAGCAGGCCGATGATCGAGAGCGTGCGTGGATGGGTCAACACGTTGAGAAAGCGTCGCATAAGCCGTTCAGGTCTTGGTGATATGTGTTGTGGCGCGTGCTGTGGCAAACGGCATCACGCGCGTGCGGCGTTTGAAAATGGAGCGAAAGAAATCGAAAGCCGATTCACGCGGAACGGTAAAACGGCCGAATTGTTAAATCCGCGATTGCCGGCGCTGCAAAAGCGGGCGGACGAATGCGACGCTGTATGCCGGATTGCGGTTGGTATTGCCGCTTTTTGCCAGAAATATTGATTGAACGCCCCATTTTCCAACCTCTTGTGCCGCCGCGCTTAATGACCCCGCCCGAGAACGAAGCCGGGTTTGTGATATTCAACGTGCCCGAGATCCATCATTTTCCAGCGGCCGCCCCATGTCAGGCCGACCTGCTCGGCTGTTTGTCCATATAACTGATAGCCTCGCATGGCCCAGGGATCTTTTTCTGAAATGACGAGCTTGCCGTCGCGCAGAAACGCATTGTCCGCCGCGAGGCCGTATTGGTGATAGCTTTGAAACGCAGCGGCATTGGTGACATTGCTCCCAATTTGCGCGAGCCGGTTTTGCCGCTCCGGACTGCGATAACCTTCCAGCAGGGCCATTTCGTAGCCGTACTGCTCGTGCATGATTTTGTAGACGAGCAATAGACGGGTTCGGAAATCCGCATCGAGCAAATTCCAGTCGCGGCTTGCGTCTTTTAGCGCTGGCCGGATCTGCTCGACTTCCCGCGTGGCGAATACCTCCGGCGGCAGCGGCGGCGGGGGCACGAGCTGTTCGCCGTTCAATAATGCGGCAATTTTCTCGTCCGGCACCCGCGCGGTTTCGTCGAATTGGAATAACTGACGACCCCGTAATCCCAATGCCACCAATGGCGGCGTCGCAAGAATACCTGTGGTGGTAAAAATCAGCAAGCGCCGGCGCGCCAGTAATTTTTTCATATCCACTACGGTAGATTGCGAAATTCTTGCCGAGCGTGCTAATTGACCGCGCGCATGCGATGCACGGCGCGATGCCCCGCGCATAACCCGGCCGTGAATTGTCTGCGCGGCGCCTAATAAAGAAGCGCGCACCGCCGGCAAAAGCAGCATTGCGGCGATGAGCACTGCGACGGCGAAATAGGCAAGAAGTACTACGGCAATCAATGGAGACCCCGGAAATTGGAAACAATTGTATTTTGTAATGCTTGCTCTTAGAATCAGGCCTGCTCGGAGAGGAGCCGGAGCGGTATTATCACGGCGAAATAATCCAGGATTCAATGAGACAGTGAATGAGTGCGCCGGAAAATTCAAATTCCAAAGCCCCGCCAAGCCTGTTATCCGATAAGGCTAAAGGCGCCGACGGCAATGGTTCGCGAATTCTCGCGAATCTGGAAGGCCGCGTCGCGCCGCCTGCCGATAAACCACGCCGGTCCCGAACGCCGCTTGCGCTTGTCGCATTGCTCGTGATAGCGGCGGGCGGTTGGGGCGCGTGGCACATGCAGCAACGCGGGCAAAACGAGTCACTGGCTGCGGCCGCGCCGGCGAGCGCGGTGAACATCGGCAAGGCGGCGGTGCCGGCATCGGCGGTGAACGGCGCGGTGCAGGTCGCCGCGAATGCGCAAGCGCCGGCGCCTGCTTCGTCGCAAGCCGCGACGATCATCGCCGATGACAGTGACAGTAAAGCGGCAACTGCGTCGTCTGCATCGGCGGGCGCCGCGGAAAGCCGTTTGTCGCGCGCGTTGGCCGATGGTGCGGAGCCGAGCGGCGCTTCCGTGCCGGTTGCTTCAGTCGCTTCGGTTGCTTCCGGCGCTTCGGCCTCGTCGGCGCACGTTGCATCGACGGCGAAGCACGACAAGAGTCCGGCAATCGCGAGCAAGAGCAAGCATGAGGCCGGCACGCACGGCAAGAAGGAAAGTGCCACGGCAAGTGCGAGCAGTCATCGTTCGAGTACGACGACTGCCGCCGCGCAATCGAAGAAAGCAAAGCCGGACGCAGCGTCGAAAGATGATTCGGACGCCGATCTATTGGCCGCGCTCGTCGCACGCACGAAGCCCGCCGATAGCAAGACAAGCACCGGCAATCCGGCGACGAAGGTCGCAACCTCGGCAGCGCCCGGCAATGCGAAGCTCGCCGAGCGCGTCAAAGAATGTGGGCAGCGAGGCTTTTTCCAGGACCAGTTGTGCCGCTGGCGTGTGTGCGATGGTCATTGGGGCAAAGACCCCGCATGCCCCGGCTCGACGCCGCAAGCGCGTCAGCCCTGACGTTCGCCGCGCGGGCGGTTTACTCGAAAGACGGATCGTGAGGCTCGTGTTGTTTGCGAGCCTCGTCGACGCACACGTTTGACGCATGTTTGATTTGGCCGCCGTTGCGTTTATGATGACTCTCCTTAGTCGCACACCGATGCGATAGAACAGGAGACATCAATGAAGCGGTTTCTCGTGGCATTGAGCTATGTAGCAAGCGTCGTGACTGCTCTCGCAATCGCGGCCTGCGGCGGCGACAATCTGAACGCAACCAATCCCCCGAAAGTCATTATCGACAGCGACTACAACACGCTGAGCGACGACGGCCAGCTTGGCGTCATGGCCGCGCAATTGCAGGCGCAGGGATCGTTGAAAGTACTCGGCATTACGGTCGTGTCGGGCAATCAATGGTTGAAGCAGGGCGTTGCCGATGCATTGAAATCCGTCGAACGGCTCGGCGTCGAAAAGCAGATCGGCGTCTATGCCGGTGCGAACTATGCGTTGTCGCACGATTTCGCCACGATCCAGGCTGAAATGGCCCAATTCCCCGGTGGCGACGGTTATCTCGGCGCGTGGGGAACACCCGAGCCCAAGTCCGATAGCGATCTCGTCGCGCCGCCTGACGGCTTCGCAACGCATACGAAAGTGCAAAGCAAAAGCGCGGTGGATTTCATCGTCGACTCGGTGAAGCAGAATCCCGGCGAGGTGACGATTCTTGCGATCGGACCGTTGACGAACATCGCGCTTGCCGCGCGTCGGCATCCCGAGATCGTGCCGTTGATCAAGCAGATCATTTATATGGGCGGCGCGATCGACGTGCCGGGCAATACGACGCCGACCGCCGAGTTCAACTGGTGGTTCGATCCGCAAGCCGCGAAAGAGGTGTTGCGTCTGCCGATCAAGCAGGTTGTCGTTCCGCTCGATGTGACCGACACAGTGAAAATGGATAAAGCGCTCTATGATCGAATCGCGCATGACCCGTCGAAGCAGACCATCATTACCCAGTTGTTCAAGACGTTGAACGGTTATGGCTTCGACGGCAAGAACGGTTTCGAGACGAACCCGAACTACACCACGAACATCTGGGACACGCTGACTCTCGGCTATTTGATGCATCCTTCGTTCGCGACGCAAACGGTCGACGAGTGGGTCGATGTCGATATGAGCTTCGGCGCGAATGATGGAAAAGCGACCGGCTATACGAGTTCGCCGCCGGCTGGTCTGCAGAAGATGACGATCATCAAGCGCTTCGACAATCAGAACTTCTTCAATTTCTATGTGGACTTGCTGACGCGGCCAGTGCCGGTGCCGGGCTGATCGATTGATTGATTGATTGATGCGTTGAACGTGCTGCGAGCCTGCATCGAATCCGCTTCAGGCGGGATGCAGGCCGCGCAACAACTGGCGCACGCGCGAGAGATCCTGATCGACGTGCTCGGTCTTTTCGAACAGCTCCGCAAGCCAGTCGACGAAAGCACGCACGCGCGGCGACACACGTCGATTCTTCAGATAAGCGACCGAAACCGGCATCGGCACGGGTTTCCATTGCGGCAGTACTTCGCGCAATTGTCCTGAGTCGAGGTACGGTTGCGCGGCAATTCGCGCGGGTTGAATGAGCCCGTGGCCTTGCAGTCCGCAGGTGAGATACGCCTGCTCGTCGCTCACTTTGATAAAGCCGTTCACCTTGACGCTTTGCGCTTCGCCGTCGACTTCGAAATCGAACGCCACTTCGCGGCCGCTATTTGGCGACATGCAATTGACAGCCACATGTCCGCGCAAATCGTCGAGGTCGGTGGGCGTGCCGTAACGCGCGAGATAGTCCGGACTCGCGCAGGTCACATGTTCGAGCGTGCCGAGTTGTCGCGCGACGAGATTCGAATCGGGCAGTTCACCGAGTTGAATGCTGCAATCGATTCCTTCGGCAACCAGATCGACGGTGCGGTTGCTGACGCCGATGGCGAGATCGAGATTCGGATAGCGCGCGTGGAAGTCGTCGAGAGCGGGCAGCACGATTGCGCTCGCCACCGAGCCCGGCATTTCGATGCGCAGGCGGCCTGTGAGGTTATCGGTGGCGTGACGGATGCTGGCTTCCATCTCGTCGATGTCCGCGAGAATTTGCGCGCAACGTTCGTAGTAGGCGGCGCCTTCGGGCGTCACGCTGATGCGCCGAGTGGTGCGTGCGAGCAGTTGCGTGCCGAGTAGGGCTTCCAGGTTCTGGACAATGGTGGTCGCCGTCGCGCGCGGAATGTTCAGGGATTCCGCTGCGCGGGTGAAGCTGTTGGTGTCCACGATTCTTAGGAAGGTGCGCATTGCTGTTATTCGGTCTAGCATTTGGGCCTCTCGGTGTTGGGTTTTTTGCCTGCGGCGGGGCTTTTTTTGGTTGGGTTTTTTCGGCTTTTGTTTTTGGCCTTTTCTTGAATTCGTTGTGGTCTATTTGCGTTGCCCCTGTGCGGGGCGGCACCTACTTTCTTTGCCGCCGCAAAGAAAGTAGGCAAAGAAAGCGGGCTCACACCGCCAGCTTATAAGTGGGTCCCTCGTTCGGAGAACGGAGTGGTGCGTTTAACATCCGTGCCCTCGCGCATTCGGCACTCGTGACAAGGCAGTCATGCTTCCCGCCTCGCACTACGTGCTCGCCGGAAAGGTTGGCTTACACCATCCGCTCGCGTTTTCGCGCGGCGGGGGCCGTCGACTGCGCCTCGGCGTGGCGCTGTTGGGGCGATCGCGTTGCGTGGCAGGGCTCTTAATGGCTGCATCCAATCGTGCTGCATTCAATCGCGCATTTGAATGAGCACCCTCGATGAAAGCGAGGAGGGCGCAACGCGCTAATGGCTCGCAATCCCAGACACCACCGACCACCCGACGGGTTGGGGAACGACCGCACGGCGCGCGAAGCGCCGCCGGAAGAATGACTGCTTTGTCACGAGCGCGGAATGTGCGAGAACACGGATGTCAAACGCACCACTACCCGCTCCGAACCGAGGGACCCACTTATAAGCTAGCGGTGTGAGCCCGCTTTCTTTGCCTACTTTCTTTGCGGCGGCAAAGAAAGTAGGTGCCGCCCCGCACAGGGGCAACGCAAATAGACCACTATGAATTCAAGGAAAGGCCAAGGGCTCACCCAAAAAAGCCCCCAGCCGCACGGCAAAAAAAACCAAAATCACTTCCGCATGGAATCCAGATCAATAACAAACCGATACTTCACATCACTCTTCAACATCCGCTCATAAGCATCATTAATCTTCTGCATCGGAATAATTTCGACATCCGAAGTAATCCCATGCTCGCCGCAAAAATCCAGCATCTCCTGCGTCTCGGCAATCCCGCCGATCAGCGAACCGGCCAGCCGGCGGCGCTTGAAAATCAGGTTGAACACTTGCGGCGACGGATGATCGTGCTCGGGCGCGCCCACCAGCGTCATCGTTCCATCACGCTTCAGCAGGTTCAAAAACGGATTCAGGTCGTGCGGCGCAGCCACCGTATTCACGATCAGATCGAAACTGTTCGCATGCGCTTCCAGTTCTTCCGCGTTCTTCGAGATCACCACCTCGTGTGCGCCAAGCCGCTTGGCGTCCTCGATCTTCGACGGCGATGTCGTGAACAGCACCACATGTGCGCCCATTGCGCGCGCCAGCTTCACGCCCATGTGGCCGAGGCCGCCCAGGCCGACAATGCCGACCTTCTTGCCAGGACCCGCGCCCCACGTGCGCAGCGGCGAATACGTGGTGATGCCCGCGCACAGCAACGGAGCGACGCCGGCAGGGTCGAGGTTTTGCGGCACACGCAGCGTGAATTCCTCGTCGACGACGAGTTGCGTCGAATAACCGCCGTAGGTCACTTGCCCGTCGACGCGGTCCACGCCGTTATACGTGCCGACGAAGCCGTTCTCGCAGTACTGCTCGAGGCCTTCCGCGCAGCTCGCGCAGGTCCGGCACGAATCGACGAGGCAGCCGACGCCCACCAGATCGCCCGCCTTGTACTTTGTCACGTCCGGGCCCACCGCGGTCACACGGCCGACGATTTCATGACCCGGCACCACCGGATACATCGTGTTCTTCCATTCGTTGCGAGCCTGATGCAGGTCGGAATGGCACACGCCGCAAAACAGCACTTCCATTTGCACATCATGAGCGCGCAGTTCGCGGCGCTGGATTTCGAACGGGGCGAGCGGCGCGCTGGCGTCGGTCGCGGCATAGGCATAAGTCGTGCTCATGGGTAGTTCTCCAGCAAAAGATGGGTGATGTCAGAAGGCGCCGGCAATGGGCAATCGGCGACGGGCGACGGTAATGGCAATCGGCAACGGACAACGCATGTCGCGCATGCGCCTAACCGCACGGTTCGGGTCGCGGCGCGTGATGAAAGCGCGAATGAAGGTCGTCCAACAAACGTCGCGCAGCAAAGCTCATCCGACAGGGTTCCCATAGTAGAAGCCGACGGCGAGCCAGTGAATACCTGAATGTCTTGAAGATTTGCCTAAAACTCCTGGGGCGAAGCGCGCCAGGCAGTTTGATGCTAAATTTCAAGCACTATTCTCTTGTACGTCACTATTTCGTCATGTCGCCGAGCCTCTCGCAACCGTCGTTGTCTTCCGCCGAATTTCCACTCGCGCACGCCGCTCATGCTGCGCAGCAACGTCTGATCGAAGTGTTCGACGCACTCGCGCCCAAGCCGGGCATGACGCGCTCGAGTCTTGAAGGCGTCAATCTGATGCGCGCGAATAGTCCGTTGCCGCGCATGCCGGTGATGTACGAGCCGAGCATTGTGATCGTATGCCAGGGGCGCAAGCGCGGCTATCTCGGCGACCAGGTGTTCCAGTACGACGCGCAGCAGTACCTCGTGCTGTCCGTGCCGCTGCCGTTCGAATGCGAGACTGAGGCGACCCCGGACGAGCCGTTCCTCGGCATTTCCATTCGAGTCGATCTGACGATGGTTGCCGAGTTGCTGATGGCGCTCAACGAAACGCAGGGCGCGGCGCGAAATGAACCCCTCGGCATTTACTCGACGCCGCTCGATCCGGCATTGAGCAACGCGGTGCAGCGTCTGCTGGACGCATTGGTGTCGCCGCTCGACGCGCGCATTCTCGCGCCGGGCATCGTGCGCGAAATCTGCTATCGCGTGTTGACCGGCGAGCAGGGCGATGCAATTCGCGCGGCGCTCACGCATCAGAATCATTTTGGACGCGTTGCCAAGGCGCTGCGCCGCATTCACGCCGACTATCACGGCGCGCTCGACGTCGATACGCTCGCCGCCGAAGCCGGCATGAGCCTCGCGGTTTTTCACGCGCAATTCAAGGCCGTCACGGCGACCTCGCCGATGCAATACGTGAAGACCACGCGTTTGCATCACGCGCGTTTGCTGATGGTGCAGGATGGTTTAAACGCGGGCGCCGCGGCCGCAAGAGTCGGTTATGAAAGCGCGTCGCAATTCAGCCGCGAATTCAAGCGTCTTTTCGGCCTGAGTCCCGTCGACGAAGTAAAGCGCATGCGCGCAATTTACGACTCGCCGCCGCCGCGCATCGTGAAGCCCGTTGCGCGTTATGTGACGGCGGTGTAGAGAAAGCGCTTCGCGTTCATCAACCACCGCTAATTTTCGCATCCGCCTGATTGGCGTAATGCGAGCGCTTTTCGTCGTACATCTGCAGATCGGCGCGTTGCACGCCGGCTTCAAGACGGTCGCCGCGTTGGCACGTCGCCATGCCCATCGAAAAGCTGAGCGGCGAACCCGGATAGAACTGGTTGTTCATTTCGACGAGTTTGCCGACCGCATCGATCATCGCCGCGCCGCCGCGCTCGTCGGTGCCCGGCATCAGAATCGCGAATTCGTCGCCGCCGATGCGCGCCGCCTGAAACGGCGGCTCCATCGCTTTGGCCAGCACTTCGCCCGCACGGCGCAGCAGCGCATCGCCGGCGGCGTGGCCGAGCTGATCGTTCACGCGCTTCAGCCCATTCAGATCGGCGATGATGATCGTGACAGGCCACGGCCCCTTGCGTTCGAGCCGATTCAATTCGTCGACATAGAACGAGCGGTTGCGCAGCTTCGTCAGCACGTCGTGCTTGCCGAGAAACTCCAGGTACGCCTCCGCCTTCTTGCGGGCGGTGATGTCGGTCAATGCGACCAGCACCAGGTCCCAGTTGTTCTCATGCCCCGGCAGCACCGAAAATTGCAGGTGCACGTGCACCTCGTTGCCGTCGAGCGAATAGTTGAGTACCTCGCGCTGCTGGAACAGTTTGCCTTCCCACAGATCGAGCAACTGCTCGCGGAAATGCGGACGCATGTCGTCGCGGAACACATCGGGCAGATGCGCGAGCAGCGTTTTTTTATCGGGTGCGGCGAACATCTCGAGCGTGTGCTGGTTCACGTCGAGTACGTGAATCTCCTGCATGCAGCGCTCGACGAACTCAGGGTGCACGTCGGTGAACACGCGAAAATCGCTAATGCCTGCCGCGCGCGCCTGATCGAGCAGTTGCTTGACCGCGCTGAAGTCTTCGACCCATAGCGACACCGGAGAATGTTCGAAGAGACCGCGCGCGTATTCCTCGGCGAGCGTCATACGATGCCGCGCGCTTTCCAGTTCGGTGATGTCTTCCACCGACACCAGCACGCGGTCCCAGCGTTCCTCGTGGCCCGGCAGAATAGAGCCTTTGAGCAGCACATCGAGTCGCCGTCCAGCGAGCGTGTAGTTGACCGTCTGGCTCGTGAAATGCGATTGCCCGGCCCACAACTGGCAGAGCTCCTCGAGATGCGTCTTGAGCATGTCGTCGCGGAACACAGCGGCGAGATTGCCGTTGAGCGTGTCGAAGTCCGCGGCCTCGAACTGCGTCAGCGTCTTCTGATTGACCTTCACCACGCGAATGCTGCGCGCGCATTCGGCGACCTGTTCGGGCGCTTTGGCGAAGTACGCGCGCAGATCGCTCACGCCCTCGGCGCGCCAGGTATCGAACAGATCGCGCACGCCGCTAAAGTCCTCGACCCACAGCGAGACGGGCGCGAGATCGAACATTTTCGAATCGTCGTTAGCGGGCTTGGTAACGCCTGGCGAAATATCCAGCATGAGAGTCTCGTCGCGGAAAGTGCGGCTATTCTACGGCTGGTTGCGCATCGGTCTAAAAAACAACCAGCTTTCCAGTGTCAGCACTTTCGACAGGTGCAATAGCGGGGCGAGAGACCCGCTAACGCTAATTCACCCGCACGCTCCCACTTCGCCGCAGGCCGTGCAGAAGTCGCATCCGTCCTTGCGGATCACGGCGTTCGCGCCGCACGATCCGCATTTGCGACCGAGCATCGTATGCAATCCCGGCACCATGCCAGGCTGCGTCAGTTCCGCTGTGTGCGCATCGGCGGGAGCGGGACGGATGCCGAAGTCCGCGGACAGCGCCGTTTCCGCTTTCATCTGTCCGCGCGGCAAACGTGCGAGCAGACGCGATGGAACCTGATTGCCCTCGGCGTCGAGAAAACCGCGGCGATGCAGAATCTGCTGGATCGCAAACGCGAGCGCGGCCACTTCCGAATCGTGCCAGCGCGGCGTGCGATGACCGTCCAGACGCTGCACTTCGCCAAGCCGCACTTGCCCGCGATCCCACGAGACCTTGCGCATGTCCTGCAGATTACGCGCGACGAAACCGCCACGCGCGGCGAGCGACAGCGAACGCATGGTCGCCGTGATCCATTGCTGCGATTCGTCGCGCTGACCGGTCGGAATGAAGAACTCGATGGGCCGCTCGATCGTCACGTCTTCACCGCCGAGACGTCCGGTCACTTCAATGAACGACACCGCCACGTACAGCGATTTTTTGCCGGCTTGCGTCAGGTACTCGACCTTTTCGATGATCGCCGGCAATTCGCCTTTCGGCCGATGATCGATTGCGATTCGCAATGGATCGAGGTCGCTTTCGGCGAGCGTGTCGTCGGCTTGCGCCGGACTCACGCTCAGCACGGCGCCGAGCGTTTCGTTCGGACGATAAGTCGCGAGACCTTTCAGGCCGCTTTTCCATGCATCGAAATAGAGGCTTTCGAAGGCTTCGAACGGATAGTCGGCGGGCACGTTGACGGTCTTCGAGATCGACGTGTCCACATACGGCTGCACCGCGGCCATCATGTCCAGATGATCGCGCGCCGACATCTCCAGCGCGCTGACGAAGTAGTCGGGCAGCCTGGTCACGTCGCCGCCGAGCTCGCGATAAAGCCGGTACGCGTAGTCTTCGACATCGAACGATTCGCGGCCGCCGTCGGCCATCACCTTCATGCGCGTGTAGGTCCACGAGAAGGCCGGCTCGATGCCGTTCGACGCGTTGTCCGCGAACGCGAGGCTCACGGTGCCGGTCGGCGCGATCGACAGAAGATGGCTGTTGCGGATGCCGTCGCGGCGAATCGCTTCCTTGATGTCCTCGGGCAGCCGCGACGCGAAGGTGCCGGCTTCGAGGTAGTGCGCGGCATCGAAAAGCGCAAACGCGCCGCGCTCCTTCGCGAGTTCCACCGACGCGCGATACGCCTCGTCGCGCATCAGCCGCGCAATGCGCACCGCGAAGTCGCGGCCTTCCTGCGAGTTGTAGCGCAGCCCGAGCATCACGAGCGTATCGCCGAGACCCGTAAAGCCCACGCCGATGCGGCGCTTCGCGCGCGATTCGTCGTATTGCTGCGGCAGCGGCCACAGCGTGACGTCGAGTACGTTGTCGAGAAAGCGCACTTGCGTGCGCGTGCGTCGAGCGAGGCCGTCCCAATCGAACGAAGGCTCGCGGCCTTTGAGTTGCGCGAACGGGTCGATCACGAAACGCGTCAGATTGAGCGGCCCGAGATTGCAGCAGCCGTAAGCCGGCAACGGCTGTTCGCCGCACGGATTGGTCGCGCGAATCGTTTCGACGGCACGCAGGTTGTTGTCCTCGTTCATGCGCGAGATGAACACGATGCCGGGCTCGGCGACGTCGTACGTGGAGCGCATGATGCGATCCCAGATCTCGCGCGCCGGCCGCTCGCTGTAGACCCACAGGCCGTCGTCGCGCTGCCGCACGTCGCCGGCCGCACGCAGCGCCGGCGACGGTTCCGCGCGATGCACGAGTTGCCACGGCTGGTCTTCTTCGACGGCGCGCATGAATTCGTCGGTCACGCCGACGGACACGTTGAAGTTGTTCCAGCGTCCCTTCGAATGTTTGGCTTCGATGAATTCGAGCAGGTCGGGATGATTGCAGTCGAGCACGGCCATCTGCGCGCCGCGCCGCGAGCCGGCGCTTTCCACCGTGCGGCACGACGCGTCGAACACATCCATATAACTGCACGGGCCGGACGCCGACGAACTCGTGGTGTGAACCCGCGCGCCCTTCGGCCGGATCGCCGAGAAGTTGTAGCCGACGCCGCCGCCGCGCCGCATGGTTTCCGCGGCTTGCAGCAGCGCGACGTAGATGCCCGGCAGCCCTTGTTCGTCGACGCCCTGAATCGCGTCGCCGACCGGCTGCACGAAACAGTTGATCAGCGTGGCGGCAATGCCGGTGCCCGCCGCGCTCATGATGCGGCCCGCGCCGAGCGCACCGTGCCGCAGATTGTCGACGAAGAGCGCCTCGACCGATTCGCGCAGCGCTTCCGGTTCCGCCTCGGCGACGCCGCGGGCGACGCGCTTGAAGACGTCGTCGGCGGATTGCTCGTCGCCTTTGGCGTATTTCTCGAGCAGGACGTCGGTGGAAAACTGCTGGGGAGCGATGAGCGGAGCAGGGGGCGCGCTGGCTGCGCGAGTCTCCGGCCGGGTCGACGTGTGCGGCGTGTCTTCTGCCATGGTGTGCCCTCAAACGGCGCCGTGCCGCGCACGGCGCGATGGGTGGAGATGCGCGTCACTTTACCGCCGGGCGTCGGGCCGGCAGGGTGATTTGACGCAAGCAGGTCCACCTTAACGCACGCGACGAAGGGCCGCAATCGGGGCGGTTTCATGCGCGCGGCGGCGTTAGGGACTCGATGGCGGAGTCAGCGCGAGCGGGCAGGCGCAGGGCAGGTGCAGGGCACGCGTGACGGCACGCGCGACGGCGCGCGTGGGCAGGATTGACGGCGAAATCAGGCTTCGGCGGGCAGCGCGCCGAGAATTTCCGCGCAGATCATCGCGGACGCATTCGACGGCGCCGGGCGCTCGGCCGGCTTGAAGACGGCATCGCCGCGGCGAATCTTGCGGCGCGATACCGCGCAGGTTCCCGACGTATGCGCCGACCTGCGACGCCACCGCTGCTCGCCGTAATGACATCGTCCGGGCTCGACCCAGCGGATGACCAGCGTGGTGTCGGAGCGCTCGAGGATCTCGATGCGTATGCCGTTAGTACCGTCAAGGGGGATGGACTCCAGGGTCATCATCGTCGGCTCCGAATTTGTGGTGTGCCCGAATTTAGTCCCCCAACGGCTGCAGAGCCATTGTGTCTACGTTGAAACACTGTTCCCCAATTAGCAACAATCCGACTTGACTTTCGACGGCACTTGAATTGGCGGGGCTTGGCGAAGGGCGTGTCGCCCAAAAATGAGATAAGAGCGCTTTTTGCAACGCAGTGTTGTAGCTGGTGAGACAGCAAAAGCGGGCCGCAAGGGCCTTGCGCGCTTCCATTAAGATGTCGTTGTTTATTGTGCGAGCGCGTCCCGCAGTTTAGCGGGTTTGCTTTTTTCGGGTCGGCTCGCGCGCAAACCGGCATCCACACACGAACCACATGAATTCACGTCCCCCCGTCGGCCCGTCCAGATCGACGCACCCGCCGCGCTCGTCGCATCCGACTCAGTCGCTGCTGACGCCCGAGCGCGTCAAAAAACAGAGGGCTGCTTCGCTCGCGCTGTACATCGGGCTCGTGCTGCTCGCGTTGTGGGTCGTGCGCGACTTTCTTCCGGTGGTCGGCTGGGCCGCCGTGCTGGCGATCGCGCTATGGCCGCTTCTGCGCAAGGTCGAAGGCAGCCGCTGGCTGACCGGGCGCACCACGCTGATCGCTGCCGTGCTGACACTGGCGATCGCGTTGCTGGTGGTGTTGCCGGTGGGCGTCGGCATTGCGCAGGCGTTGCGCGAAGCGCATGACCTCACCGACTGGTTCAAGGCCGCGCAGGAGAACGGCATCGCGATGCCGGACTTCATCCACCGTTTGCCGTTCGGCGCGCACCAGGCCGAGGCGTGGTGGCAAGCCTATCTGACGCCGCCGTTGCGCGACTCCGCGGCGATGAAGGGCTTGCACAGCACGACGGTCGTCACGCTTGGCCGCCATTTCGGGGCGCGCGCCGTGCATGCGGTCACCGTCTTCGCGTTCATGCTCGTGACGCTGTTCGTGATCTTCCAGGCGGGGCCGCGTCTGTCGGGCGCATTGGCGAGAGGTTTGCAGCGCGGTTTCGGCGAAGACGGCGCACAGCTCGTCCAGCGGATGGCCACGGCTGTGCGGGGCACTGTGTCGGGGCTGGTGGTGGTCGGACTCGGCGAGGGCGCGTTGCTCGGCGTCGCCTATTTCGTGACGGGCTTGCCGCACGTCGCGCTGCTCGCGCTCATCACCGCGATCGCCGCGATGTTGCCCTTCTGCGCGCCGATAACCTTCAGCCTCGCCGCGTTGTGGCTGTTCTCGCAGGGATCGGTCGCGAGCGCGATCGGTCTTCTGGTGTTCGGGTCGATCGTGGTCTTCGTCGCCGAGCATTTCGTGCGGCCGGTGTTGATCGGGAATTCCACGCGACTGCCGTTTCTGCTCGTGCTGTTCGGCATTCTGGGCGGCGCGGAGACCTTCGGGCTGCTCGGCCTCTTCATCGGCCCCGCGCTGATGACGGTCTTGATGGTGCTGTGGACCGACCTCGTGCAATAGCCCGGCCGGGTGTCGTCCGATTCGCGATTTTCGCGAGTGCTTTATTTGTTCAAGGCCGCTGGTTCGACGGATGTTCCTGCGCCGGCAGCCTCGTGCAACCGAGCGTGTATTTCAGCGCGCCGGGCAGCAGGGCGCTCCACACGTCCCACGTATGGCCGCCGTCGATAATGCGCAGCGCCGCCGGATTGCCCGCCAGGCGAAGCTGCGTATAAAGCAGTGATGCATCGGCCTGGATCGCGAGGTCGTCGTCGCCGGCAGCGATAAAGACCGGCACGCGATACGGCCGGCTCATATAGCGCTCCCACTGCGCCGGGTAGTTCAGCTCGTGCCAGATCCGCGGATCGAACTGACGTTCGCCGAACACGCCGACGCGGCGCGCGGCCGAACCGCGCGGCGGTTCGTCGGCGTAGATGGCCGGGCTCAGCAGCAGCGCGCCGCAAAAGCGCTCGGGCTGCGTCATCACGTAGCGCAGTGCGCCGAAGCCGCCCATCGACACGCCGCCGATCATGCGCCCCGCGCGCTGCGTCGACACCGCGTAGTGCGTTTCGATCTCGGGCAGCAGATCGTCGAAGAACGCCGTCTCCATTTTTTCCTTGCGGTCCACGTACCAGTCGGTGCCGCCTTGCGGCATCACGACGGCGAGCGGCGGAATATCGCGATGTTCGATGAGCGCGTCGACGGTGCTTTGCAGATGGCCGCGGCTGATCCAGTCGTTGGCATCGCCGTTGTTGCCGTGCAGGAGATAGATCACCGGAATGCGCGCGGCGTCGGGACGATAACCGGTCGGCAAATAAAGCGTGTAGGACCAATCGCGTCCGAGCGCGGACGAATGGAAGCTGCGGGTCGTCACCGTGCTGGCGAACGACGAAGTGCCGCACGCGGCGCACAGAACAGTCAGCGCAAGGTGTAGGAATAGGCGCATGTCGAGGTGGAAACAGTCACGGCGGACGGCGGCCAACGCTGAGTCAAAGCTCAGAGCTCAGAGCTGACCCACACATGTTACGGCGACGTCCGAAGCCGTGTGCCTACCATCCGCATCACGAGCCGCTTGAGCGCCTCCGTCCCACACGCGACGGCAACGAGCGCCGTGATCGCGCACGCGTCGGCGAGCAAGCCTAGCGGATAGTTCAGGTAACCGTCGGTGGCGGCATACAGCACCGAGTCCACCACGAGCGAGATCACCGCGCCGGCGATAAAGCACAGCAAGCCCTTGCGTCCGATGAGCCCAATCAGCGGCAGAGACTGCGCGAGCTTTCTTGCCCAGCCCGCCTCGATCAGCTTGGCCACGAGCCACGCGATCGCGAGGAAATTGACCGCGCGCAAGTAGGACAGATTCTGTTTGAAGCTGGGATCGAGCGGCTCGACTTCGACAAAGAGCTTGTAGTACGCCGCGACCGCCGCCACACAGCAGGCCGCGAGCGTCACGAGCCAGCCGAGACGGTGCTGACTCACGCGCTGATAGACCGGCTGGCAACGCACGAGCGCGCCGAGCACGAACAGCAACTGCCAGGCGAACGGGTTGAAGTCCCAATGCATGTCCGGCGCGGCGGGCAGATACGCGTTGATGGCCGGCGCGCCGGCCCACAGCGCGACGCTGCCTGCCAGCAGCAGCCACGGTTTGCTGCGCGCGAGCGGCAGGATCATCGGCACCAGCAGCGCGAAGAAGGCGTACATCGGCAGCACGGACGCGAGATAAGGCTGACGGCGGAACAGCAGGATATCGCGCAACGCGGCGACGGGCGTGTCCATCAGGTCGTCGAGATCGGTGATCGCGAGATTCGGCGCCTCGACGTTGAACGCGTTCAGGACCGCGCTCACGAGCAGCATAAGCCCGGCGGTCACGAGAAAGGCGCGGTAGATTTCCAGCGAGCGCCGCAGGAAGCGGTTGCGCGCGATCGATTCGCTACGCCGCTCGGCGAGCGCCGCGTAGGCCGTCGCGGTTGCGAAGCCGCCGAGAAACACGAACACCTCCGCGGCGTCGCACAGCGCGTACGCATGCAGCGTGACGCGCGACAAGATGCTTCCGCCGATGTGGTCCACCACGATGATCAGCAGAACGAGTCCTCGGAAAAAGTCGAGCTCGATTAAACGCGATTGCGAAGCTTGCATTGTTTTTATGCCGAAAGCAGCCCCGTGCGACGGCGCGCTCTTTAGCGCGTCGGGCGTCTCACAAGGCTTTGGAATAGTGGGTTGATGCTGTTGCTGCAGCGGCGTTGCTGCGCTGAACCGCGCGTTGCCGCCGTAACGGACCTGCCTCAAAGCCGGCGCGCGCACGCGCTTGCATGAAGCAGTAAAAATGACCCTGACAGCACGGCGGAGTTCCGCCTCGGTGCCGCGAAAGTCGGCAATTATATTTCTTTCTGTGACAAGTCTGCTTGGCAGCGCACATTGCAAACGCAGTGCTGGCGGAGCCTCGGCGGAATGGACGTTTAAAGACAGTGGAGATTTCGCAACGTTTCGACACATCCAGGCGACACCCAATGGACGGACGCGTTCCGGCGTGTGAGGATTTCCCGTAAGCGCGTCGGACTTGAAGAAGCGCGTTGTCGTAGGGTCAAGAAGAACGCGTCAGATCGAGTTAGGCCGATTACTCGAGTGCAGGGGGATCGTCATGAACAAGCAAGTGTTCGCGCTGGCCGTTTCCACCGCTGTGTCCGCCGCCTTTAGCACGCCGGCTTCGGCGCAGACGAGCGTCACGCTGTACGGCGTACTCGACGAAGGCATCAACTACACGAACAACGCGGGCCGAGGACATGTGTACGAGCTGGCAAGCGGCTACGCGCAAGGCAGCCGCTGGGGCTTGAAGGGCGCCGAAGAACTGGGCGGCGGCCTCAAAGCCATTTTCCAGCTCGAAAACGGTTTCGACGTCAGTTCGGGGCGCCTGAATCAGGGCGGCCGGATGTTCGGGCGACAGGCTTTTGTGGGCTTGAGCGCGGAGCGCTATGGCGTATTGACGTTCGGGCGGCAATACGATTCAGTGGTCGATTATCTGGCGCAGACCACGGCGAATGGAAACTGGGCCGGCTCGCTTTTCTCGCATCCCTACGATAACGACAATACCGATAACTCGTTTCGCCTCGACAACACCGTCAAATACACAAGCCCGTCGATTAGCGGCTTTCAATTCGGCGGCACGTACAGCTTTAGCAACGACACGAATTTCGGCAATAACCGCGCCTATAGCGTGGGCGGGCAGTATGCGTATGGCGGCCTGCTGGTGAGCGCCGCGTATTTGCAGGCCAATAATCCGGGCAATGGTGCGAATGGTGCGATTACGGCTAACGACGCAAGCTTTATCGCGGCTCGCATGCGCGTGTTCGGCGGCGGCATTACCTATAACTTCGGTCCGGCCACGGCGGGTTTCGCGTATAGCAAATCGAGCTATTTGAATCCGACCGGCAATGGCTATCTCGGCATTACGCCACTCGTGCCGCCCGGCGTATTGCTGAACTCGTTGAAATATCAGAACTTTGAATTGAACGGCAAGTATCAGATCTCGCCGATGCTGTTTGTCGGCGCGCAATACGTCTATACGATTGAAAACTTCGATGCGTCGAGTGGCGGCGTCAAACCGAAAATCCACTCATTTGGACTGATGGCGGATTACAACCTGTCCAAGCGCACCGACGTCTATATTCAGGGCGAATACCAGCAAGTGACTGGCGACTCGACATATTCGATACTCGATGAGGCGTTTATACCAGGCGCGCAAGCGCCGTCATCGACGTCGAAACAGGTTGTGGTGCGCGCTGCGATCCGGCATAAATTCTAGAGTTTCATGCCGGGTGCCTGAACTGCGTTCAATTCATCAAAACGTTTTGAACCAGAATGCCGACCATCACGCCGGCGGGAATACCAAAGCTTCTGCCGCGAAGCGTGGCGCTCAAGTCTTCGTCGAGAATGAAACTGCAGCGGCGCTCGCGCCAGACGGTTTTATACAGAAGCGGTTTGGTGCCGGCGACGAGCACTGAAATGACAGCAGTTGCAATGACTTGCTGGATTGCATGCAGCTTCGCCATGAGAGGCACAAATTCGCCGCTGACGCAGAGCACGACCATGATCGCGGTAGCGACGACAGCGCCAAAGAAAAAACCGCCCATGAAGCGGTTGGCCGATGTAAGAGAATCCACGTTGAGCCTCGACTTCTTCATCGCCCGGAATGCAGGTTGACGAAGCAAAAATATTCTGAAGGGAAGGGTTCCGTTTGAGTTTTCCGGCGGGAGCGTGGCGCGCCGCCGGTCAACGTCAAAGCAACGTAAGAATATTTTTTTTGCGTTCCTCAACCTATCGTCCGTTTCCTAATCGGGCTTGGGAAAATTCCTAAAGCGAGTGTGGCGCGACGTGACCCGACGCGATCAAGCGTCGAACAGGTTCAACTGTGCGTACTGCAACAGCATGATCGTCTTGCCGTCGACGATCTCGCCGCGCTCGACCATCGCAAGCGCTTGTCGGATCGGCAGTTCCAAGACCTCGATATCTTCGCCTTCGTGTTCAAGACCGCCGCCTGCGCCGACCCGCGCGAGCGCATCGTATTCGGCGACGAAAAAATGCAGTTTCTCCGTGACCGAACCGGGGCTCATGAAGGCTTCGAACACTTTGCGCACTTCATGGACGCAATAACCGGTTTCTTCCTCGACTTCGGCCCGAATCCGCTCCTCGGGGGAAGCGGACTCGAGCAGACCGGCGGGTGTCTCGATCAACATGCCGTGATGACCGTTGACGAACGCTGGCAAGCGGAACTGCCGCGTCAGCACAACCATGCGCCGGCGCGGCTCGTACAGAAGCAAGGTCGCGCCGTTGCCGCGGTCGTAGGTTTCGCGGCTTTGGCGCTGCCAGGAGCCGTCGGCGCGGCGATAGTCGAAGGTGGTCTTTTTCAGCACATACCAGTCGTCGGAGAGCACTTTCACGTCCACGATTCGTACTCGTTCCGCGGTTTCATTCATGGCTCGTACCTTTAATTGGTTGGTGGTGGTTAGGCCGACACGCGAATCATGGTATCGTGCAGTATCGTGCAAAAACAAGAAATTTCGTGCAACGGACGGATCGTGCGATCCGTCTGCCGGAGACGACCGTGCTTACATCGCAGAGAAAACAGTTGATCCTCGAGGTGCTCAGGCGCGACGGGCAGGTCGTCGCCAAGACGCTTAGCGCCGAGTACGACGTGTCCGAGGACACCATTCGCCGCGATCTGCGCGAACTCGCGGCGGAAGGGCAGCTCCAGCGCGTGCACGGCGGCGCTTTGCCGGCGTCGCCGGCAGCGGTGGATCTCGCCGGGCGCGAGCGGATCGAATCGGCGTCGAAGGCGGCGATCGGGCGCGCTGCGGCGGGCATGATCGCGCCGGGGCAAATCGCGTTCGTCGACGGCGGCACGACTGCTGTCCAACTCGCGCGACACCTTCCGCGTGACTTGCGTGCGACGATCGTCACGCATAGCCCGAGCATCGCCGTCGAACTCGCCGGGCATGCGCAACTGGAAGTGGTGATGATCGGAGGCCGGCTTTTCCGGCATTCAATGGTCAATGTCGGCGCGGCCGCCATCGAAGCGCTCAGCCACATCCGCGCCGATCTGTATTTCATGGGCGTGACCGGGGTGCATCCGCAAGCCGGCCTCAGCACCGGCGACATCGAGGAAGCGTACGTGAAGCGCGCGCTCGCGGAGCACGCGGCGGAGACGGTGGTGCTCGCATCGGCGGAAAAGCTCAATGCGGCGTCGGCGTACCGGATCGCGGACGTATCGGCGGCGAGCACAATCGTGGTGGAACGCGGCACGGCCGAGACACTTACCGCGCCTTTCGAAGCGCTGGGCCTGACGGTTGTGCGCGCGTAGAGGTTGGCCGCTGCAATCGCTTCGGCACGCGCCCTGAACTCCCGCCCGTCGAGCCGCTCAAACGGATCGCGCAGCAGGCCCGCATGCGCCTGTTCTTCCGCCGTCTCAGCCTGGCTTCTTCCACGGAGATTTCATGAGCAATCGCGCGACGCAGATCCTTCCTCATCATCGCTATGTTCATTCGCTCGGTGCGCCGCTTGCCTGCGTGCAAGGCACGATCACGAAGGTGTTCGCGAGCCCGGACAACCACCACGGCGCAAATCATCAGCACCTGATCGTGAAGATCGACAAGGTGTTGAAGTTTGAAGGCGGCACGCAGAATCTCGTCGGCACCAAGGTGTTCATTGCGGTGCGCTTCGGCGATAACGAAGGGCTTGCCGAGGAAATCCCCGGACTCCAAGCCGGGCAGCCCATCGAGGCGCAGGGCGAATACATCCCCGAGGCAAGCGCCTATCCCACCGACGACAACTCCAACCCTGTACTGCCCGTGCTCCACTTCACTCATCACCCCGTGGGCTACGTGTCATACGCGGGGCATTACTACAGCTAGCGGCTCGCCGCGCGTTCCGCGCGAGCACCATCGCGTTTTTCGAACCGGCAATTCAAGTTCTCGCGCCAGCGTGCCGTTAAGCAGATGGCGTCGATGGCGCTGCCCATGCGGCCCGGTTTTGCCGCGTGGTTGTGCGCACAACGAGACACGCAGACGCTGTTGGTAACGTTTGTATCAGACTGTGTGGCGCACGCGTTTTCTGTTAATCGCACTTTACAATCCGGCTGGAAATTTAATCGTAGTCTGGCCGTCCGCGGAAAAGTGGCTGTGTAAGCGCCTGAATCCGCCGTCGCCCGCGCGAAGATTCGACGTACGGAGCGATGCAACGAACAAGGCCAGCCGGCAATACAACGGTGAGGGTGCCAGCACGCTCGCCAGGCCGCGATGCGAACGGCGGCGCGTCAGCGCGACGCGCGCGTGCAGGCGGCAAGGCGGCGTCCGGCCCGCCTACAGAACAAGCAGGAGCCGAACATGATGGGAAAGGGTTTCGACAGGGCAGTGATGGCAGGCATCGCCGGCGCCTGGCTCGCGCTCGCGATGAGCGGTTGCGCCGGCGTCGGGCAGCCGGGCGCGCAGACCGGCGCAGCAGCCGCTTCGGGTGTGTCCGCGGCAGGCGCGGCGAATCTGCAAGGCACGGCGGGGATGTCCGCGTCGGCGAGTGCGGCCGCTTCGGGCGACACGCCTCTGGCTGCGCCCCTCAAAAAGGCGCCGCCGCTCGTTTATCGGGTGAAGCGCGGCGACACGCTCGCGCGCATCGCGCAGAGCCATCACTGCAGCGTCAAGCAGTTGCAGGCATGGAACGGCCTGAAGGCGTCGTCGCGATTGAAGAATGGCCAGGTGCTGCGCGTTGCATCGCCGGAGACCGTGCAGGCGGTTAATGCGGCTAATGCGGCTGCGGCTAATGCCGCTGCGGCGTCGAGTGCGTCTGGCGCGCAGGCGTCGGCGGCAGCGGCAGTTATCGCGCAGCCTTCGCCCGCTCCCAGTGCCGCCGAAGCGCGCGAAGTCGCGCAACAAAGCATGCGTCACGCAAACGGCTTGTCGTTGGCATGGCCCGCGGGCGGCCGGGTCGTCGAAGCCTTCCAGCCGGGCGAGACGCGCGGCATCGAGATTGGCGGCAAGGCGGGCGATCCGGTTCGCGCGGCCGCCGACGGCAAGGTCATGTATGCCGGCACGGGCCTGAACAGCTACGGCAGTCTGATCATCGTGCAGCACAACAAGGACTTCCTGACCGCGTACTCGCATAACCGCAAACTGCTGGTCAAAACCGGCGAGATCGTTCGACAGGGCCAGCAGATCGCCGAGATGGGCGACGAAAACAACTCGCGCGTGTCGGTCGGCTTCGAGTTGCGCCGCGACGGCAAACCGGTCGATCCGATGCCGTATCTGCCGCAAGGACGCGGCTAAACGCAGCGCGCGGCTGTGCTGTGGGTGGCCTCAGTCGAGCCACCGCAGCGCCGCCGCGACGATCGCCTCGGGCGCGTCTTCCTGCATCAAATGGCCCGCGCGCGGCACCGCCTGAAAGCGCGCGTGAGGAATCAGCGCGGCCAGACGCCGGCCGCGCTCGAGCGGAATCCACTGATCCTCTTCGCCCCACAGAATCTGCGTCGGACAACGCATTTGCGGATAGCGCGATTCGACTTCATCGGTATAGCGCTGATCCATTTGCGCGATCTGCCGGTAGAACGCGGCTTGTCCCGTCGCGCCGAGCCACGGCGTGACGTACGGCGCGAGTTCTTCATCCGTGATGTCGCGTGCAATCGCGCCGCGCACATAGGCGTTCACCACGGCTTCATGAATATACGGCGGCAAGCCGGCGAACGCATCGCCGTGACGGCGCACATGCTGCACGAACGGCGAGCCCCACGGCGCCAGCGCGACCGGATCGATCAGCGTCAGGCTGCGATAGTCGCAACCGTCGATAAGATGCGCGCGCAACGAAGTCGCCCCGCCGAAGTCATGCGCGATCACATCCGGGTTCTTCAATTGCCAATGCGCGAGCAACGCGGCGAGCAATGTGTTTTGCACGCCGAGCGACACGTCCTGGCCGTCACGCATCTCCGACTGACCGTAGCCGAGCAGATCGTAATAGTGCACCGTGCGAATCTGCGCCAGATGCGGCGCGATGCGATGCCACACGTACGATGAGAACGGCGTGCCGTGCACGAGTACGAGCGGTGGCCCGGTGCCCGTCACATTGAAGCGCGCGGTTTGATCGCGGAACGTGTAGGTCTCGGGAAGCGGCCAGTCGGTCATGGCGGTGATCGGTGGTGACGAGGTCCGCTTACCTTAACAGGGCTTGTGATTGGCTGCAGGACGCACCAAGGACAATCGAACGCGCAAGCACTTCCCGCAAAAGCTCACCATTGATTTGTTCAGCAAAACCAGGCAATTCAGACGATGACATGCTTCGCTGCGCTCAGGCCGCATGCTCATACGAACACACAGCCTCGATGATCCTTACGAATCGCGCACGAATCACCTTCAAATACAGCGATTTTCCACGTGCACATTGAAGAAAGCCTGGTAATCCTCTATACAACAACCAAGGCCGCGCCTAAACCGCGACGCCTCACCGCCCCAAACTCCGCAGACTCACCCACATTTAACGGTGAGGAAATCCGGGAGCCCAAACGCAGCGCGCTCAACTCAAGCCTACTTCGTCTGCGTCCCGCGCAATACCTGCGAGACCTGGCCATGCAGATGGAGGATGCCCGGATCGGCCTGCAGCAGCGGCAGATAACGCGGCAGAAAACTGTTGTTCGGCTGATCGGCGGAAAAGAGACCGGTGACGGCTTCGACCGCGGCGAGGCGGTCGGCGGCATCGGCTTCCTTGTCGTCGAGTATCTCGTCCACGTTCGCAATGATGGTGGACAGCGGCGTCAGCCAGCGAAACCCCGAACCGTTGATCAGCACCTGCAGAAAAGCCGCCGGCGTGACCGGGCCGAATTCTTTTTCATAGGCCGCGCGTTCGTGATCGAGTATCGCCTTATGCAGCGCGAGCAGCGGCTTGCGGATGTCCGAGAGGAATTGGGTGCATTGCGGGTCGTTCATGATGCGTCTCCTTCGGATAGTCAGATAGTCAGTGCAGTCGCGTCATGCTAGCAAAATTGCGGGCGACGAACCGCCTTCGGCGCCTTCGCAACGGCGCATGCCGGGGTGCAGGCGAATTTCTTAATGCACGGCTACAATCGCCGGACCCTCACAGCACACTCGCGCAATGCCTGGTCCGAAGTCGTGCGGCGACGCATTGGCGACGCCGCGCATCGGCATTGCGCATTAGTCCGGGCTCTCGAATAAACGCGGCAAGTCGTTGCGTTTTGATCGGCGTCCCGTTCTAAACAGGCTGATAAAACATAACTCGACAAGGAACCGCTCATGACAACGTTCAATATCAACGGCGAAACGCATACCGTCGATGCGCCGCCTGACATGCCTCTGTTGTGGGTCCTGCGCGATCTCGTCGGCCTGACCGGGACGAAGTTCGGCTGCGGCATCGCTCAATGCGGCGCGTGCACGGTTCATCTCGACGGCGTGGCGGTGCGTTCGTGCGTGTTGCCCGCGGCGGCTGTCGGCGACAAGAAGATCACGACGATCGAAGCAGTCGGCAACACGCCGGCCGGCCAGAAAGTGCAGCAGGCATGGCGTCAACTGGACGTTGTGCAATGCGGTTATTGCCAGTCGGGGCAGGTGATGTCGGCGGCCTCGCTGATCGCGAGCAATCCCAATCCGAGCGATGCGGACATCGACGCCGCGATGGCCGGCAACATCTGCCGCTGCGGCACCTACAACCGCATTCGCGCGGCGATCAAGCACGCGGCGAAGGGAGTCTGACATGTCCCAGGGATTGCTCGATGCATACAAAGGCGCGATGCGCCCGCAAGCCGAAGCCGATGAAGCGCGCGGCGTGTCGCGCCGCACGTTCCTCAAGTTCGGCGTGAGCGTCGGCGCGGCGGCGGGCGGCGGTCTGCTGCTCGGCTTCAGTCTGCCGGCCGTCAGTCAGGATCAGAAGAGCGGCAAGTCGGTGATCGGCGGCGACGCGAACGACGCGCCGCAGAACGGCGTGTTCGCACCGAACGCGTTCATCCAGATCGACACGGCAGGCAAGGTCACGCTGGTGATTCCAAAGGTCGAGATGGGCCAGGGCGTGTACACGTCGATTCCGATGCTGATTGCAGAAGAACTCGAAGTGCCGCTCGACACGGTTACGCTCGACCACGCGCCGCCGGACGAAAAGCTTTTCACCGACCCGCTGCTCGGCGGCCAGCTCACCGGCGGTTCGACGTCGATCCGCTATGCATGGGAGCCGATGCGCCGCGCCGGCGCGACCGCGCGCACGCTGCTCGTGAGCGCGGCCGCGCAGCAATGGCAGGTCGACGCCGCGAGCTGTCATGCGCAGGCCGGCCAGGTCATTCACGCGGCGAGCAATCGCAGCATCGGCTATGGTCAACTGGTCGAGGCGGCTGCCAAACTGCCCGCACCGCAGAACGTGCCGCTGAAGAACCCGAAAGACTTCAAGATCATCGGCACGGCAGTCAAGCGGCTCGATTCGCCGGAGAAAGTGGACGGCACCGCGATGTTCGGCCTCGACGTGCGTGTGCCCGACATGGTCTACGCGGCCATCGCGAACTGTCCGGTGTTCGGCGGCACGCTGGCGAGCGTCGACGATACCAACGCGAAGAAGATTCCCGGCGTGCGTCAGGTGGTGAAGATCGACAACGCGGTGGCCGTGATCGGCGATCACACGTGGGCCGCCAAACGCGGGTTGCAGGCGCTCGACATCAAGTGGAACGAAGGCGCGGACGCGAAGCTGTCGATGAAGCAGATCGTCGACGATCTGGCCAACGCGTCGCAACGCAATGGCGCGGTCGCGCGCAAGGACGGCGACGTGGTGCACGCGTTTTCGAACGCGAAGACGCGTGTCGATGCGATCTACCAGCAGCCGTTTCTCGCGCACGCGACGATGGAGCCGATCAATTGCACGGTGCACGTGCGCGCGGACAGTTGCGAAGTCTGGCTTGGCTCGCAGGTGCCGACGCGCGTGCGCGACGCGGCGATGGCCGTCACCGGCTTGCCCGCCGACAAGATCATCGTGCATAACCATCTGATCGGCGGCGGCTTCGGGCGGCGGCTCGAATTCGACATGGTCACGCAGGCAGTGAAGATCGCGAAGCAGGTGTCGACGCCCGTGAAGGTGCTGTGGACGCGCGAAGAAGACATTCAGCACGACATGTACCGTCCGTACTACTACGACAAGATCTCCGCCGGTCTCGACGCGAACGGCAAGCCGCTCGCGTGGCAGCACCGGATCGTCGGCTCGTCGATCCTCGCGCGTTTCGCGCCGCCCGCGTTCAAGAACGGGCTCGACCCCGACGCGGTCGAGGTCGCGTCGGACCTGCCGTACGACTTGCCGAACCAGCTCGTCGACTACGTGCGCCAGGAACCGCACGCTATTCCCACCGCGTTCTGGCGCGGCGTCGGTCCCACCCGCAGCACGTTCGTGGTGGAGAGTTTCATCGACGAACTCGCGGCCGAGGCGAAGGTCGATCCCGTCAAATACCGGCGCGATCTGCTCGGCAAGACGCCGCGCGCGCTGAACGTGCTCAACGTCGCGGCGCAGGCGGCCGACTGGGGCAGCGCGGTGCCGAAGGGGCAAGGGCGCGGCGTGTCGGTCATGCATGCGTTCGGCAGCTACTTCGCGATCATCGTCGATGTCGCCGTGGAGCAGGGCGAGGTGGCGGTCAAGCGCGTGGTTTGCGCGGTCGATTGCGGCATGGTCGTCAATCCGAACACGGTGGAGGCGCAGGTGCAGGGCGGCATCATCTTCGGCATTACGGGCGCGCTCTACAGCGAGATCACGATCAAGGACGGCCGCGTGCAGCAGAACAACTTCACCGACTACCGGATGCTGCGTATCGACCAGACGCCGCCTATCGACGTGCATATCGTGAAGAGCAGCGAGGCGCCTGGCGGCATCGGCGAGCCTGGCACGGCGGCGCTCGCGCCGGCGCTGACCAACGCGATCTTCGCGGCCACCGGCAAGCGGCTGCGGCATTTGCCGGTCGGCAGCCAGTTGCAAACCGCTTAACGGGAGCCCGACATGAAAAACATACTCAAGGGTTTCGGCGCGGCACTGAGCGTGGCGCTGCCGTTGCTGATGCAGGCATCGGCGGCAGCAGCGGCAACATCATCCGCTTTCGATCCCGCGCTCGTGCAGCGCGGCGCTTATCTCGCGAAGGCCGGCGACTGCGCCGCCTGCCACACGGCGCCGAAGGGCAAGCCGTTCGCGGGCGGCCTGCCGATGAACACGCCGATGGGTCAGATCTACACGACCAACATCACGCCGGACTCGCAAACCGGCATCGGCGGCTATACGGAACAGGACTTTGCGCGGGCGATGCGCGAAGGCGTCGCGAAAGACGGGCACAACCTGTATCCGGCGATGCCGTATCCGTCGTATGCCAAGGTCAACGACGACGACATGAAGGCGCTGTACGCGTACTTCATGAGCGGTGTTGCGCCAGTGCAGCAGGCGAATCGCGAGGCCGACATCGCATGGCCAATGAACATGCGCTGGCCGTTGAAGCTCTGGAACATGGTGTTCCTCGAGAAAGGCGTGTATCAGAACAAGCCGGGCAAGGACGTCGCATGGAATCGCGGCGCGTATCTGATCCAGGGCCTCGGCCACTGCGGCTCGTGTCACACGCCGCGCGGCATCGCGTTCCAGGAGAAGGCGCTCGACGAAAGCGGCAGCGCGTTTCTCACCGGCAGCCTGCTCGACGGCTGGTTCGCGACCAACCTGACCGGCGAGCATAACGTCGGCCTGGGACGCTGGAACGATCAGGACTTGCAGGCGTTCCTGAAGACCGGCGCGAATCGTCACGCTACGGCGTTCGGCTCGATGACGAGCGTGATTAACAACAGCACGCAGGCGTTGAACGATACCGACATCGCGGCCATGACGACGTATCTGAAATCGCTGCCGCCGGCGGGCGGCAACGGCGCGCCGCCTTACACGTACGATCCGCAGGCGACGAAGGTGTCGCTGAACCGTCCCGCGAACGACGCCGGTGCGCGCGTCTACACCGCGTATTGCATGCATTGCCACGGCGTCGACGGACGCGGTTTCGCGCCGATGCTCGCGCCGCTGGCCGGCAATCCGAACGTGCTGGAGAAAGATGCGTCGTCGCTGATCAACGTGACGCTGAACGGCACCGAAGACCTCGTGATCGGCGGCATTCCCGCGCCGTATCCGATGCCGAAGTACGCACCGGTGCTGACCGACCAGCAGATCGCCGAGGTGTTGACGTTCGTGCGCGCCGGCTGGAACAACGGCGCGCCGGCCGTGACCGCAGCCGATGTCACGAAGCTGCGCAAGTCGACTCAAGCGGCCCGCTAGCAGTAGTTACTCGAACCGGCCGTGCATGAAAAAAGCGTCAACCGTCTTTCGGCGGTTGACGCTTTTTGTTGTGTCGCTTGCAAAGACGCGGCTAACGGTGTTGACCAACCTTGTTGCGCTTTTCGAGCACACGCGCATACCACGTCAACGGGAAACACATCGCGAAGTAGATCATGGCCACCATGCCGTAGATCGGGAACGGCCGGAACGCCGCGTTCGTGATCATCGTGCCGGTCTTCGTCAATTCCGTGAAGCCGATGATCGACGCGAGCGCCGTGCTCTTGACCACCTGCACGAGAAAACCGACCGTCGGCGCGACCGCGATTTTGAGCGCTTGCGGCCAGACGATATAGCGCAATTGCTGCGCGAACGTCATGCCGAGACTCGCGCCCGCAGCCCATTGACCGCGCGGTACCGCTTCCACGCAGCCACGCCAGATGTCGACCAGATACGCGCTCGTGTACAGCGTCAACGTGACGGTCGCCGCGACCCACGGCGACACGTCCACGCCCACCAGCGGCAAGCCGAAGAACGCGAGAAACAGTTGCATCAGCAGCGGTGTGCCCTGGAACACTTCCACATACAGCACGACGATGCGGCGCAGCCAGGCGATCGGCGACACGCGCATCGCGAGCAGGATCAATCCGAAGACGCCGCCGCCGACGAAAGCGATCAGCGAGAGCAGCACGGTCCAGCGCGCGGCGAGCAGCAGATTACGGGCAATGTCCCACAGCGTGAATTCGACCATGATCAACGCTCCGTCGGTACAGTGCGGGCGGCGCGCCACATCAGGCGGCTGCGCCAGGCGCGAGGCGCGCTGTCCGAGCCGCGCGCCGCGCGTCCCGCGAACAGACCGCGTCCGAACCGGTTGAGGATTTGCCGCAGCACGATTGACAGCAGCAGATACGTCGCCGTGATGATCAGGTAGCTCTCGAACGAGCGGAAGTTGCGCGACTGGACAAAGTTGGCCGCGTACGTGAGGTCCGGCACGGAGATTTGCGACACGACCGCTGAGCCGAGCATCACGATCAGCACCTGGCTCAGCAGCGCGGGGAACACATTGGCGAGCGCCTGCGGCAGCACGATATAGCGAAACACCTGGCGTCCATGCAGGCCGAGCGCCTGCGCCGCCTGTACCTGGCCGCGCGAGATCGAATCGATGCCCGCGCGCACGATCTCGATCGCATAGGCGCCGAGGTTCACTGTCATCGCCAGAATCGCGGCCTGCATTTCGTCGATATGAATGCCGAGCGTCGGCAGGCCGAAGAACACAAAGAACAGTTGCACGATGAACGGCGTGTTGCGGATCAGTTCGACGTAGCTCGCCACGACCCAGCGCGCCCACTTCGGCCCGGCCACCGCGACGCTCGCGCCGGCGATGCCGACGAGCGCGCCGAGCAACGTCGAGATCGCGGTCAGCCCCAGGGTGACCGCGACGCCGCGCGCGAGCATGCCCGCATAAAGGCCGAAGCCGCTGAAATCGAACGCATAGGTCATGGCGTGGCGCTCATCGTGAGGTCAAACTCCGGGCGGTAAATTCAGAGATCGGCGGGCAGCGGCGTGCGCAGCCATTTCTGCGAGATCGCGTTCATGGTGCCGTCGCTGCGAGCCTTGGCGATGGTTTCGTCGACTTTCTGCTTCAGACGCGGCTCGTTCTTGTTCAAACCGACGTGATCCGGCGAGCTGAACAACGAAAACTTCTGCTCGGGATCGTTCGCGGGATGACGCGCGAGAATCGTGGCGCCGACGTCGTTGCCAACCACCATCAACTGTACCTGACCAGAAATAAACGCCGAAATTGCTCCGTTGGGATCGTCGAAACGTTTGATGTTCGCGCTGGGCGGCGCGATTTTCGTCACGCTCAGGTCTTCCAGCGTGCCGCGCGCGACCGAAATCGACTTGCCGGCGAGGTCGGCGGCGTTCTTCACGGGCAGCGTTTTCGGGCCGAACACGGCGAGGTAGTACGGCGCGTAGGGCTTCGAGAAGTCGATCACCTTCTCGCGTTCCGGCGTCTGGCCGACCGACAGCAGCATGTCGGTCTTGTGGTCCGCGAGATAGGCCATGCGGTTGTCGCCCGTCACCTGCACGAGTTCGACTTTAGCGTTGAGCGCCCGGCCGATCAGATTGGCGACGTCGATGTCGTAGCCCATCGGCTTCATGTCCGGACCGATCGAGCCGAACGGCGGATAGTCCATGAACACGCCGATGCGCACCGTGCCCGTCTTCGCGATGTTGTCGAGCGCATCGGCATGCGCGGCGGGCGAAAACGCGCTGAGCGCGCCCGCGGCGGTGAACGCGAGGGCCGCGGCGAGCGTGGCGAACGCGCGGCGGGCGGTCGATTGAACGGGCTGGTGCTGGTTCATGGTGTGTCCTCTGTCGAAAAACGCTTATTGGAGTGAGATGGATGAGGTGGAAGGATGAAGTGGACTCTAGGTTTGCCAAAATCCCTCAACAAACGAAATATGCGCATGGAGGCCATGACGTAAGCTCATGCTCGCCGCATCGCCCGCCGGCAGTTGCGCGGCGACGCGAACGGCGCGATGAATCGTTGGACGTATGAGCACAGTGCATGCAGCCAGGGTCCGCCGCAACTCGTGGCGCGACGCGCGATCGCGTATCCTGTGGGGTTGGAAGGCGTGTCCCGACAGCAGTTCGCCGCGCCGCCTCAATGACTTTTTCTGATCCCGATATGTCGATGCGACGTCTTCCGCCGCTCAACGCGCTGCAAATTTTCGAAACCGTCGCGCGCCATCGCAGCTTCACGCGCGCGGCCGACCATCTGTGTCTCACGCAGGGCGCGGTGAGCCGGCAGATCATCGCGCTCGAGGACTACTACAAGTTTCCGCTCTTCAAGCGTCACGCGAAGGGCCTCACGCTCACCGCCGAGGGTGAGTTGCTGCTGCCCGCGGTGAAGGAAAGCTTCGCGCGTATCGAGGAGATTTCGCTGCGGCTCACGCGGCAGCGCACGGACCTCGCGCTGAAGGTGCCGACCTGCGTGATGCGCTGGATGCTGCCGAAGATCATGCGCTTTCAGACCGAGTATCCCGAGCTGCATGTGCAGATCACCACGACGTGGCAGCACGACGTCGACTTCCAGCTCGAACCGTTCGACGCGGCGATTATTTACGGATCGTCGCCGGGTGCGGACGTGCAGTCCGTGCCGCTCTTCGAGGAGCGTCTAACGCCCGTTTGCGCGCCCGATCTGCTGAAGGACAAGCCGCTGGCATCGGTCGCGGATCTCGCGCGCCATACGCTGCTGCATCCGACGCGCGATCATCGCGACTGGAAGATGTGGCTCGCGAGGGTCGCCGAAGCTGACCCGGCCGACGCGCGCGCGATCGACGCCGAGCACGGCCCGAGCTTCGACACGCTCGACATGGCGACCAACGCGGCGTTGCAAGGCTTCGGCGTGGCGATCAGTGACCTCGCGCTGATCGACGAGGACGTGGCCGCGCGGCGTCTCGTGCGGCCGTTCGATACGGTGCTGAAGACCGGCTGGCGCTACTACTTCGTCTATCCGGATTCAGTCGCGCATCAGCACAAGCTGAGTCTGTTTCGCGACTGGATCGCGGCGCATTGGGAAGAGTAGGCGAGGGCGCCGTCGCGCGACGGCGTGTGTCAGGGCGCGAACGATAAAAACAGGTAGGCGGCGAACAACGACAGATGCACGGCGCCTTGCAGGATCGTCGTGCGGCCGGTGCTGATCGTCAGCGTGCTGACCAGCAGCGTGAGCACCAACAATACCGTTTCCTTGCCGTTGATGCCGAGCACGAGCGGTTGCCCCGTCGTCAGAAACACGGCGGCCACCGTCGGAATCGTCAAGCCGATGCTGGCGAGCGCCGAGCCGAGCGCGAGATTCAGGCTGTTCTGCAAGCGGTCGGCGCGCGCCGCGCGCACCGCGGCGAGGCCTTCGGGCAGCAGCACCAGCGCGGCGATCACGATGCCGACCACCGCCGCCGGCGCGCCCGCGTTTTCAACGGCCGTCTCGACAACCGGCGACAGCACTTTGGCGAGCAGCACGACGGCGACGAGGCACACCAGCAGCAAGCCGCCGCTCGTCAGCGCGAGCCGTGCGCCAGGCGGCGCGGCATGCACGTCTTCGTCGGCCACGTCGGCGAGAAAATAGTCGCGATGCCGCACCGTCTGCACGAACACGAACACGCCGTACAACACCAGCGACGACACGCCCGCGAACGCCAGTTGCGACGACGACAGCATGGGGCCGACGTTGGTCGTCGTGTAGTTGGGCATGACGAGCGTCAGCACCGATAGTGACGCGAGCACCGCGAGAGCCGCAGCCGCGCCGCGAATCTGAAAATCCTGCTCGCGATGGCGAATGCCGCCCACCAGCAGGCACATCCCGACGATTCCGTTGCATACGATCATGACGGCGGCGAACACCGTATCGCGCGCGAGGCCCGCTTTCTCGGGACCGGCTGTCAGCATGACCGACACGATCAGCGCGACTTCGATCACGGTCACCGCGATCGCGAGCACCAGCGTGCCGAAGGGTTCGCCGACCTGATGCGCGACCACTTCCGCGTGATGCACGGCCGCGAATACCGCCGCGCACAGCGCGATGCCCACCAGCGCGAGCAGCAGCCCGTTGCCCGGCAACGCGTAGGACGCGCCGAGCACGATCCACGCGACGAACGGCACGGCCAGAGTCCAGCGGGGCAAGACGGTTGCAGACATGGTCATCGGCTGGTTGGTCTGTGACTTCGGTGATTTCTGTGACTTCTGTGAGTGTTCCCGGCCCGCGGAACAGCATGCGATTCTAAAGACGCGGGCGATGCAATCGAGGCTTCAGGTCTGGCGGATGCCAACGTCCCTGCAACCGGAAGTGGGCATCCGTCCATGCGACTGCCGGCGCGATCACGCGCCGGCCCGAGCTTTACTGCCCGACCGGCCGAACGGTCAGTGCGTTCTTGACCGACGTCACGCCTGCCACGCCTTGCGCCGCTTGCGTGGCGAGGTCGACTTGCGACTGGTCCGGCACCGTGCCGGCCAGCGTCACAGCGCCGCCGCGTGCACGGACGTTGATGTTCGCGACGCTGACGCCCTTGGTCTTGGCGAGCGCGCTGCGCACCTTGCGCCCGAGCGCGCGGTTGGCGGCCTTGGCCTGCTTGCCGGTTGTCGCCGATGATGCCGCCGCTGCCGGTGCGGCCGCCGCGTCGCTGCTTTGCGCGGATGCGTTGAGCGATGCCAGTACGATCAGCGCGCCGCCGACCATCTTCATTGCCGTGGATGCTTTCATGCGAATTTCTCCTTGTCGTGAATAATTCGTCCCCTTGCGGGAACGTGTGCTGGACTACGGTAAAGCGCAATGGAACGGAAAGGACGTTGCTGCGGGTCTTGCGGATGCTTCAGGTTGACAGAGACTGCTGGATGCTGCGGATGCGGCCGAAGCGCGCGGCCGGCGAGGCGCACTGCGGGCCGAAAGACACGATACTCCAATTGGTTCCAGAATGAGGCTGCCGCTGCCTGGAAGTGAGGCGTCGCTACAACGCTCGCGACGATGGGCCGCGATGTGTGACTGCACGGTCTGGCGCTCTGAGATGGTGCTTGCTGCCCGGTGCTTGCGCAAGATGCGCGAATCGGGGCATAAATGAACGCACCCACCGATGCACCGACCGACGCAAAACTCGACGCAAAAACCGACGCAAAAACAAAGGCCCAATGCATGCGCAAACCGTCGCTTCCCATCATCCCCTTGTCGCGTGACGATTTGCCCGTCGGCGCGACGCAACTCGCGCGCTTCATGATCGGCAAGTATCTCGTTCACGACGTGCCGGAAGGGCGCATGAGCGGCCGCATCGTCGAGACGGAGGCGTATCCGGTGGGCGATTCGACGAGCCATGCGTTTATCGGACGGCGTCCGCACAACGGCTCGATGTTCCTCGCGCCCGGCTATGCGTACGTCCGGCTCACCTATGGTCTCTCGTACATGCTCAACATGTCCGCCGAAGCGGAGGACGTAGGCGCCGGCATTCTGATCCGCGCGATCGAGCCGCTCGAAGGTCTGCCGCTGATGGAAGCGCGCCGCCCCGGCGTGCCGCTGCGCGATCTCGCGCGCGGGCCCGGCCGGCTGACTGTGGCGCTCGGCATCGGACAATCGTTCGACGGCCGCGATTTGTGCACCGGCCGCGATTTGTGGATCGGCGTCATCGAGACAGGCGACGTGCCGGTCGGCGTGACGACGCGCATTGGCCTGTCGCGCGAGATGCATCGGCCGTTGCGCTTTTTCGAGCCCGGCAGCGCGTTCGTGAGCGGTCCGCGCAAGCTGCTGGTTGCGCCGCACGCGGACCTCGGCGACGGTCCGCAAATCTGACCGCGTGCAAAGCCGTTGCGGCAAGGTCTGCACGTCGGCGCGCTTGTTCCAAAGCGAAGGCTACACGCGGCTACGCGCTGCCCAATTATTACGCGGTCGATGCGCCGCGCATTGCTATCGCCGGAAACTTCGCCGCACTTTTTCAGTGACGACAATTATGTATCTCACAAATAGGTGTTTTCCCTTGGTGAATCGATGACTAGACTGGAATCACTCGCTTCCACATGGTGTGGCAAGCGCGGCAAATAAAACCAGGTCTGGAGGTAATAATCATGAAATCGCTTGTCAAGGCAGTCGCCATTGCAGCCGTTCTCGCCGCTCCGGTCGCGTCGTTCGCGCAGTCGAGCCAGCAACCGGTCACGCGCGCCGAAGTGCGCAACGAACTGATTCAGTTGGAGCGCGCGGGTTACAACCCGTCGGTCAGCAACGACCCGTACTATCCGGCCGACATTCAGGCCGCGGAACGCCGCGTGCAGGAGCAAAACCCGGCAGTGGCGCAAACGCAGTTGCCGGTCGCGGACACGAGCGGCTATGGCGGCACGACGAGCGGCTCGTCGCAATCGGGCGGCGTGCGTGAGTCGATGACCGGCGCGAAGTCGGTGTATTTCGGCAACTAAGTTTCGGCCACTAAGTTTCGGAAGTTGAGTTCGTAGCTGGTTTGCGCTGGTGGCAGTAGAAATGTCATCTGCGATAGCAGCGAGCGCGCCGCGATAAAAGCGGCGCGCCGCAGCTAGCGATGCGGATCTCAGTTCGCCCAGCGCGCATACGTGAGCGCACTTTGGCGCTTGCAGAAGCAGGCGCTAGACACACGATCCCTATAGCCCCTTGTTCAAATGGGCTGACCAGAATGCGAGAACCTCCGCTGCCGCAAGGTAGCTTCGCCCAACCGTTCAGCGATTGGGCTTTTTTTGCGGCTAAAACCGGCGGGTAGGCGAGAAGCGTGGCCCGTCAGGGACGCTCGCCGTGGATGTAGAACTCGAGCTGCTGGATAGTGAATTGCTGCTCGGCGATGATGTTCTTCACGAGGTCGCCGATCGACACCATGCCGATGAGCCTGTCGTTTTCGATCACCGGCAAGTGGCGCATGCGCCGCTCGGTCATGAGCGCCATGCAGTCGTCGGTGGTTTGATCCGGGCGCACGAAGCGCACCGCCTTGCTCATGATCTCGCGTACCGGCGTGGCCTTCGACGACCTGTCCATCAGCACGACCTTGCGCGCGTAGTCGCGCTCGGTGATGATTCCCGCGATGCTGTCGCCGTCCGTCACGACCAGTGCGCCGATGCCTTTGTCAGCCATCAGCCTGATCGCTTCATAGACGGAGTCGTCGGCTCCGATCGTATAAACGGTCGTGTTTGGTTTGGTTTTTAGCAGCTGTGCAACGGTTGTCATGGAGCGGCTCCCTTTCGCAGTGCAGCAGTGCAGCACGCCGGCGCGGCGGGCTGTCGGTGACAGGCGATTCCAGTATAGGCGCGACGCGCCAGCGAGTGTGTCCGGGAATACCTGGAGCGCGCAACGCACGCAATTCATGTAGCGCGCGGTTTTGCGCGCGCTTTGCAATCGCGTGAAGCGTATTGCGCGTTGCGTCTCGCGCTTGCGCTTTGGTGGTGCAAGAACCGTGCGCCATGCATGGGCATCCGGGTGCGGTGCGCCGATTAGCGGTAAACTCCTGTCCGTACCTTATCCCCGGTTTCATCGGGTTCATGTCCAGCACCACTGTCTAACGCCATGCTCACGTCTCACGATCCGTCGCCTGCGGCAGACGGCGCAATCAACGGCGAATGCGTCGTTCTCGACGCCACCGCCACGCTTCCCACGCGCTACGGCACGTTCACCTCTTATGTGTTTCGCGTGGTCGACAGCGGCGCCGAACATCTTGCGCTCGTGATGGGCGACGTCGCGAACAGGTCGTCGGTGCTGACCCGTTTGCACTCCGAATGCCTGACGGGCGACGTGCTCGGCTCATATCGCTGCGATTGCGGCGAGCAACTCGATCTCGCGCTGCGCTATATCGCCGCCGAAGGCTGCGGCGTGCTGCTTTATCTGCGCGGCCACGAAGGCCGCGGCATTGGCCTCTCGAACAAGATTCGCGCTTATGCGCTGCAGGAGCAGGGGCGCGACACGGTCGAGGCCAATCTCGATCTTGGCCTACCGGACGACTCACGCGAATACGATTCGGCGGCGGGCATTTTACGCACGCTGAAAGTCACCTCGGTCCGGCTGATGAGCAACAATCCCGAGAAGTTCGACACGCTGTCCAAGCACGGCATTCCGGTGTGCGAACGCGTCGCGCTCGCGATTCCGATGCGCGAGGAAAACGAGCGCTATATCCGCACGAAGCAGTTGAAGTTTGGGCATTACTTCGACGAGAACGAATAGCGACAATTTGATATCTGTCCGCAGGCGGCCAAGGTGAGCCAAAGTAGTCCATAACTGATTGAAAATAAAATAAAAATTATCCGCATCGAGGACTCTAGTCGGGTCACCTGCACTTGTCTCCGCATGTCTACACTTGCGACGCTGGCGTAGGTTTTTTCGGCGTTGCCAGGAAAACCTACGCCGGATATTCTTCCTTCAGAAAAACCTACGCCGAGGGAAGAATGCGCTTCGATGCACGCGCCGCGGCCAGACTGCCGAGCGGCGATCACATGACCTTCGATGGATTTCCCGGACTGCGCCTGCAGGCGTCTACGAGCCGGAAATCGTGGACGTACCGCTACAAGTCACCGGTCGATAGCCGCATGCGGCAAGTCAAGCTCGGTGAATGGCCAGCAATGTCGTTTGCCGGAGCCATCGCTGCGTGGGAGAAGAGCCGCGTCGAGAGAGATTCGGGCGCCGAGCTTTCGGCACGGCGCCGAATGACGCAGGCAGAGGCTACTCGTCCATCACCGGACAATTACACCGTCAGACAGTTGTGCCGCGACTATCTGGAAGGGTATGTAGAAGTCAACCGGAAGACCAAAGGTGCAGTCGAGGTCGCACGTATATTCAAAGCGATGTTAGGGCCTATCGCGGATCGGGCTGCGACTACCATTACGCGCGCCGAGGCTTTCGATCTGCTCGAATCATATCGGTCCACTCCCGTGCTCGCAGCCCGCCTTCGCATGGAATTGGGCTGTGCCTGGCACTACGCGCTCGATGCCGGTCGTCTTCCTGAAAACACCGCTAACTGGTGGAAGGTAGTTCTAAGAGGGCGATTGAAGAGCAAAGGGCGCAAGGTCGAGGGCCAATATACTGGAACACAGAAAAGGGTACTCTCGGTAGAGGAACTCGGCACATTGATTCGATGGCTTCCGAACTTCAGCCTGACCGTCGCTGACGCATTGACGCTCTACCTCTGGACTGGCACGAGAGGGGGCGAGATTGTCGCTATGGAGAGCACCGAGATCGCGGACGAAAGCGATGGTCTTTGGTGGACGATTCCCAAACAGAAGACAAAGGGGCTTCATAACGAAAGAGCAACGGATCTGCGTGTGCCGCTCGTGGGCCGCGCCGAAGTGGTTGTGCGGCGACGACTCGATCAGGCCAAGGGAACTGTCTTGTTTCCTTCGTCGCGTGGGAAGGCGATGGAGCAGACCGTGGTGCAGCACGGCGTCTACTATCATCAGCCGTACTGCAAAATCGCACCCAACCATGATCGCCCGCGATTGCCTGTGACGCATTGGTCAGCCCACGATCTTCGACGCACTACGCGCACACTTCTTGCCACACTTGGTTGTCCGAACGAAATCGCCGAGGCCGTGCTTGGCCATGCCCAGTCGGGAATCATCGGTATCTATAACCGGCATAACTACGACAGAGAGCGACGCGAGTGGCTCACGAAACTGTCACATCGGCTGGAAGAAATTGCGGCGACATATTCTGCAAAGAGGTAACCTTCGCCGCCGCCTGACTCCCTCGTTCCTCAGCAGGTGGTTCACGCTCGGCATCGTCACATTTCCGCCCGCCTTCACCGTCGTATCGACGAGCGTGTGTCGTGCCCGGAAACGGTAGTGGGGGCTGCCGCCCGTGGTGAGCGCGCTACCGACGTTCTGCGTAGTCGTCGTGTACCCCCTGTTCAGGCCGTCACAGCGCTTTGCATTCTGCGGAAGCTGATCGGTCAGCAGTTGCATCGCAGAAAGAGTCATCAATCTTCTGTGAGATTGTCCTGAAGTACGGGGAAAATGCACTTCCCGCGTCGCTGCATCGGCGGACAGTTAAGATCCGAGCGGAGCGTTGCCTCCGGGACCCGGGATGGCGAAGAACATCGAAACAGCCAATATCTAGCCCTCTTAACGTCACAAGGGACGCTGATACTTTATCGGGACAAGGCCTGCGACTCGCTGAACCTTCGTTCACCGTAACCGGTACCAATCGATGCATCGTGCATGTCCCGTCGACCGCATCGACGGATATTCCCCGCCATGTCCCTCCGGGGGGCGACGAATAGAACGGTTGCCTTCGCATTTGCATGTCTCCCGACGGTTGCGGCGCCTTTAGAATTCGACCTCTACGCGCGTCGTCGCCCTTGCGACTGCGGGCCCCGGACAGGTAACCCTTAACACGGAGGCTGCACCTTTCAGTCTGATCGCCTGTTCGTCGAGCAAATGCGCTGCAGCACTGGAGCAGCCCCACGGGGTCATTTTTACATCGGCGCTAACACGAATGCCGCTCACACAACTAATTTCGTCACTAGTCGTCAACTAACTTTGTGACTACGACGCGCGGGTGGTCGTCGCTTGTGCACGACGCTCAGCCGACCTCTTGGTTGCGGCGTGTCCGCTTCACTCAAGAAACAGTGAGGGGCCTTCGCAGTCGATAAACAGTTAACTAGCGGCCACGCTTGCGGCCATCGGGCTCGCGTTGATCACTCGCGCCAAGGCAGGGTAGGGCAGCGGGACACTGCTGTCATGACGGGGCATCCTCGCGGAGCGCCCCAGTCCCGCTACAGCGTCGGTGACTGTCGGCGCGCACGCCTGCATGTCGAGCGTTTCCGGAGCGGGGGTTCTCGGGGGGGGGGGCTATGTGATTCGTCAAGCATTAGGGGCGGATTTCGGTTGATAGAAGGTGCCGTCACGCAGCATCGCGAACAGCACGTCGCAACGACGTCTGGCGAGAGCAATGAGCGCCTAATTGTGGCGCTTGCCCTGCTGGACCTTGCGGGCGTAATAGTCCCGTGAGACCGGGTCCCGCAGGGCGGCAAAGGCCGAGAGGAAGAGCGCTCTCTTGAGCACCTTGTTGCCCCGTCTGGACGGATGTTCGCCACGGATGGACGAACCGGAGCGTCGTGTCACCGGTGCACGGCCGGCGTAGGCGGCAAGATGCGCGGTCGAGGCGAAGGCTTTGTGAGCGACCTCCGTGAGGAGTCTGGCAGCGGTCCTGACGCCGACTCCCGGCATGCTGGTCAGGACCGGCCAAAGAGGGTGTGCATGCACCAGGCGTTCCACTTCGTTGGCGACCTCGTCGCGTTGCTTGCGCAAGGCGGCGAGCTGCTGGGCCAGACGTGGCATGACGATGGTCGCGGCCTGCGTGCCGGGCACGACTACCGCTTGCTCGCTAAGCGCCTGAACGATTTCGGCCGCGAGGCTTTTGCCCATGCGGGGTGCGAGTTTGGTGAGGCGGTTAGCGAGAGTCTTCTCGCTGGCGGCCGCGAGCTCGGCCGGCGACGGATATCGCTCGGGCAGGTCAAGCACGGCCGGATGGTCGAGGCGCGGTCCGAGAACGCGCTCGAGTGCAGGATGGATCTGGGTGAGCAGGCCGCGAATGCGATTGCTGGTCTGCGTGATTTGCGCGGCGAGGTCGTCATCGAAACCGCACAGCATGGTGAGTTCGGCGAGTTGCTCATCAGCCAATCGAAGCGAGCGCAGCGTATGCGGCATCGAGCGGGCGCCTTCTGCAATGTTGGCGGCATCGCGGGCGTCGGTCTTGGCCTCACCGGCGTGCAGATCGGCGATGCGGCGCATAGCCAGACCCGGCAGATAGGCGACCAGGACACCTTCAGCACGGGCGACTGCCACGGGCAGCGCGCCAATGGTGGCGGGCTGATCGACGACGAACAGAAGTTGGCCGTGCGCCTTGAGTTCGGAGATGAGCGCGCGCAGTTTGGCCTCATCGTTGGGCAGCGCTTTGTTGTACAGGCGCTTGCCATTCCGATCGAGAGCGACGGCATGATGGTGGCCTTTGCCGACATCGACGCCGACGAATACATCGACGGAGCTATGTTGTTGGTTTTCTTGCATCGAAGGTTTTGCTGTTGATTTGCAGATTGAACGGTTTGGCCTGCAACAACGGTGGCAAGTCTCGGCATCCACGTTACGGACGGCCTCAAGATATTCTGGCCGAGCCCCTATTAGCGATCACCAGCCACCCACCAGGCCCGGTGACAACACCCCCCGGATCATGACTGCGACTGGGGGCGAGAATCATGCCGGGCCTGGCTGGCCAAAGCCCCGATTATCGGGGCATGAAGATAGTAACGGGGCGTGGGTGATGTGGCGAGAGACGCTTGTCGACCCTGAACTGCCTGTCGACCCAACGCGAGGCCTATGGCCGGTTGCAAATTGGAACGGCCATTCGCGCGGCATATCGGCCGGCAAGTCGTCGGCCATAGCTGACGGTCGCAGATCGTGCACTTTACGGCGGCTGTGTGTCGCATTGCTGTCACTCGCAAACGGTTTCCCGCAATGGCGGGACGAGTCCAGGCGACACTGAGCCGCCGTTGGAGCTTGTGCGACGACAATGGCAGCTTTCGGGCCTACCCGGACAACGGTCGTTCGCAAGCTTTGCGCTAACGACTCAAGACTCAAACTACCGACTTCCGCCGAGGGTGCGATCCGCCCACCTCAGCCTCGTGCTCGATCCGCCTGCTGTGTCGGTACGACACGGGCAACCGCCGGCGTCATGGGCGCAGTGATGCTTCATGAATTCCGGGAGCATGTGGCAGAGACTAATCCGTCTATCGTGCTCTGCACGATGGACGTCTGGTTTGGCCCGTAGATCGCAACTGCCCGCGCGCACCACCGTCTCAACACAGACCGATCCAATCCACAGGTCGGACCCATCAGAATACTGTGTATACATACAATTCGTACCCGTGATGGGGAGAGATAATCAATCAAAAATCAAATAGGTTTCGATAAAAAGCCAAGAATTGACGTAGAATCAAACTCCGATCAATGATAAATACTTGATCTGATGGAGAGCAAGATGGACAATTTCGATGCCGTAACGGCCACAGCTACTGCTGCCCGTGACATCCCACGACACTGGTGGACCACGCTAAACAAGCGCATAGAGCGAGCACTCCTGTCTTCAAAAAGGGGGCAAATCGAAAATCTAAATGCGACCGTGGCAGCGATGTCGGAGCGATTTTTCCGCAATGCCACGTCGCGGGTCCAGTCGGCCATACAAGTTCCGGAGGACGGCGACGGGGCTGAGTTGAGAGATGCTTACGTCCTCGGGCGACTAAGCTCGGCTCAACATCTGCTCTCACAGGCACTCTTCTCGCGGGCCGATGATCTGTTTGCTCCGACTATGCAGGACCGTCAATACCAGTCCTATGTCCGCGCGCTCCTAGATGACGATTTGTCAAATACAGAGCTGGGCGGCCGTATCGAGGAGGCGCCCGAGACAGTGAGCAGAAAACTGCGAGTTCTCCGTCAGCTTGGGATCACCGATTTCCGGCGCGAAGGCACTTTCACCATCAATTTCCTCACAGCGCCGGCCGGAACAGTCGCCCGGCAACTGGGTCTCGTGGCGCTAGAGCCCAAACAGGCCATACTTCCGAGCAGCGTGCGAGAGCGGCAAAAAAATCTGGCCCCTCACATGAACCAGCGACAGATTTTCTCAGGCGCGAGTGATCCTTTCGCGGCAGTGGCATGACAGACATAGCGACGGATAAGAAAGGTCGGATCGTCACCTTTTATTCCTTCAAAGGCGGTGTCGGACGGACGATGGCCTTGGCCAATGTGGCATTTCTTTCGGCGTGGAGCGGCAAGCGCGTGCTGATCATGGACTGGGACCTTGAGGCGCCGGGCCTGCACTATTACTACAGAGGTTTGCTTGACCCAGTCAACGCCCGGGAGATCCGCCAGGCGCCGGGCGTGCTGGATCTGTTGTGTGAGTGGACCGCGACAGTGAGCAAGGAGTCAGGCCGAAGCGACGACGCCGTGGCCAAATTCGTGGATTCAGACGAATATTTTGAGCGCTGCGCGCGCGCCATTTCGCCTTCGATCGGCATACCGAATGGTGGCCAATTGCATTACATTGGTCCGGGACGCAGTCATAACCAAGCGACAAACAGCCCTTACGAAGACGCACTTGCGAACTTCTCCTGGTCTGGATTCTTTGAGCTCGGCGGTGGCGTTTTTCTGGACTCCCTGCGGCGCTGGGCCAAGAAGCACTATGACCTTGTTCTGGTGGACAGCCGCACGGGCATGGCTGACGTCTCCGGTATCTGCACCATGCAATTGCCAGACACGGTTGCGCTGTGTTTTGCCCTGAATCGCCAGAATATCGACGGGGTTGCAAAGGTAGCCTCCGCGGTCCGCTCTGTGCGTAAAGACGCCGTGCAATTGCGCGCCGTTCCAATGCGAGTGGCTAGACAGGGGACCAGCGAAGAGGATGATGCGCGTGCTCGCGCCATTACTGAACTGGTGCGCGTCGGGGGGTTCCGGATTGAGGCGGCAACAGATGACTTCAGGAACGCAATTCCTGCCGCGGAAAACGTACCTTTTTACGAGACACTGTCTGTTCTGGCAGCCGTTGATCCCCGCGCAGATGTGCTGAGTCTCAGCTATGCGAAACTAACCGATTCCCTGACTGGTATTTTCCCGGATCTTCCCGCCTTTCCAGCGAACTGGCTTGAAACGGTCAAAAGAAGATTGCAGCCACGTCATGCAACCATTGAATTCCTGCTAAATCTGCGCAGTGCGGAGCCGTTGCGGGCATTCAATGAGCTTAAACGTATCATCGATAGCGCGTGCGAAGCCGAAGCAGATGGTTTTGTGTTTGACCCGGAATATGTCAAAGCGCTCATCGATGCCACATTCGAGCTACGGGCGGATTCAGCCATTGAGGTTGACGAATACTATCTTCTGCAAAAAGAGCTTCTGGACTTTGTTCGCACCCTCGCGCTCACACAACCCGCAAGATGGCGCCGCGCGCAGATCCAGATACTAGAACGCATACTCGTTGAATCGGAGTTAATGCTGTCTACGGAAGAACTTACTGCTGCTTATGAAGAGCTTGACAGCTTGCTCGCACAAGAAGACACCAAAAGCAGCCTCATTAGACGCACCACTCACCTTATTGCGCTCAGTCGCCTTTTGCTTGGATTCAACGCGATCGATAAAACGAGACCTGTCGTAGAGAAGGCACAAGCACTTGCAGACCGTCTGGGCGATGAGCAGCTCGACCGGGCAGACTCAAGCTCGACGCAAGAACGCGGCATGCTTCACGCGAACCTGATGTTACTTGATGGTGAAGTAAGTGAGCGCACAACAGAATCGCGTGACAAGGCATTGTCCAAGTACCTTGAGGCACTTGCGACATTGTCGCAGCCAGAAATGCAAAGAACATCCGCATTGCTCCAACTGCTGGGCAGGCTACATTCTAAGCTCGCCTTCGCATTTGAACGCAAGGGCGAGCTCCAAGAGGCTGCGGCACATGCCATCGCGGCGATCGCGCCAGAATTCCGGCGTGGAAGCACAGGTTTCAACTCATTGGCACGTCCGATCATAGCGTTGGGGCAGCCGGACAAGGCACTCGAATTTTGCAGAACTGCGCTGAGTGACGCTGATGGTGATGGAACACGTCAAGGCACCCGCGTGACGTTTTCATCGATCGCAAGCCATCACATCTACCAGATCAAATCATCGACCAGGCTGATTGAGAATATCGGACGACTCATCGCAGTCATATCGACAACTTCGCCGGCCTCCTCAGAGACCCGCGATGTAGTTGCCCAATTACGGGATCTCGCTGGCTTTGTTGTCTTTGCGTATGAACGACGTGCTGGGCCTAACGATGTAGACAGCCGCGAACAGTTGAATGCTTCGATTGCTGAGGTAAACAGTACACTTCTGAAGCTTGATGTAAGCGTGAAAGCGTTGCCTTTCATTACCTCCAACGCGCAGGAGTCCCCTCGCGCTCCTTCATTTGACGATGACGAACGTTAATCGACTCGACGCTTGCGCCTCGCCTGAAGAGGTATTCATCTCGTGCTGGGAGATTGCCAAAGGATGGAAGGACGCAGTCCGTGCGCGCGTTAAAAGTGCCTCCCGCGAAAGCCGCAAGCTGGTTGAAAATTCCCTGTCAATCGATAGCGGTCCGGAAGCAACGCGGCAGTTACTCGCCTTACTGGCGGGCGACCCCGCCTCTGAGCACTGGAAGGAGATGCTGTTTTGCATCATGCGTTGTATCGACAAGTTATTTTCTAGCGTTCATCCGCGCACGCGGCAAACGTTGCCGCACATGGGCGGCAATCTTTCTCTGCCTAGCTGGTTAGACATGGCAGATGACAGACGCGCCGATTCTGGTTCCTACTGGACATGGGACGAAGAGCATCTTCGCCTTATACCCAAAGGGCCGCTGCAACGGAGCTGTCGTTCGGAGTTCGCGTCAAGCACAGACGATTTGGCCGATCGATTCAGTTGTCTCAGCGTTGTACCATGTAAGGCCTCGCTCGAAGGAAGAGAGGTTCAGATTGAGATTGTGCATGTTGACGCAAGCGTTACACACGGCGTGAAGCCCACTGCCACCGCAAGTGGCTCCGAGTCGATTCTTTTTGTGCCCGTTGCGCAAGAAAAGGCTGATCTGGAAACAACGCTGCACAGGCTAGATGTCAAATCGTTTGTCGACTACAACCTAGTGTCAGGCGTTTCCATCACAAAGCGTATTCGCACGATTTTACCGCAGCTGGAAAAGCGGAGCCTGGATATCGCCATTGCACCGGAGCTGACCGTTTCGGAAAGGGATGCCGGACAGCTCGCGGGTCTTTTGGCGCAATGCGACACGGCGCCCAGGTTGTTTATATGCGGTTCAGGTTTGACGGCTGATTGCGACAGCGACCAACACAACCTGCCGTGGAATCAGTCGCATGTCCTGAATGGCATCGGCACCGTACTTTGGCGTCAGCGTAAGGTCATGCTCGCAACGATGAGTCCTGATCGAGCAAAGGAATGTGCAATCGCACAGCACGACGACTCATCCACCACGTTTTTCGAGAACACTGCCACGGGAGATTGCGTCGTCGTCGCGGACATCGACAGTTTGGGACGATGCGTGGTCCTGATATGTCAAGATCTCGAAAGTGAGCTTGCGGACACGATCGTCAAGCGATACCAGCCCGACTGGGTATTCACTCCTGTGCTCGATGTCGGCGTCGACGAGGGACGATGGGGTCATCGGCGCGCATTTGCACTGAGCGGTTATTCATACGCGCGATTTCTTATAGTAAGCAGCCTGTCGCTTGCGCGAGCCGCCAATAAAAGTAATGACACACCTTGCGGCATGGCTGTCGGTCCACGCGATGGGCTAGCGGGAGATGCCGGGCGTGCAGTCGCTCTTGTGAACGCGATCACAGAGGAAGGTGGCACACACTTCGGGATACTGACATGGCGCGACGATTCACATTCGTGGAAACAGACGACGGTAGGCTCAACCCAGACAAGAGCCGGATCTCTCACGGATCATCCAATGACTGCTGAGCAGCCTTGAGCGGCCCTCGCCCGGCGATCGGCCCAATGACCGCAATGGCCGACAACGGCGCATTCAGCATGCGGCGGGTTTCGGAGTGGGCCGGTCGTTCAAACGACCGCCGCATGGTTCAGGCGAGCGGCAGAAAGTGGCCGATTACTGCCCGATATACGATGGCCTTGGCCGGGCGCGGTCTTCGCGGTTTGTCAGCCGTTGGACCTTCGCCATGCGCTCAGATGACGGATAACGGCCTGCGAGTCGCCGTTCTGCTCGTGAAGTCGCGTCAGATGGCGCAAGGCTTCTTCGTTCCGCGAGTTGATCTCAAGGCAGCGCGCATAAGCCGCCATAGCCTCGTCAACACGCCCCAGTTCTTCCAGCAGGCCAGCGTAATTCAGCGCCGCCTGGTCGTTCTTTGCGTTGATTTCGACGCAACGCAGATAGCTGGCAGCGGCGTCTTCAAGGCGCCCGGTTTCTTCGAGCAGCACCGCGCGGTTCGCGTGCAGTAGTTCTGCGTCCGCGAAATGTTGCAGCGCTTCATCGAACACTTGCAGCGCGTGTGCGCAGCGGCTGTGGTCGGTTGCAAGCAGGGCGCCGAGGTTGTTGTAGGCGTGGAAGTCAGGCTCCGGCGAGAGCTCAATCGCCTTGCGGTACGCGGCCTCTGCGCCGACAGCGTCGGTCGCCTGTAACTGCTCGGCAAGCGAATACCAGTCTTCGGCCTGTTTCCTCCGTGCACTCACGCTGGCCGGCGCATTGTCGAGAAACGTCACGTCGCCTTTCACTTCCGCGATTTCGAAGTCCAGAAGCAGCTGGCCAGAGACGGCGTCCCACTGCGCGTCTCCGGTCGCCACGGCCACCGCGTCGCCGACTGCCGTAATACGCACGCCCGTTAGGGGCGCGGCATCAGGCAACTGATCCTTGATACGTGAGAGCGCCTTGAGAATTCGTCGAGGCGGTATCCGCGAACCGCGCAGTTTCAACGCCGTGCGCAGCAGCACCACATCACGGAAGGTGAAGCGCAGATCGTTACGCGCGCCGTGCGACGGCTGCACAAAGCCGGCGCCGACCAGGGTCCGCAGGGCGCTGCGCGAGACCCCGAGAAGCGATTGCACTTCCCGTAGCGAAAAGGTGTGCACGGTCGAGCGGCCCGTCACCGCCGTGCCCGCGTTTTAGTGGGCGCGGCCACGGGCTCTTCGGTTTTTTCTGCCCGCTTCACCGTCTTGCGTGGCTTCGCGGGGAGCTCGGCGACAGGGGCTGGTGACTTCGCACGCGAAGGCGATGCGGTGCGCTTTGAGTTTCTTGCTAGGCTTGCGCGCAACGCTTCCATCAGGTCGATCACCTGGCCGCTGTCGGCGGCCGCATCTTCCTGCGGCGTCACAACCTGTTTGCCCTCGATCTTCCCGTCGATCGCTTCGAGCACGCGCTTCTTTTCCTTATCCTCGTATTTTTCCGGCTCATAGCGCTCGGTTTCGCCCTGCTCGATGATCTTGAGGGCAAGCTGCAATTCATTCTCGGTGATGGGTGCGTCCTCGATGTCCAGGTCCTTTAGTGAGCGAACAGCATCGCCCCACAGCAGTTGCTGAAGGATGAGTCCGTCGTCGGTTGCCCGCACCTGCACCATATGGGTCTTGGCCTTCCAGTTCCATGACGCAAGTGCACATCGCTTGCTCGCCAGAAGGGCCTTCTTCAGCAGACAGTATGGTTTGCCGCCCCGTTTGTCGGGCGCGACGAAGTACGCCTTGTCGTAGTAGACCGGGTCGATGGACCGGTCAGGCAGGAAGGCCAGAATCTCAACGATGTGACTGGGGCTTTCCTCGAGCGCCTTCAGTTCGTCCTTTGTGAAAACGACGAACTTGTCTTTCTCAAACTCATAGCCCTTCTGCATTTCGACGCGTTCGACCACCTTTCCCGTGGCTTTCGACACGTATTGCTGCTGGACGCGGGAGCCGTCCGGAGCGAGCAGATTGAAGCTGATTGTCTCGGACGCTGAGGTCGCCGAATACAACCGCACGGGGATGGACACCAGTCCAAAAGAAAGCGAGAGCGATGCAATTGAACGGGCAGCCATGGGCGTCTCCCGATGAACAGAAGAAAAGGCGGCGCTTGAGCGCAGGGCCATGAAAACAGATTAGCACTCGTTTGTGGGCCGGCAAGCGGCCACATTTAGCAGGTAACGTTCCTGCTGCCCCGGGCGCGGCAATTGCTGCGCCGGTCTCATCACTCAAACGAAAGGAGAGCCGAAATGGCAGACCAGCATAAACCGGGAGAGATCGTTAAGACATCCGGGATCTACAAAGTCGTGAAGGACGGCGGTGACGGATCGGAATTTGAGGTGACGTGCGTCGAAGGCGAACATTTCCCACCAACCCGTTCTGGAAAAGGTGCGCACTACGAACTGGTTCACGGTGCGACGCATTCGCACAAGCACAGCGAGCTTGGCAGCGGTGACAAGTAGCGTAGAGGTCAGTTAGCAACAAGACCAGTCTTCAGCCGCATCGGCGGGTTCGGATGCGCATTTTTGTCGGAGGTGACCTATAAAGAGGAGGTCACGTCCGGGAGGCGCCATGTGGATATGCAACGGCTGTCAATTGCTGAGGACGCTCGAGGTGGCTGAACCTAACATGGACGACGAAGGACTTTACTTCACCTGCCCAGTTTGTCACCGTCGCAATCCGCTACTCGCGCTGCCACGCGATGGTCCCGACGATCCCCTTGAACTGGAGCAAATCCGCGAGTAGATGACGCGCGACGGCTCCTTGCCGTCTCACTGTCGATTCGCTGGAGCTTACCGGTCAGCGACTTACTGGTAGCTGAGGACAGCCAGACCGTTCGCGTCGCCTGTATTCGCGAGCTTGGCGCCGTATGCAACGGCGATCAGCGGCTTGCACACGTCGGAACCCATCGCACGCGTGATGATCGATACACCGCCGCCCAATGCCAACCCGTTCGCGAAGGCGCTCGCCTTGGTGATCGTCGCCGCGCTGTCCGAACCGATCGACACGGTGGCTGAGAAATTCTTCAGGCTGAGCGTCGACAGGCCGAGCGTCGCCGTGACCGACTGCAACGAACCGGGCGTGACGCGGCCAGTAGAAGACGTCGGCGCCGTCGCCATGAGATTGCTGCAGGCGAGGGTGCCCGAAGCACCTATGCGCGCCGCATCTTGACTATGAAAAACTGAATAGCGAGTTGCGAACGTCAAGGGGATGGTCTACGCTTGGATTCGTATGATCAAAGGTCGCCAAGAAGACTCGAACATCGATCGTTGCCACCAACACTGAACACTCTTTTGAGGGCGTATGAGTCTTAATAAAGACGACGCAATTATCAAATCTTTCATCGACGCGGCGCAACAAGACCTACACAGTGCGTTCGGTGACATCGAGGCAAGGACTTTACAAGCCTGTGACTCTTGTTCGAGCGCACAAGAGTGTTCGGACAAAATCAACGCTATAGCCAGTGCAACATCCAATGTCTTGGAAACTCTCACCGATAAGATTCAATCTCGATCTACTGCGATCTCCGACAAAAACTCGAACTACGTTAATGTGCTAATGGTTTTGACGGACGTCATCGTTGATAACAACGCCAAAACAATGCCCGCATTAATGGTCGCGTTAATAGATTACGCTTCCGAGATTTTGGGAACCGACGGCATTGAAGGAGCCGAAATTTTTCCTGATCGCTTGAAGGAAGTGTTGGATGGCTCTTTTGTGCCGTTCTATGCCAATTCGGCACTTTTTTTTGGCTGGCTAGAACTGCAGCCGACGCCGGTCTTCGTAAGTTGAGAACGCCGTTGTGTCGGGTGCTTACAGCGCTCAAAGCACTGACCGACAAGGGCGATGGGTTTTCAGGCACACAACGTTGATCTATGCCGGCAACGCCGACCTTTTTTGCGCCGTACGCGACCGCAGCGGCTCTACCTGGCCTGGATGCGCTCGTCAGACTCACAGAGCGTCGATGCTGACATCAAAAAAGCCGTTGCATCCGGTGCAGCGGAACAGGCGTCGCCTCAGTTGCGCAGCTGTTTGCGTCTTTGTTCTTTTGAAACCGTGCGGTCGCGCCTTCACCTTCTTCCGACAGTGAGGGCATTTCATGACTGGCCACGGAGCTTTGAGGCCGAGGCGCACACGACTTTCGTAATCGCCTGTCGGATCAAGCGTCACCAGCCATTCGCGAGACCTGCTCACCCACGCCTTAACCACCTCCGGGGTCGTGCCCAGTTGCTGCGCGGCGTATGCGAGCGTTCTGTGCTGGGAAAGCAGTGGAAGAAATTGGTAGAGCATGTCCTTGCGCACAATCTTGGCCAGAGGAGTGCGGCTTGTCCGCGTGTACAGGCGAGCACAGGCACGGCACTGGAATTGAGGCAGTGGCGACACGGCGCGCCGGCCCGAGGCAAACCGCGTGTTGCCACTCCCGCAGTTGGGGGCAGGGCGGTGGTTCGGTACTGTCAGATAAGGCTCTGTCAATATGACGCTTGAGAAATCACGTCAGTTGTTTGTCTTCGACATGTCGGCGCGGCAACGGACTGTTGTGCCGCAGCGGGGCCGCGAAATCAAAACGATCCGCATCGACACGCGAGACGACTGGTGAATCGACTGGCAGAGGTTCGCGCCGAGGTTCAGTCCTGACGAACGCGGTTCCAATGCGGGGTAAATCGGGAGCAGCGACCCCTGCCCGGCGGAGGCGGTCCGCTGCGTTAAGAGCCGGGTCCCCGGTGACAACTACCGGGATTTCGCCGCCTGCGGAGGTCATATCGAGTGGCCAGGAATGCGCGCATTTCGGGCATTTCACCTGCCGGCGCTCATCGACGCTGAACCCGCCGTTGTGGAGCTCCCCTTGATGTCCGCATTTCGTACAGAAGCCAACGGGCCGGTATTTCAGTCCTAGCCTGACGAATGGCGTCCAGTGGCAGTCTGGATCGTGGAGCGCGATCAGTTGTCGGAAACGCATCAGCCAGTTCGAGACCGCGCTGTATTCGATCTGTAGACGGCGCGACGCTTCCTCGAGCGGCAGCGGTTGAGACAGTAGCCGAAAGAACGCTGGCATTTTTGAGGCGAAGCGCAGCCGTGCGACAGGGCTGCCTGTCAGTCGCGTGTACAGTCGCCGGCAGTCAACACAACGGAAATACGGCAACGGATGATGAGGGTTGGCTCGCTGGTGCAGGCGGCCGCGAGCGTCGACGCAGTGCGGACACGGTGGCACAGGTCTCTCATCTAACGAATGCAGCTCGTCCCAAAGGCTCGTGATGAATGCCGTAAGTGCTGGATTCTCGCTGTCGCCGTAGTCCCGGTATCGGCCGCGGGTGAGCGGGTCGCGAGCGTCAAACAGTACGCCCGGTGTCGCCGCTCCGATGTGGCTTTTGAACGTTCGGCGCTTGGATTCTTTTTTCGCGGGCATCACGCTTCTGGCTGTATCAATGCCTGAGATTCTAGGGCATAGGCAACTAGGACTGAATGGTCGTCAAGGAGCGGAAGCGCAACTCAGGCGGTGCGCAAGGTCGCCGTCATCGAACGGCGTCCGGACAGGGGAAGTCCTGATAACCGTCGTCCATCGAGTAAGCGCTGTAATCAGGGTGCGATTGGCCGACGACTCGTCCTGGCTCGGGCACAAACGGGTCCTTGCAGAACCCGAGTCGGGTCTTGCGCGTTACCAGCCGGTTCGTGCCCAGCATTTCGCCGATGTATTGGCCGTCAGGGCCGTATATTTCGTTACCGATAAACCGACCCACGTGCCGTCCGTCAAGAGTCCACAGGTTATCGCCTTTCCGATAACCGAAGCTTTTGCCGCCACATGTCCATAGCCAGTCGACCATTTGTCCCTCTTATAAGCCACATCTGGGGAATGCACACTTTCACTTTGCTCGGGGAATGTCGCATCGCGGAGACGGATCGTCCAGCCACTCAAGTAAGGACGGTCGGAAAGTAAACGAAGGGTGAGCAAGCCAGTGTGCGACGGCGTCGCGAGCTTCCGGGAGGAAGTCTTCCACCTCAAATGGCTCAGCAACAGCCCCTGTCTCGTCCTCTGACAGGCGCGCGCCAGTCAATCGGCTTCCGTCCCAGTACAAAACGCAGCTTGCGGTGATGTCCGCCGTGGTACCAGGAGGGTGGTCACGCAGCAGCATTGCGACGTTTGCGCAATCCCGCTTCAAGTCAGCGCCCATCGACACTCGCCGGAAATTGCCCCGTCCCAGGGCCGCGGTCACGTATCCCGTCCTTACAAAAGCGAAGGCGCGCGGACCGAGCTCGTCTTCGTCGCAACCGCTATATGCGCAGTACCCCAGAACGACGGTGCTATCGACATGCCTAGAACGCCCTGATTTGACGGAAAAAAACGTTGGCCACCGGATGTCCATAGGAAAATCCGCTGGAAGGCAGGATACGCGCGTTCACGTCCATGGTGTCACGTGGCTCGCTGCCAGCTCCTGCCCGCCGTCAGCCGATGCGGTCTGCACGTGTCCGCCGCCCGCTCATTGGCCGGTTTCCGGGGATCAAATTGCCAGTGGCACTGCCTCAAAGCGGCTAGGAACGGCCGTTCGACAACAGGGCTGAATCGCTGACGATGCAGACTGAATGTCGGCTATCTGGACGCTAGAGGGGTGCTCGTATCTGTCACGTTCTTACTAAAGTATTCGAAAGCATTGACGATAAGCAGATGATGGCGCTGTCCAGAGCTGTGCGCCACGCTCCCTCGCGAACAACAAGAACGCATTGAGCCATGACCACGCTATCGTCCCTGAACCTTGCCGCGCCCCTTGTCCCCACCCCCCGCTCCGATTCCGTGAATCCCGCGGTGGCGGTTGACGGCGATGCGCGACGCATGGTGGCGCTCTCGCCGTCGGCCATCGTCACGATCCCTTCCGCGAGCAGCATCACGGTGCTCGATACCTATACGCCGGAAGGCACGCTGAGCGCCGCCATGCCGACGGTGAGCTGGGCCAGCGACAACCGCGACGCGGTAACGCTCAGGATGGCAGGGAACTACGCCGCGCAGACGATGGCGGGGCGCTTCGCCGGGCTCGGCAGCGCGCTGCTCGATCGCTTCAAGGCCATGGGCAGCGATTATTCGCAATCGGTCAGCGTTGGGTCCGCAGGCGTGGGCGGCATTGGACGGTCTTCTCAACAACCCGCCGGCCAGATCGGTTTGACGGTGCGAACGGCGAGCGGCGTGACGGTCGAAATCGCGCTGGGCAGCGAGGACGGCGGCCTTTCGGTCAGCATCAAGAGCAGCGGCGCGCTCAGCGAGAGCGAACGCAATGTGCTGGCAAAGCTTTCAGAGGGTTTCCAACAGGCCATCGACGGTCTGGGCGCCGTGCCACCGAAACTCGACCTGAGCGGCCTGACGCAGTCCGACACTTCGGTGCTCGCTTCCGTGAGCTTTGAATACAGCATAACGGGCGCCGGCAATGCGGACGTCTCGGCAAGCTATTCGCAGGACAGCGCGGCGCGCAGCCTGAGCGTCACGAGCGCGGCGGGAACCATGAGCGTGAAGGTCGATACGAGCCATTCGGCACTTTGGGGAACGAACGCACAACGCGCTGCTTCTGTGGCGAGCTATCTTCAGCAGTTCGACCACGCCAATTCACGCGGGCACGGCAACGCAACGTTGATGTCGATGTTCGAGGACGGATTCGCGCAGATGAACGAGAGCTACGGGACGCCTTCGGTCGAGGTGCTGCCGGGAACGGGCTACGGCCCGGAGCTGCAGCAGTCGGCTCAGGCGATGTTGACGGGACTCGCTGACTTTAGCGCATCGATCACGGACGCGTCGGCGTCGCCCAATCCGATGCGTCCGGGCGAAGTCGACGCATTTTCGTATCAGGTCTCGCAAACGACGCAGCTCGAAGGCTCGCGCTTCGAAGGCAAGATTTCGCAAAGCCAGCGATCGCATCTGGTCGCCAGCTACCATCAGGCGCTTAAGGGCGGCGCCAAACCGGCTCTTACGTCGCTAAGATCCTCGCAGAACTACGATTATGTGCGGATAGACGACTCCGGCGAAAGCGCCGTCCAGCTGGCGATGGAACGTGGCGCGCTGGCACACGCCTCGCTGCGTCAGACTTCGGACCAGAGCACACGTCATTCGAAGTACGAGCGAGGCGTGCTGACTTCCGACCTCGCCACACCGGAAGAGACATCCCGTTCAACGGAGCTGCTCTCGTTGCTCGAGCCGCTCATTGACAAGGGCGACGCCGCGCGCAATAGCGCCGAATGGCAGCAGGCGCTTTCCCGCGTTCATCGAATGATCTTGCTGAACGCGTCGAAGTAAGGCGGCTCATTCGCGCGCCGGGAAATATGCATGCCGCATCAGCCGGTCATCGGCGATGAACCGCCACTCGACGCCTCGCGTAAAATCGTCAACAATTCGCGAACCGAAAGAAATGGCCGGAAGGACGGTATTGGATGACGAGGGCGTTAGGCTACCTTCATGAAGTTTGGTATTGCCCGGACGATGCTACGTCGTGATTGGGGCGTACTGGCTGCAACACCATTATTCGGGTCGCATTTACGCCAAGAGTGATCACTGGTTCGGCGTGATCAACCTCCTGTTCCTGCTGGCGATCGTCGTCATTCCTTATCCAATCCGCGTCTGGTGCTTCCACCTCGGCACGGGTTTCGAGTCCGCCGCGTCAGTGACCCTTGTTGCCGGTCTTGCCCTGACCGCCTGCACGTGGATGGCGAAGTGGTTCTACGCAATGCCAGGCCGCCGGCTGATGGACGAACGGCTCGCGCCCGATTTCCTCCAGCAGATGACACGTCGCTACGGCGTCGCGACGCTGCTCCAGATCGCTGCAATTCCCGTCGTCATCGCGGCGTCGCGCATCGGAGTGGCCATTGCACTGCTGTGCGTCGCCTTCTTTCTGCTGCCACAGCCCACGCCGCGCTACAAGCCCAGAGAGGAGCCGAGCGAGGCTGAGAAATTGAACAAGTAGCTATTGCGCGAGGTGAATCCAAAAACATTGACGCTGCGATGCCGCTCAGAACGCCATGAACAGACTGCGCAACACGACTTGCGCGTCGGTGAAGTTCTTCACATCGTCCATGACTTGCTGTGTTTTAGGGCTCGCCAGCGCGTCATGGACGCCTTGTTCCGAGGAAAAGGTGTAGACGCCAATGGATTTCCAGCCATCGGCTTCAGCGTAAGGAAAAAACGCCTCCGCAGATTGCATCCCGTACTCTTCCCAGCATGAGCGCGCCAGGTTGAAGTGATCATTCGCGTAGTAATCCCGATCGAACTTCGTGTTGGCGTCGCCGGTGCAGACCACGATCATCTTTGTCATATGCCTTTCTCTCTCCATTACCGTCATAAGGGCAACGTCGCCCGGCCCGCCATCGTTGTAGGGGGAGGGCTTTTCTGGACGCTCTGATAGATTTTGCCGTGGGTGCAACGCCCAGGGAGGTCAGTTGTCCTCTCAGGACATCCACTCAGGCGCTGATGCCGCCATCGACGAGAATGCCGGAACCGGTCACATAAGCGGCACCAGGTCCGGCAAGGAAGGCGACTGCCTCGGCAACCTCCCAGGTCTTGCCATAGCGGGCAATTCCCAGGTTCGGAAGAATGGAAGGCGCGAGCGGGCCGTCGGCGGGATTCATGTCGGTGTCGATCGGGCCGGGGCGCACCAGATTGACGGTGATGTCACGAGGGCCCACTTCACGCGCAAGACCGCGGGTGAAGCTCTCCATCGCCGATTTGGTGGCCGAATAGACGGCTATGCCAGGAAACGGGACAGACAGGCCTGCGTTGCTGCCGATAGTGATGATGCGGCCGCCGTTTGGGAGGTGCTTCAGCGCAGCCTGGGTCGCCACGAAGACGCCGCGCACATTGACGTTCAACTGCAGATTCATCTCCTCCAGCGACTGCTCGGAGAAGGGGCCGGCGATGAGGACACCAGCGTTGTTCACCAGGATGTCCAACCCGCCAAGATCGGCGACGGCCTGTTCGACCGCGGTCTGCGTGGCGTCCGGGCTGCCGGCATCGGCCTGGATGGCGACGGCCGTGCGGCCCAGGGCGCGGATTTCAGCGGCGAGCGCCTCGGCCTTTGCGGCCGATTTCTCATAGGTGATCGCGACGTCGGCGCCGTCTTCGGCCAGCTTCAGTGCGATGGCCGCGCCGATGCCACGTGCTGCACCGGTCACAAGCGCGCGCTTGCCGGCGAGAGGAAAGGTGGAACTGTTCATGGCAAGAATTTCTATGTTTGGATAATTTCGTATCGATCTTGATTCTTCATGATTCCCGGAGTCTCCAACTTAGTCCGGCTGCCAGTGCCAGTGACGCGCCTATGGCCAATGAAGCCACCGCAAAGCCCAGCTGCACGTCCTGAGCGCTTGCACCATCAGGCGCGATCGCGATGAATAGACCGCCGAACAAGGCGACGCTTACTGCAGCGCTGATCTGCAACGTAGCGCTTACCAGGCCCGAGGCCAGCCCCGCCCAACGTGTTTCCACATGGTCTACGTTCAGGCGCACTAGCGCAGGAAGGGCGATACCTTGCCCGGCGCCAATCAAAAACAACGGCAACGCAAGCCACGACGACGCACCGGCGAACGCCAGCGCTGCGACCATGATCAGACCGAGCACCTCCAGACCCATGCCAAACGCGGCAGTGCGTGTGCCTATACGCCGGGCGATGTACGGGCTGCACAGTGGACCGAGGAAGAACCCGATGCCGAGCGGCACGATGGCCAAGCCGGCCGTCAACGCGTCGTGACGCAGGCTGGCCTGTTCATACACGGCAAACACCAGGAAGAACGCCGCGAGCGCGTAGAAGAAGAACGTTGACGCCAAGCTTTGTCGCAACTTGCGCACGGCTAGAAGCGAGGGCAGAACGAGAGGAGTTCTGCCGGCGCGCTCCTGTGCCTTTTCATACTGCCAGAAGGCCCATAGCAATGGCATGCTCAGGATCAGCGGCGCTATGCACCACCACGGCCAGCGGTGTTCTTGCCCTTCGATGAGCGGAACCACGAGCGCCAGCAAGCCAACCGCGAGCATCAACGCCCCTGGCACGTCCAGGCGAGGCGAACGCTCGGCTCGGCTTTCACGCAGCAGCATCGTTGCAGCTGGAACGGCAACGATGATGATCGGCAGGTTGATCAAAAATACGCTGCGCCACCCCAGTCCCCACGGACTGGCGGAAACCAGCATTCCCCCCAGCAGCTGACCGCCCACAGAGGCCAGGCCGAATGTCGCGCCGTATAGACTCAACGCGCGATTCTTTTCTCTTTCCGGGAAGATGGCGTGTATCGAGGCCAATGATTGCGGTGCCATGATCGCTGCGGAGATCCCTTGCAGCAGCCGGCCGACGACAAGCATGTCCGACGACGGTGCCAGGCCACACCACGCCGAAGCGACCCCAAAGCCGAGCATGCCAGCGATGAATACGCGCTTCCGGCCATAAAGATCGCCGAGGCGACCGCCCAGGATCAGGGTGACGGCATAGGCCGCGGCGTACACCGAGATCACCAACTGCGAGACATCTGAAGATGCTTGCAGGCCCGTACGTATGGTAGGTAGCGCCACGTTGACGATGAAGAAGTCCAAAGGTGGCAGCAGCGTGCCGGTCAACAGCACTGCCAGGGCGAGCCAGCGCCGGGAGTCGGAGGCTGCTGTCCCAGTGATAACAACCTGCCGGGCTTCGGTATTCATATCTTGAGGTTCCAGATCAGACTGGCTTGGGATTGGCGCGCAGTCGGTTCGCGGGGACATCCGTTTATCGAGCCGTATAGTCCTCCGAACAACATTGTTCGAATACTGACGTCCATGTATATTTGCCGTGCAATTTTGTACGGAGATCGGGATGGAATGGAACGACGTTCGCATCTTCCTGGCAGTAGCTCGCAGCGGGTCCTTCGGCGAGTCCGCCCGGATGCTGGATGTGAGCCATCCGACAGTGGGTCGGCGAATCAAGGTGCTTGAGGACGAAGCGAAGCAGCCGCTTTTTCGTCGGACAAAGGACGGACTCGTGCTCACGGACGCCGGGGACACCGTGCTCGCGCTGGCGGAATCCATGGAGGATGCCGCGCTGTCCATGGAAAGGCGTCTGAGCGGCAACAACCAACGCCTCGAAGGCATCCTGCGGATCTCATCGGCGGACTGGTTTGCCGGCTATGTACTGGCTCCCGTCCTGGCCGAGTTGACGCGCCGTCATCCCGCTGTCGTGCCGGAAGTGATTGCAAGCTATCGACTACTCGATCTCTCACGTCGTGAGGCGGACGTCGCCTTTCGCATCGTGCCGTTCAGCGAGCCGGATATTGTTCAGCGCCGTCTAATGCAAATTCAATATGGCCTCTATGCGTCGGCGGCAACCGCACAGGCGTTGCAGGACGATCCGGCATCCGTAGGGCTCATTCTCATGAATACCGCGCAGTCGCACTTTCCCGACGTCAGTTGGGTGCTGGAAAGGTTCCCGCTTTCACGACGAGCCTTCACAAGCACAAATCGAACGGTCCAGGCACAGATGTGCCTGAGAGGGGTAGGTATTGCGGTGCTGCCAAGGCCACTTGGCGATGCAATCTCCGGATTGCATCGCATCGACACGCCCGATCAACCTCCCATGCGGGATTTGTGGGTTGGCTATCATCAGGACCTGCGACACATGGATCGCTTGCGCGCGATGCTGGATATCGCCGAGACGATGCTGTCGGATTCGATGACTGCAGCCCAGTGAGTAAACCGATCACAATGCTGCACTGATAGGTGGCTCAAGCCCGCCGATTATTTGTTGCCGAGTCGGCTGAACGCGTCGACGCGCGAGTACGCCCGCATTTGGGCCAATGAGCTCGTAGGTGAATAACTACGGGTACTGCAGGATGTTGATGATCGTACCGTCGGGGTCTCGAACCATCGTCGACCGTAAGCCGTCTGCAGAGAGAGGCTTGAGTTTCCATTCGAAGACCGCGCCTTCATTCTCGAGGTGAGATGTGACGGCTTCGAGGCTCGATGTGCGAAAAACGATCGCCTTCGCCCCGGTCCGGTCGATGTGCGGCCCCGGCACAATATCCGCGTCCGGATTGCGAACGGTCGTTGCACGCGAAAGAAGTTCGATCCGTATGTCGTCTCTTTCGAGAATCTGGAAATCGGCCTCGAGTGGTTCGATGTAGGTCGAGTATCCTCGACGAAACCCGAAGAGGCGCCCGTACCAGTCTGCGGATCGATTGATGTCAGTCACCGAGACAGCGACGTTATCGAATTCAATCAACTGCTGCGTCGGCAAGCCTGATTTGCTTAGATCAGTCATTCATATTTCTCCACAGGTGGTGCGTCGCGTCACTCGCGACCGCGCACGCTACGAGTCGGTGTGTTTGCGACGGTGCCGGCTTGCGATTTCTTCGTTCGACCACTCGAGAGCTTTGCGACGCGGCCTTCGGGCTCCTTCGATCGTGCGTTCGTGCCGGTTTCGTTCCGCACCAACTCACGTATGCCCGCCGCCGCGAAGCGCACGAGGTCGGAATAGTGCGCCGTCGACTTCCTGGCGCGGTCCCGTGCACCCAGTCGCATCGCCCGGCCATTGAGTGCATGGGCCTGCTGCCGCGCTCCCACCGAAAACAGATACGCCCACACCGCCTGCTCGCGTGCAATGCCAGGCAAGACCGTATGCAGGGCGTCGATGAATCGCTCCGCGATCGGGTCATAGTAGGTTTCGCGAATGCGCCGTGAACGCTCGTCGCTGCCGAGACTGACGGACGCGACGAGTTGCACGTAAAGCGCGAGATTCACCGCATCCTCGCCATGAAAAATTTCCGACAGCGGGGTGAAGGCGATCGTCAGCACGTCTTCGACGGTCGCGGTGCTTTCGCTCGCGAACAGGGCGTCGAGCAGCTTGCCACGGTGCTGATTGATCGCCGACGACCGTCGCTCGAACACGGCCTCGTAGAGCTTGTCCTTGGTCGCGTAGTGATAATGCACGAGCGCCTGCGCGACGCCCGCTTCCTCTGCGATGTTCCGCATGCTCGCGCCGGCGTAGCCGTGCTCACCGAACACCCGTTCGGCCGCATTCAGGATCGCGGAGAGGCGGGTGCCCGGCGCGTGCTCTGGTTCCTGAACACTGTTGCCCGTGCGTGCCGACACCTTCTTTTCGCGTTCTGTCTTCATCCAGGCGACTCCCTCACCGTACTATTCGATCGATCAGTCAGTATATCGCGATCCTCATACGACGCGATATACCAGGCAGCCCACACCGTTATCCGAGAAATTCCGGCTCAGGCAGTCCTTTCACGCCGGGACGTACCGCGAGCACATTGCCCGCGAGCGGTTGCTGCGCGAGTTCCTTCTCGCTCATGCGCCGGCGCGCCGTAGTGATAAAGAGGGTGTCGAGATCGGGACCGCCGAAGCACAGGCTGCTCACGCGTCGCACCGGGAGATTGATGACCATGTCGATTCGTCCGCGCGGGTCGTAGCGCGTGACGCACCAGCCGTCCATGTTCGCGCTCCAGAAGCACCCGTCGGCATCGACGGTCGAGCCGTCGCAGATACCACGTCCGAGCGGAACTTCGGCGAACTTGCGGCGGTTATAGATGGCGCCGTCGACGGAGTCGTAGTCGAACACGTCGATCTGGCAACTGAACGAGTCGGTCATGAACATCAGGCGGTTATCCGGGCTAAAGCTCAGCCCGTTGATGCACGTGATGCCTTCCATGATGAGTTTCGGCTTCAGATCGGGATCCAGCCGGAACAAACGTCCGCGTGGGGTGTAGGCGGCCGCTTCCACGGTGCCCGACCAGTAGCGGCCGTGCCTGTCGCATTTGCCGTCATTGAAACGGTTCTTCGGACGCTCGGCATCGGGACGCGCAACTTCGGTCAGCTCACCGGTTTCGGGCGAGAAGAAGTAGAAGCCCGAGCGCATGCCTACGATCAGGCCGCCTTTGGCGCGCAGGCCGATGCTGCCGATCTCTTCCTGCATCAGCCAGCTCTTCTTGGCGCCGCTTGAAATGTCGAGGCGATGGATCGATTGACCGATCCCGTCCACCCACCAGAGAAGTTGCGTTTTCTCATCCCAGATGATCGACTCGCCGAGCACATCGGGCGTGGAATCGACCACATCGATGACCGAACCTACCATATCGATCGGTCTGGTAATACTGCTGACAGTCATGCTGCCTCCTTGATTTGTGAAGTGATGCAGATAGGAAGAATCGGGTCCCGCTCAGGCGGCCACTTCTCTCATGCGGGCGATGCCTTCCAGCGCGAGTCCGTATCCGAGCACGTCGTGCAGTCGTGCTTTCAGTTCCTGGTTCAGGCAGGTGCGTGTATAGCGTCGCACGAGACGCGGCTGCTTGAGCATCAGCCTGGCGAGTTCGCGGGCGCGCGCCAAAAGTTCGGCCGACGGCAGCACTTCGTTCACTAATCCCATTTCGAGCGCCGCGCTGGCGGGAATGCTCTGACCTGTCAGAAGAAAGTAATGGCCGCGCGCGCGACCCATCAGCAGCGGCATGATCAGATGCATGCCGTCGCCCGGCACCATGCCTCCCTGGAAGTGTGCGGTGTCCTGGATCGTCGCGGTGTCGGATGCGAGCACGATGTCTCCGAGCAGCGGGATCTCTGCATGCCGCACGGCCGGGCCGTTGATGACGCTGATCACCGGCGCCTCGATGTTGAGCAGGTTGATGAGCAGATGCTTCGCTTCCCAGTAGATCGGATCGTAGACCGTGGGCGTCATCGAATTGCGGTTCTGATGCATGCCGGGCGCAATGGCCGGTCCGCTGAAGGCATCGCCCGTGCCGGTCATGATCACGACCTCGTTGTCCCGATCGCGTCCTACATCGAGAAAAGCCTGCTCGAACTCGCGATGGGCTGTCAGATTCCATACCAGTGGCTCGCCGTGCGTGTGGAAGTGCATCTCCAGTACGCCATCGGTACGTGTCATGCGGATGGTCTCGAATTTGTCTGAGTACTCGTTGAAGGTGCTCACGGCTCTTTCCTCTGATGAAGGTTGAAAAGTCCCTCTGACGCCTGTCGCAAACGTGTCGCTGTTCGCGAGGCGAGGTGTTCAGCTGCCGATACTACGCCTGACTGATCGATCAGTCAACAAGGGAAAGTCCCCGGCGAAATCGACCATGTTTCGGGTTGACCGGAAGTTGGCTCGTCGGCTACTGTGCTGACTGTTCGATCGATCAGTTTTCGGCGCGAACGTTCCGCCGCCTTCGGGCGCGCCCCCCAAAAAGAGCAGACGCCGCCGGACCATCTGCGCGCCGACAGGCTCAAGGAGACAGCCTCATGAAACGCTTTCCGTCATTCACGTGCCGTTCCATTCCACTTCATTGAGAGGGTCATCATGTCGCGCAAAATCGCTCTCGATGTACACGCCCCCGCTCAGGTAACGGCCCCGGAAGACGCGCAGCGCGCGCTTTACCTCAAGGTCGCGATGCGGCTCGTGCCGCTTCTGATCGTCTGCTATGTGATCGCGTATCTGGACCGCATCAACGTCGGCTTCGCGAAGCTGCAGATGCAGGACGCGCTCGGCTTCAGCGATGCCGTGTACGGACTAGGCGCGGGAATATTTTTCATCGGCTACTTTCTGTTCGAAGTGCCGAGCAATCTGCTTCTGCAACGCATCGGCGCACGTAAGACCATCACGCGCATCATGGTCCTATGGGGTCTCAGCGGCTGCGCAATGGCGACCGTATCGAGCCCGACCGCGTTCTACGTACTGCGCTTTCTGCTCGGCGTGTTCGAGGCGGGCTTTTTTCCCGGCGTCGTCTACTTCCTGAGTCAATGGTTCCCGCGCAACCGTCGCGGGCAGATTCTCGGTCTCTTCATGACCGGATTTCCGATCGCGGGGATGATCGGCGGCCCGGTGTCTGGTTGGGCGATGTCGCGGCTCGCGGGCGTTGCGGGTCTGGCGGGCTGGCAGTGGCTCTATATCGTGGAAGCGGCGCCGGCGGTGCTGCTTGGCATCGTGACCTGGTTCACCCTTTCGGACGACATCGAGCGAGCGAAATGGCTCACCGAACCGGAGCGCGACACCTTGCGCCACGCACTGCGCGACGACGGCCGCGAAGCCGACGCGGAACACGCCGCGCAGTTGCGGCAGGTCATCGCCGACCCGAAGGTGTACGTGATCAGCTTCGCCTATTTCACCTTTATTTGCGGCACTTATGCGCTGAGCTTCTGGGTGCCGACGGTACTGAAGAGCGCAGGCGCGACGAGCGTGGAGCGCATTGGCTGGCTCTCGGCCATTCCGTACGGCATCGCCACGATCGGCATGGTGCTGATCTGCCGCAACTCGGACAGGCTTCTCGAACGTCGCTGGCACGGCGCACTGGCGGCCCTGGCGGGCGCGACCGCACTTTCACTGCTGCCGCTTCTGGCGCATGATCTGACTGCGACCATCGTGCTCCTGACGATCGCATCGACCACGGTGTTCGTCACGATTCCGCTGTTGTGGTCGCTCGCGTCCGACTATTTCGCCGGGTCGCCCGCCGCTGCTCCGGCGATCGCATTCGTCAACAGCCTTGGTCTGCTCGGCGGTTTCGCCAGTCCGTTCGCGATGGGCTGGCTCAAGACGCTGAGCGGCACACTCGACAGCGGACTTTTTCTGATGACGACACTGCTGGCGCTCGGCGCATGCGCGATGCTCTGCGTGCGCGTGGGACGCCACGCGAGCCGATGAGCAACCAACGAACGGCGAGGTCCGGGCAATCGGGCCGTCGCGCGACAAACATGGAACAGACTTTCAAGGACGCGTCGCCGGGCAGCCTGCTCGGGGAGAACGTGGCGCGTCTGGACGCAGCGCGCTTCGTTTCGGGGCGCGTCGATTACAGTGCCGATCTCATTCCCGCAGGCGCGCTCCATCTAGCCATCCTGCGCAGCGCTCACGCGTGTGCGACGATCGTCTCGATCGACCTCTCGGGTGCGCTCGCCATGCCGGGTGTCGTCGCGGGCCTCACGGGAGAAGACGCAGCGCGCATGAGCGATGCAATGCCGCCGGCCATGGATCTTCCCGCACAAGGCGCACGCGGGCCTTTACAAAGTCGTTGCCTTGCACTCGAGCACGCGACGTACTTCGGCCAACCGGTCGCGGCGCTCGTGGCGACGTCGGTGCACGACGCGCAAGCCGCGCTCGCGAAGATTCGCGTCGAATACGAAGTGCAACCGGCAACCGCGAACGCGCGCGACGCCCTGCGCGAAGGTGCGCCGGTGGTTCAGCCCGGCTGGGATACGAACCTGTTCGTGCGCGACCGCATTCGTTCGGGGGACGCCGATGCTGCATTCGAGCGCGCGGCGCACATCGCACGAGGGGAACTGACGGTCGGCCCGTCGACCAGTGCACCAATGGAAACGCTGTGCTACGTCGCCCAGTGGGACGCGCACGGCGAACGCTACACGTTGACCGGCACGTTCCAGAACCCTCATACGAGCCGCTGGCTGATTGCAGCGGCCTTGCGTGTGAAGGAGTCGCAGGTCCGCGTGATCGCGCCGCGCATCGGCGGTACGTTCGGGCTGAAGATGGCTGGGCATCCCGAAGAAGTGCTGGTCGCGCTGTTCAGCCGGATCACGAAACGCCCGGTCGCCTGGGTCGAGGAACGGCGCGAAACACTGCTCCCCGGTGCGCGTTCGCAGCATCACAGCTATGAGATCGCGGCGGATGAGCAAGGCAGGCTCATCGGCTGGCGTGACCGCATCATGGTGGATGTCGGCATCATCGGCGCCGGTCATAGCTGGGCGATGGCGCTCGTCACGCCGGCCGTGTTTCCGACCGTCTATACGATTGAGCACTGCGACGTCGAGTGCTCTCTCGCGATCACCAATCGACCGCCCTGGCAAGCCATACGCGGTTACGGCAAAGAGATCGGCAACCTCGTGCTGGAACATGCAATCGATCGGCTGGCCCGGCAAACTGGCATGGATGCAGTCGAATTGCGGCGTCGCAATCTGGTCGCACGGGACGCCTTGCCGCGTTTGCTGCCGTCCGGGCTGAACGTGGATAGCGGCGACTATCCGGGCGGCCTTGAGCAGTTGCTGACGATGTTCGATTACGAGCAATGGCAGGAGCGCGCAAGCGCAGCGCGTACCAGCGAGCGTCGCATCGGTATTGGCATTGCGTTCGAACTAACGCCGGAAGGCGGGGCGCGGCCCGGTAACTTTCCCAATGGATACGAGACATCCACCGTTCGCATGATGCCGTCGGGGGACGTGCAGGTGCTGACGGGCGTGACGTCTCCGGGCAGCGGCAGCGATACCGGCATTGCGCAGATGGTCGCCGGTGAACTCGGCCTGCGCGCGGACCAGGTCAGCGTGATCGAGGGGGACACAGACGTGACGCCGCTCGGCACCGGCAACGCGAGCAGCCGTGCGCTGATGTACGGCGGGACCGCCGCGTATCTCGCCGCGCAGGAGTTGCGCGCACGGCTCTGTCAGTGCGCCGCCAACCTGCTCGGCGGTGCGCCCGAAGACATTTCACTGCGCGACGGTCATGCGTGGCGCGAGTCGAACGCCACGAGGATCGCAGTGGCCGAACTCGCGCTCGGGGCGCATCTACGGCCATTCACCGTGGCAGCCGGCGTGACGCTGCCGCTCGAAGTGACGCGCAGCTTCGCGCCGCAGAATGTGCGCGTGGAGCCGGATGCGCAAGGCCGTATCGCCACATACCCGACGTTCTCATATTCCGTGCATGCCGCGGCGCTCGAACTCGACACGGCGACTGGCAATAGCAGGCTGCTCGACTATGCCGTGGTGCACGACTGCGGCGCAATGGTCAATCCGGCGCTCGTCGAAGCGCAACTTAGAGGGGCGGTCGTGATGGGCATCGGCGTCGCGCTGTGGGAACTGATCAAGTTCGATGAACATCAACGCATGATCACCGATCGCTTCAAGAGTTATCTATTGCCTCGAGCTAACGATCTTCCGCCCATTCGCGTCGGACATCGCGTGACGCTGAATCCGTTTCATCCGCTCGGCATGAAGGGCGCGGGCGAATCGGGGCTAGGCGGTGCGCTCTCAGCGGTGACCAATGCCGTGGCGAATGCACTCGGTGACGACGCGCGCCTGACGCACGTGCCGGCGACGCCGGCGCGCGTGATGGCGTCCCTCGAGGAGCGACGCGCGTGATCGGCCATTACTTCGATTTTCACCAACCGAGGGACCTCGACGAAGCGGCTGCCTTGCTAGCCGCCTTTCGCGAGGATGCCTCGGTGCTCGGCGGCGGCACGATGCTGGTGCCGTCGATGTCGGCGAATCTCGTGTGTCCCGGACATGTCATCAGTCTCGGTGCGCTCCGTCTGGATGAAATCGCGCTCGACGATATGCATCTGCACATCGGCGCGATGACGACCTATGCGCAATTGCTCGCTTCACCGCTCGTGGCACGCCAGGCGCCGCTGCTTGCGGCGATGGCCGCGCAGGTCACGGGCGGTGCATCGATCGTCAATCAGGGCACGCTCGGTGGGGCAGCAAGCTACGCGAATCCTTCGTCCGACGCACCGGGATGTCTCGCGGCGCTCGAGGCAGAGTTCGAATTGCGCTCGTCACAGGGCGTGCGTCATGTCGCTGCGCGAGAGTTTTTTATCGACGCCTTTTGCACCGCGCGCCGCGCAGACGAGTTTCTCATTGGCGTACGCGTGCCGCGCGACACGACGCTCGTCGCCTGTGAGTATCAGAAGTACAAGGCGAGTGCGAGTTCGTGGCCCATCGTGACCGTTGCGTGCTCCCTGCATCGGGGCGAGCAGATCAGTGTGCGGCTTGCAGTCGGCGCGGCCGGCCGACGGCCGGCGTATCGCCGCTTCGCGATCGACGAACAGGTTTTGCTCGCGCCCGATGCGTTTATCGAGCATGCGGCAACGAGTGCGCAAGATCTTGTCGGCGAAGGCTGGAGCGATGAACTCGCGGACGCGGACTATCGGCGCGCCGTTGTGCCTGGCGTCGTGAAACGGCATTTACGCGTCCTGCTCACGGGAACGAAGACATGAAAGGAACGATCGAGGTGCGGCTCACGCTCAATGGCGAGCCGCGGTCTGAACGAGTGGACTCGCGACTGTTGCTCGTCGAACTCATCCGCGATGCACTCGATGCGAAAGGCACGCGCATCGGATGCCTGACCGGCGATTGCGGCGCGTGCACGGTCTTGATCGACGGCGAGGTAAGGAAGTCCTGTCTTGTGCTTGCGGCGTCGATATCTGGAAACGACGTGCGGACGATCGAAGGCCTCAGCGGAATCGAGGCGCTGCAGGAGGCGTTCATTGCGGAGAACGGGTTCCAATGCGGATTCTGCACGAGCGGCATGCTGATCGCGGCGGCGGACCTCCTGAGGCACAACTCGTCGCCGAGTCACGAAGAGATACGTCACGCGATCAGCGGCAATCTGTGCCGGTGCACCGGCTACGAGAGCATCGTCAATGCGATCCATCGTGCGGCGCATGGCGAGAGTATGCGCGCGCCGGCCGACGACCCAGGCTAGCAGCGTTCTCGCGGTCTACATCACTGTACCGATCGGTCCGCCGCGATAAACGGTGAAGCCGCGAGACCCGCCTGAATCTGGTTTCGGCGCCCGCGACATCACCGGTGCGATGCATCCGATCGACGCCGCCTTTCACGCCTTAGTCACTGGAGAACAGCATGTCGAGAGATGCCACCGTCACGATCTATGTCACCTACGAAGGCAAGGCCGGTGCGCGCTTCGATCGCGCGTATTACGTCGACCGTCATTTGCCCCTTGTGATGCATCACTGGTCGCGCTACGGCCTTGTCGAGGTCGCGGCCTTTTTCCCCGCCGAGCAGCAGGCCGGAACGCTTGCGATCTGCGAATGCAGGTTTCGTGACGAAGCATCGGTCGATGCGGCTTTTACGTCGCCTGAAGCGCCCGCCGTGATGGCCGACGTGACACGCTTCACGGATATTGCACCGCGCCGCGTGCGTGCGACAGCGCTATAACGAGGCACCTGCGAAGCGAACTCGGACGCAGCGCTCACTTCTTTCCTCGGATGGTTCATCGGGCAGTCCAGGCGACGCCCGACACGCGCGTTGGCTGACACGGTTCGTCTGAAACGCAGGCTGAAGCAGCGTCGTCTCATGTTAGGATCGACAAGCTCAATCGTGTGCAACCTTTGTGAACCGCCCCCGAAACCGAACTGATCCGCATGCCCATCAATTATCTTCGCGGTTTCACGGCGCCTGAGCGCAGCGACGTCGCGAATCGTCGCCTCGGGCGATCGCTCGCGTTCGTCGCTGGAGCAGCCAACGCTGGCGGATTCCTCGCTGTGGGTCAGTACACCTCACACATGTCCGGCATTGTTTCGTCGCTTGCCGATAACGTCGCGCTTGGCGACTTGCAGGCAATGGCCGACTCGGCGCTTTCCTTTTTCAGGGACGACTACAAGGACGAGGACGCGACGATTTTCGATTTCGCTGGCTTGTTGCGCACCATTACCGACGACTATGGTGACCAGGGTCAGCGCGTCTTTTACTCCGGCCCCGATCGCCTCGCGTTCAACGGACGTCCATTTTCATTGAGGCGGGCCTGCATGAACCTCGTCGACAATGCGTTGAAGTACGGCAACAGCGCGGAACTGCAACTGATCCATTCAGCGACGCAACTCGTTGTCGAAATCAGCGATCAGGGCCCCGGCAATCCTATTCACGCGCTCGAACAGGTATTCACGCCGTTCTTTCGCCTCGAGCAATCTCGAAACCGCGGCACGGGAGGGATGGGCTTGGGACTGACGTCGGCGCGAGCTGTCGTTCGTGCTCATGGCGGCGATATCGCGCTTCGCAACCGTGAGTGTGGAGGATTGCAGGTCAGAGTGACGCTGCCGCTGGTATCGTAAGCGGTGGTGATGCCGGAAGCACGCTCCGCCCTGTGCGTTTGGCTTAGAGCACCGGCGGCTTTTTGTCGGCGCAGTCGAGAGAGCGTGACCGCGGTCGTTCGTGAGGCGGCCGATTTCGGAGCTGCGGTTGCCGGCTAAGACAAGCGACGGACGCCAGTCGGGTCGCCAACGTGTGCAGTTCCACCGGCGCACATTCTTGACGGCGCTCTACCGGTTCTCCGCGGCCCGGTGAGGGGCCTGCTGTTGTACGTATTGTTTGGCAACTGTCTGCACACGAGACATGCGCCGACCGCAACGACCACCGCATGGTTGCCCGCGTAGCGTCCTGCGACCGCATCTTTGCGCCGCCCTTCACGCGTCGTTCATAGCCAATCCGTGCCTGCCAGTGTGAAAGCGAGCGTCGTTGCAATGAAGCGATTGTCGTCGGACCAGCTTTCATTCGCGGAAGTCTCAGATTGGATTTCCGGACGCGGCGCGCTCTTGCACCGCCTTGATTCCGGCGCGATTCACGACGCTCGCGCCACTTTTGACAGCGCGTGCCACTCCCCTACGGGCGGGGCCGCGACCTGCTTTGGCTGGCCTTGCGCAATATAACTGCCGACTCGAGCCGTGCTGCCGATGGCTGCACGGCCGCGATGAACCAGTCCCGCCAGGGCTGCTGGAGCTTCAGCATGATCCCGAACAGGCTTGGCTGCGAGATTTCTGTCAAGCGGCACGCGGCCAGAATCCGTTGTTCACATGCGTCGTCGGTCTGACATTCGGGTATCCAAACCTCCTATCTTGCCGGTGCCGTTGATGTCCACTCCGGCCCACGACTGCTCGATGCGACAGGTCTTCGCCGACCATTGCACCGATCAGCAACGGCCGCTATCGTCCCACGCTCTCGATTCCGCTCGCGCTGAGGTCGCTCGCGAAGCAATGCGGATGTTCAAAGCCCATTGGCGATGAACTGGCAGCGTAGATAATGTTGTCGGTGTTGTTCGGCCCTTGCCCCTTCGGCACGCTGCCAAGGCCCGCAAGCTTGCGCATGCGATAGGCGATGGCATGATCGGCGCACGCGCTGTCGCCGCTTACCCCAAGCCCGCCGATGACTTTGCCGCCGACGTAAAGTGCGACCCCCCCGCCGAACGTGATGACGCCGCCGACCGTGTGGCCAATCCCGCTGCCGTGTTCGAGGAAACGCGGGTTGAACGGATTCGAATTGTTAAGGCCATAGAGCGATCCACCGGGCTGCGTCGCTCCATACAGGTTGGCAGTCGACAGCGCGAGCGCGTCGTTGCTAAAACCGTTTGCGGTGTACGCCTTTGCGATGGCGATTGCGCGGCTGCCCGGCCACGCGTCCCCCGTCTTGACTACGGAGCAGAGATGACCCTCGCGGTCTACGATCGCCGCCCACATCCTGTTGGGCTTGAAAATGCCTCCATTGCCGTCAGTCAATCCGACGACCGTATAGAGCTGCTTTTCAACCAACGAAATCGTTCCTTGCGGCAACATGCAATGTCCGCCAGTGTCATCGTCATTTTCCGCCGCCAAAGAGGGCTGCGCGACGATAAGACCGCAGGTTATCGCAAGAAGTGGTACTGAAGTCCTTATGCGCATGCCGATTCTCCCGATGAAAGGTTGACCGTGGAGGCGGGCGCGCGGGGATGCGAGGCAAAGGCGAGCAACCTGCACTTCACGAGGTTCGTGCTGGTAAAGACAAGTGACGAAAGCAACTTCGGTAGAACGATGTAGCGTAGAAGGGACATTCCGCCCGAACCACTCGCGCGAGCGACTTTCCTTTAACAAATATGATCGAGCCGTTGAGGCAGGCTCCTCCAGCTTTATCCGCGGGCGCTATGGTCCCGGCGGGCGCGGGCGGTCAAGAAGAGGACAGTCCGACGTCCCCGTGCAGAGCCAGCTCTTGAAGTCGCCGCTGTTTTGAATTGCGCTCTATCTGGCCAGCGTCTACGACGGGCTCAGGCTGCGATGTGGGAGTGCGAAGCAATTGCGCAATAGCTCCGCGAAACAAATTCACTATAGGGGCCAATGGTCTTGCCCGCAAGAAAGAAGCGCTAGGCCATTGCTTCATATGTATGTTCTTGGCGTCACGTTGCGGTATGTGACGGTCAAGCCGACATTGCATTTGGTTTACGCCGAACAGCAACAGCACAAGGCAATTGTTTTCTCCTGATGGATTGTCCAGCAGCGTTGGATGTGACGCTAGGTATGAACGAACGTCCACCCCTTGTGGTTAGTCCTATGTCGTCCAATGCATCTATATGGATTCCTAATCGATAGGTAATGGATGGATACGTGCGACGCCGAACCCCCATCTCCGCCGAGGCGCCCCAGCATGCTTTTACCACCCGACAGCCGCGCAGGCGCATGGCCGCCGACACCAGCGCGTGGTCGCCGAAATTGTGACCCAGACTGTCGCTAAGCACTTCAAAGCGATGCAAGTCCGCGAACGTGCCTAGCAACTGTTGCCAGACGTCATGGGACCTGATCCGTCTGCACCGAGGCGGTCGGGCAACTAACGGCGATTGGGCAGGCCTGTTAGGACATCATGAAAGTTATCGTCCCGCAGGGTGTCCGGGTTTGCGTACCCGGACGCAATTATTGACGCCCATAGTCGACGAATCGTCGGCTACGCCGTGAGTCGCTACATCGATACAGAACTGGCACTTGCCGCACTAGACGCTGCGGTCGAGAGCCGACGACCCGAGCCCGGCCGCTGCATTCATCATAGCGACAGGGGTTGTCAAGGCGGATTCAACCGGTCCTCGCAACACCTTTAATCGAGGAGGTGTTGCATGGTGCGAAGTGCAAAGCAGGTGTATCGGTTGACCGGTCGAGCAGCGATGTATTCGCCGGGCGCGCCATCACTTGGAAACGAGGTCGAGCGTCGCTTTTGGAGACAGATCGCGACTGGCATTACAAGCGAGAAGGCAGCGGAGGCGGTAGGCGCATCTCAAGCAGTGGGCTCGCGCTGGTTCCGCTATCGTGGCGGCATACCACTATTCATGTCCAAACCTATCGCTGGTCGATACTTGTCGTTCGCTGAGCGAGAAGAGATAGCATTGCTCTCTGTCCAAGGCCTCGGAGTGCGTGAAATCGCTCGGCGTATCGAACGCAGTCCATCAACCGTTTCGCGAGAACTCACGCGCAATGCTGCAACGCGCAGTGGGTATCTCGAATATCGAGCCTCTGTCGCGCAGTGGAAGGCGGATCGATTCGCTCAGCGACCGAAGCCAGCGAAGCTGGCGACTAATGAACGACTGCGTCAATATGTACAGGAGCGTCTGGAAGGCAAAGTTCATGACGCTGATGGCCGTGCAATTGCTGGGCCGAGGCAGGCACCGTTCAAAGGTCGAAATAAGCCCCATCGCGGCGATCGAACGTGGGTCAATGGCTGGTCGCCTGAACAAATTGCCAATCGGTTACAGGTAGATTTCCCGGATGATAAATCGATGCGCGTTTCCCACGAAGCCATTTATCAAGCGCTTTATATTCAACGGCGCGGCGCACTCAAGCGCGAGCTGGTGGGCTGCCTGCGCACCGGGCGCGCGTTGCGCGTTCCTCGAGCGAGAGCGCGTGCCAAGCCGTGGGCGCATGTCAGTGAGCAGGTGATGATTTCCGGTCGGCCTGCAGAGGCGGAAGATCGTGCGGTGCCGGGCCATTGGGAAGGCGACCTCCTCATTGGCCTGAATCGATCCGCGATCGGTACGCTAGTGGAAAGATCAAGCCGTTTCACGATGCTCGTGCATTTACCTCGAGAGAAAGGCTACGGGTTGATTCCGCGCACGAAAAACGGGCCTGCGCTAGCTGGCTATGGGGCCGTCACGATGGCCAACGCACTCAAGAAGACTGTGACTGACTTGCCTGCCGAGTTATGGCGGTCATTGACATGGGATCGCGGCAAGGAGCTTTCCGATCACGCCCGCTTCACTATCGAGTCTGGCGTGAAAGTATTCTTCGCCGACCCGCAAAGCCCGTGGCAGCGTGGTACGAATGAAAACACTAACGGCCTTCTACGACAGTACTTTCCAAAAGGCACAGACCTGTCGCGGTGGAGTGCCCGGGAGATCCGGGCCGTTGCTAATACGTTGAACTCAAGGCCGCGTAAAACTCTTGGATGGAAGACGCCCGCGGAAGCCCTGGACGACTACTTAAAATCTGTTCAACAATGCAGTGTTGCGAGGACCGGTTGAATCCGCCTCCACTGGGTCAGAACGCTTGACCATGCCAACGCTGGATTTGAAGTCGCCTCTGTATGGCCGGCCATATGCAGGAGCATACCGGGCGCGAGCTTCAACTGCCGTTCCATGACCCACCACTTCAGGGTCAGGGCGATCGACGCGAGTCCACTTCCGATCACGATGACGCCGAGAAATGGGTCACCACCCGCGCGCGCCCGCCGGGAGGTGAAGCATCGCGTGAGGCATGTCAGAACGGTGCCATTGACGAGGGCCGAAAGCATGACAAACCACAGTGGAAAGCGAAGGCTGATTGCCACCATGAAGGCGACCATCGTCAGCAACTGTGGCCATGCTCTGCCGATTGCCTTCAACCTGCCCAATCGCGCACTCATCGCGCGCCTTCGTTAAAAATATCAGCGTGGCACCTGAGGCAGTCATCACACATAGGCCTCGTGCGGAACCCTTACCTCTGGCGACCGTCATTGGCGAGAGTCCCGGGCGCCGATCATCGCGGGACGGCTGCATGTTTTGCACGAAACGCTGTAACAATGCCCCTCAGAATATCGATCGGAGGGGGCGGGCAACCCGGGATCGTGACATCGACAGGCAGGAAGTTCGACAGTGACCCCCACACGGCGTAGCTCTCCCTGAACATGCCGCCTGTGCAAGCGCACTCGCCGACCGCGACGACGAGCTTTGGGCGGGGTGTCGCTTCGTATGCCCGCTGTACCGCTTCTTTCATGTTCAGTGTGAGAGGGCCGGTGACGAGCAGCATGTCGGCATGGCGGGGACTCGCGACGAAGCGGATACCCAGACCCTCAATGTTGTAGTAAGGATTGTTGAGTGCATGGATTTCCAGTTCGCAGCCGTTGCAGGAACCCGCATCGACCTCGCGAATGCACAGCGCCCGACCGAGCACATCGAGTATTTCCTGCTGGATACGGTGGCCTTCGGCCCGCCATTCGTCATCGCTCTCGGGCACGCGCAAAGTCGGCGTGCCAGTTGTCGCGATCTGTTTGAGAAGTTGCCACATTACAGGTCGTGTCCCGCGTAGTTCAGATTGAACGACTTGTTGATCAGCGGGAAATCCGGAACAATATTGCCGATGATCGCGTGTTCCAGGGCTGGCCAGTTCTGCCACGACGGGTCGTGGCAGTGGCAGCGCGAAAGGGTTCCGCTGGCTCCGGTCTCCAGCGCAACGAACACGTCCCCGCGCCAGCCCTCGATCCAGCCGACCCCGCGGGATGGAGATCCGGTGTATTCAATCCGGGAGACGATCTCCCCACCCGGCAGATCGGCCAGGAGGGTGCGAATCAACCGGATGGATTCGTAGATTTCGCCGAAGCGGACCGCGACCCGGGCTGCCACATCGCCCCGCTCATCGCTGACCATCTGCACCTGAACCTCATGGTAGGGCGGGTAAGGATGATCGACACGCACATCGGTTTTCCGGCCGCTTGCTCGCCCAACCAGCCCGCACACGCCGAAGTGCTTCGCTAGTCTTTCAGAGAGGATGCCCGCACCTGCAAAGCGATCCTGCAGCCCTGAATGGTCGTCGTAAATGTGATGCATCACACGAACCTGCGCGTCAATGTGGTCGCACTGCGTCAGTATCGCGGTGATGAAGCGCAGATCGATGTTCGTTGCCGCGCCCCCGGGAACGATCCGATCCATCAGATAGCGATGTCCGAATGCCTGATTGTTCAGACGTAGCCAGTCCTCCTTCAGACGGGAAAAATGTGCGAGGCCATACGCGAACCCCGCGTCGTTGCCGAGCGCACCCAGATCGCCCAGATGATTGGCAATGCGCTCGCGCTCGAGCAGCAGCGCGCGCAGCCACTGCGCACGTGGCGGAATCTCGATACAGAGTGCCCGTTCGACCGCCATGCAATAGGCCCAGGTAAAGGCGACCGTGGTGTCTCCGGCGATGCGTCCTGCGAGACGTTGTCCGTCGAGCGCTGGCACGTGCTCGAACAGCCGTTCGATTCCCCGGTGCGCATAGCCCAGCCGCTCCTCCAGGCGCAACACCTTTTCACCGACGACCGAGAAGCGGAAGTGTCCGGGCTCGATCACGCCTGCGTGAATCGGACCGACGGCAATCTCATGGACACCGTCACCCTCGACGTGGACGAACGCATAGTCCGCTTCCTGGGATTGAAACTGTTCGGTCCCGGAGGACAATTTCTGCAACGGAAAGTAATCGGCAGGCCAGTTGCCATGATTCAGCCACGGCCGGGTATCTTCGGCGCCGATTGCACGCAGCCCGACCAGCTCGTAGGCGGCCCGTTGCATGCGTATCGCGCACGGAAAAACCGTCGATATCTCCGGGTAGCCGTCGCCGGCTCCATGCCCGTCGCCTACCGGCAACTGAAGCCACAGGATGCCGTCCTCCAGCGCGTAAGCGGCGGAGATCGCGAATATGCCCGGCGCTTCTTCGACACCCCACAGGGAGATGAGGCGGCCACCCGCCTCGCATATCGTGGCGGCGGCGCGGATCCAAGTGGCATGGTCGACCCGTGCGAGAAAAGCTGAAGACGTGCCCGCAAAATCGGACAGGCGGACCAGATTGGGAAACCCGAATTCATCGATGCGCATGTGTCACCCCGCGATCATGGCCGCCGCCTGCCGATACAACGTCGCAAGATAGGGCGGAATGTAGAGCCCGAGCATCAAGCCGATGCCGAGATGGACGAACACGGGCAGCAACGCCGGCGGGTGTTCGAGAACTTTGGCCGTCGTGTCGCCGAACACCATGCCCTGCACGCGCACGAAGATGGCCGCAAACGCCACAGCAAGCGCGAGCAACAGGAAGGGTGTTGCCCACGGGAGTTTGCTCATCGCGGTCGTCAGGATCAGGAATTCGCTCGCGAAGACACCGAACGGCGGCATGCCCAGAATCGCAAGCGCCCCGAGCATCATGCCCCACCCAACGGTTGGGCTCACGCGTAACAGGCCGCGGATGTCGTCGATCGCCTGGGTACCGGCCTTTTGCGCCGCGTGCCCGACGGTAAAGAAGATGGCCGACTTGACGAGCGAATGGACCGTCATGTGTAGCAGGCCCGCGAAGGTCGCGATGGGGCCGCCAAGCCCGAAGGCGAATGTCATCAGACCCATGTGCTCGATTGACGAATACGAAAAGAGCCGCTTGACGTCTTTCTGCCGGAACAGCGAAAAAGTTGCGACCAGCACCGAGACCAGCCCGAATCCGACCAACAGGTGTCCCGGCAGGCCGTTGTGGAGTGCACCGTCGGCCAGCACCTTGCAGCGCAGGACCGCATAGAGCGCGACGTTGAGCAGCAGGCCGGACAGCACGGCCGAAATCGGCGTAGGGCCTTCAGCATGTGCATCGGGTAGCCAGTTGTGCATCGGCACGAGGCCGACCTTGGTGCCATAGCCGATCAGCAGAAACGCGAACGCTAGCGAAATGATGGTCGGGTCGAGACTGCCCTTGATCGCGTTCAGACTTGTCCAGAGCAGCGCATCGCCGCCGCCGAGTTGCCGGCTTGCGGCGAGATAGAGCAAGATCGTGCCGAACAGCGCCTGCGCGATGCCAACGCTGCACAGGATGAAGTACTTCCACGCGGCTTCGAGGCTGGCTGCGGTGCGATAGACGCTGACGAGCAGGACCGTCGCGAGTGTGGCGGCTTCCATGGCGACCCAGAGAATGCCCATGTTGTTGGCCAGCAGCGCGACCAGCATCGCAAAGATGAACAGCTGGTACATGCTGTGGTAAAGGCGCATGCGGGGGCCGGTCATCTTGCCGCGGTCGCGCTCGATGCGCATGTACGGCCTTGAAAATATCGAGGTCGTCCAGCCGACGAAGGCCGTCAGTGTGACCAGGAACACGCTGAGCGGATCGACGAAGAAGAGCTTGCCCAGCGCGAATGCAGGCCCGTGCGCCACGGTTTGCACGGCGAGCACCGTGGCGGCGACAAGTGTCAGGAAACTGAAGCCGACGTTGAGTTGCGCCGCGACATGGTGTTGTCCCACGAGCGCCAGACTAGCGCCTGCGAAGAGCGGGATCGCAAAAACCAGCAGCAGTACCCAGGCTTCAGTCATCCTTGAGTTTTTCCAGGTGATGAATATCCAGACTATCGAACTGCTCGCGGATCTGGAACATGAACACACCGAGGATCAGGATACCCACCAGCACATCGAGTCCGACGCCGAGTTCGACGATCATAGGCATGCCGTTCGTTGCCGCGGCAGCGGAAAAAAACAGGCCATTTTCCATCGAAAGGAAGCCGATCACCTGCGGTACCGCCTTGGCGCGCGTAATCATCATCATGAATGACAGCAGCAGGCATGCGAGTGCGATGCCGAGGGTGCCGCGCGCGACCGACGAGGCGAGCTGACTGATCGGCGAGGCGACATTGAACGCAACGATCACGAGCACAATGCCGATCAGCAGGGTGGCGGGAATATTGAGGAGCGACTCCACATCCGCTTTGACGTTGAGCCGCCGGACAAGTCGGTAAAGAATCCAGGGAATCAGGCCGACCTTGAGCGCCAGCGTCAATGTGGCGGAGATGTAGAGGTGTACGTCGGCGGTGACATATCCCAGGATGACATTGGCTGATACGAGCGTCAGGCCCTGCAGCGTATAGAGGTGAATCAACGAAAGGATCCTGCGCTGGCTGAGCATTGCAAACGACAGCAGTAGCAGGATGGCGGCGAGGAAGTTGATGATCTGCGTGGCGAACCCGTGCATTCAGGCCCCCAGCAGAAAGTGGACGAGCATCCCGATGACGGCCAGCAGGAAGGCTGTCGCGAGAAACTCTGGCACGCGGAAAATGCGCATCTTTGCGTTGGTCGTCTCAACTACCGCCAGTGCGGCGCCACCCACCAGCAACTTGACGAAGACCAGCGGTACGGCGAGCAGCAGCGCCATCGGATTGCCGGCCTCCGCGATCCCCCACGGAATGAACAATGCGAGACCGATGCAGGAGTATGCGAACAGTTTGAGGCTCGCGGCCCACTCCAGCAGGGCGAGATGCCGGCCTGAATATTCGAGGATCAGCGCCTCGTGGATCATCGTCAGTTCAAGGTGCGTCGTCGGGTTGTCGACCGGCAGGCGCGCATTCTCGGCGAGCGACACCATCGTGAATGCGATTCCTGCGAACGCGAGGCTCGGATAAATCGCAAGCTCGCGATGGCTGAGCGTTGCGACGATACTGGTCAGCAAGGTGGACCGCGTAATCAGCGACGCCGAAAACAGTACCATCAGCAAGGCAGGCTCCGCGAGGAAGCCCACCAGCATCTCGCGACGCGCGCCGAGCGTGCCGAACGCTGTGCCGATATCCATCGCGGCCAGCGAGATGGTCACGCGAGCCAGCGCGAAAAGGCCCACCAGGGCGATCGCGTCCGCAGCTGGCGACAGGGGCAGGTCGGTCGAAAGGGTTGGCACGATCGCGCAGGCGAGTGTCATACAGGCCCAGACGATATACGGCGCGCCGCGAAATATGGGGCTGGCGTGGTCGGCGACGACCGACTCCTTGTTGAACAGCTTGTGAAGCATCCGGTAGGGCTGCCAGATGCTCGGTGCCCGGCGGTTTTGCAAGCGGGCGCGGCACATATTGACCCACCCTGTCAGCAGGGGAGCCGCCGCCAGGGCAAGCAGGATCTCCAGCCCCTGCGAGAGCAATCCGGAGAGCGTGATCATCGTCTCACCAGCATCAGCAGCACGATCAGCACAAGGAAGCTGTGCATCAGATAGACCGCGATGCGGCCGCTCTGGAGCAACCCGGCCAGTGCCGCGACGCGCCTGACCAGCCGCTCAATGGGCTCATAAATCAGGGGCCACGCCCGATCCGTCACGGTGACGCTGTACACGGGGTGTTCGTCGAACGGTGACGGTAGCCGACGTTTCATCCTGAACAGCGGCGTGAAGATTTCACGGATTGGCTGCCCGAACCCTTCCGCCGTGTCCTGCATGCGAGCATTCACGAACGGATGGCCACAGCCCCAGGCGGCAGCGCGTCGCAGGCGTCCATGATAAAGACGGCGTACCAGCACCCACGCAAGCACGCAGCAGGCGAAGAAAAACAGCAGGAACACCACCGGCATGTAGCTGGCACGGTCCACGCTGGTGGGCGCGAGCAGGAGCCAGCCGTTCCGCGCGACAGTGGGGCCGATGCCCGCGCCAACCAGGATCTGTGTGACGCGATCCAGAATGACCACGAACTGCACCGGCAACAGCCCGAGCAGTACGCATATCGCTGCGAGCCACACGAAGCCGACACGCTCCCACGGACTTGCATCCCGTGCCTCGCGCAACTTAGCCTCGCGAGGCTGACCGAGAAAGATGATGCCGAAGAACTTGACCATCGTGTAACCCGCGAGCGCGGCGACCAGAGCGATCAGCGCGGCCACGAGCGGAACCACCATGTTCAGGAATGGGTCGGGTAAGCCCGGCGTGAACAGGAAGCTCTGCAGCAGCAGCCATTCGGAGACGAAGCCGCTCAACGGCGGCAGGCCGGCGCTGGCAAGTGCACCTATCAGAGTGGCCCAGGCGGTCCAGGGCATGAAACGGATCAGGCCACCCAGGCGCCCTAGATTGCGCTCGCCTGTCGCATGGAGCACCGAACCCGTCCCGAGGAATAGCAAGCTCTTGAACGTCGCGTGGCTGGCGATCTGGTAGAGCGCGGCAGTCAACGACAAGGCAGCCAGCGCGCTCATCCCGTACGCGCGAAACAGGATCGCCAGCCCGATGCTCACGAACATCAGCCCGATGTTGTCGATCGACGAGTACGCAAGCAGCCGCTTCATGTCCGTCTGGATGGCGCTGAACACGACGCCGAACAGAGCGGTGAATAGCCCGAGCATCAGCATGAGCACGCCCCACCACGCAATCTGCACGTGCAGCAGATCAAACACCGCGCGCAGCACGCCGTAGAGGCCAGCTTTCAGGACGAGCCCGCTCATGAGGGCCGATACCGGCGACGGCGCCGCCGGATGAGCCTCCGGCAGCCAGACATGCAGCGGGAAAATGCCTGCTTTTGTGCCGAAACCGAACAGTGCCAGCAGAAACGCGATGGACGCCCAGAACACGTCCAGATGCTGCTGGCGCATGTTGGCGAACGTGTAGTCGCCGGTGTTGGCCTGTAACAGGCCAAAGCACAGTAGGAGCGCCAGCGCGCCGACGTGGGAGATCAGGAAGTAGAGCCAGGCAGCGCGACGGATCTCGGCGAAGCGGTGGTTGGTCATCACGAGGAAGGTGGCTGAAACCGTCATCGTCTCCCACGCAACCATGAAGCAGTACGCATCGTCTGCCAGCAAAAGGACGGCCATGCTCGCAAGGCATATGTGATATTTGAAACACAGCAATCCGGGTGGCGTGCCTTCGCCCTTGCGGAAATAGCCGGCGGAGAACGCGCTCACGCCTGTGCTCACGACGGCGAGTACGGTGAGGAAATACGCCGACAGGCCGTCGAGCCGTAGATGAAACGGCAGGTCCGGCAACCCTAGTGGCAGGACGGTTTCCTCGGGACCTGAGAAAAGACCCGCCAGGCCGAATCCGCACAGAAGCAGACCGGATACGGCGCCCAGTGGGAACAGGCCATGCGCCACCACGCGTGTGCGGTGCAAGTTCGCGAGCCCCAGAACTCCGACGGCCAACCAGCTGGCGACCACCAGCAGCACGTAATGGACAATCAGCAGATGTTCCATCGGCGTTGTCTCCTGTGCCGTCAGACGTCCTGTTCGACGGTCAGTGTGTTGGACGAAGGGTATCCCGGAATGGCCTCTGCCCGGTGATGATGTTCCATTTTTTTGATATATCGGCACAGATCGAGTCCCATCGATTTCCTGATGGTTTCTGCGCGCGCATAGAGGTCCAACCACCGGGGCACGATTGCCTGTTTGACGCCGATGGCAACTGTGTTGCCTTCGTGCTGCGCCATAGTGCGGAACAGCTTTCCGGCGCATGCGCGGCGCAGCCGGTCGAGGTGGGTAGCGAGTTGCGGGTCGCTGTTGAGCAGGTTGGCCACCAGCACGCCTTCGTCACGAAGTGCAGCATGGCAGCAATCGTAAAAGTACTGGCTCGACAGGCTGGCCGGTAGCCCCGACGCGTCGAATCCATCGAGGAGGATTACATCCGCGAAGCCGACCTTGTCCGAGAGATATCCCGCCGCGTCGGCGTGCACGATCCGGAATCGTTCTGACTCAGGCGGAATAAAGAACTGTTCGCGCAACGCGATCACTTTCTCATCAATTTCCACGCTGGTCACCCGTGCCGACGGAAATTTGTGGAAGCAGTATTTCGACAGCGATCCTCCGCCCAGACCCACGATCAGTATGTCCCTGGGGGCGGGGTGAAAGAGCTGGAATGACATCATGGCCCGCGTGTACGACAGAACGAGTTCAAAGGGATCCTTTCTGCGCATCGAGCTTTGAATGCCCAGAGCGTCGAAACACAGGGAGCGCGTGCGCAGACCCTCGCGTACCACTGGCTCCCCGACGGTCTTGCCCAATCGCTCAGCCAGGGCAAGTCTGAGCTGATTATGATCGACGGACAATTCGTAGTTCTCCTGAAGCTGTACAAATCGGGTGCCGCAATCTGCCGTCATGCAATGACCGAGTCTTCACGGCGACCTCAATGTATCAGCCTGAGCGCTTCGGGCGAAGACACGGGTGCGTCACCCACGCCCGTGCGCTCCCCGGAACGCGACACTGCCTGTGCGAGCACGCGTGTCGCGCTGTCGAACAGGGCACCAGGCTCGAGCATGACGGCCGCTTCGGCGAGACGTCCTTGCGTGATGGAGATCGCGATTACCAGTGCGGTCGTATGAAAATCTGCATGCGCCGTCCTAAAGTTCTGAAGTTCGGGAACCTCGTCGCAGCGGGCGCCCTCTTCATGAAATCCGGCGACCCAGTGCGCAGTTGCGCTCATTTGCGAAAGCGCATGCAACGAGCCGCACGCGCTCGTGCATCCCGCACCGTAGCGAGACGCCCGCCACCCGGTGCTCTTCAAGCATATCGTCAAACAACAGAATCGCACTTCTCCCCAATACGTCGCGCCGGGCACAAGGTAGCCTGCCGGCCGTCTGTTTGGTTGTCTCGCAATCAACCGCATGCAGGGTCTGCATTGTTGCCGTTGCGGATCTATCCGCAACGCCTCATGGCATCATCCGCCCCTCGGAGTGCACATTTGCCAGAGGCATCAAGTTAGCAATTGATGATAATTGCGTTATCATCCTAGCAGCTTTGTTGATCCGATTCCACACGGAATGATCCAGCAAGACGCACAACGAACTTGCCGGTTTTGTTCGGGGCGCGGGGCATGCGTATCAACTGATGCCGGATCTGAAAGACCATCTGCTGTGCCCGTGCGTTGTTACGTCGGCGCACGGTCAGACCACGCGAATCTGGAGTCATTACCCAATGCCAGCACAGTATTTCCGGAGCCTGACCGGGAAGAACCGGAGCGCCGAGGCAGACAGGCAACTTGGTTTTTCGCTTTCGTTCGTGGCGGGCGCCACGAACGCGGGTGGCTTTCTGGCGGTAAAGCAGTACACGTCCCATATGAGCGGCGTGGTGTCCTCGATTGCCGACCAGGCGGCGCTGGGAGACTTTTCACTGGTCCTGGCCGGCGCCGGATCGCTGATGTCGTTCCTGCTGGGCGCCGCCTGTTCCGCCGTGCTCGTCAACTGGGGGCGCCGCCGGCGGTTGCACAGCCAGTACGCCTCGCCGTTGCTGATCGAGGCCGTCCTGTTGCTGTGTTTCGGGCTGCTCGGTAGTCATCTGGCGCTGTGGGATACGCTGTTCGTGCCGGCGACCGTTGTGCTCCTGTGCTTCATCATGGGTCTGCAGAACGCCATGATCACCAAACTGTCCGGTGCCGAAATCCGCACCACCCACATGACCGGAATCGTGACGGACATCGGCATCGAACTGGGCAAGCTCCTTTACTGGAATTCTGCGAGGACCGACCCCGGCGCACCGTTAGTACTGGCGAATCGGATGAGGCTGAAAGTGCACGGGACGATGCTGCTCGTGTTCATCGGCGGTGGTTTTACCGGTGCGATGGGATTCAAGCATGTCGGCTACGCCTCGACGGTACCGCTTGCGGGAGTTCTGATTGTGCTGGCTATCGTGCCGCTAGTTGACGACCTGCGCGAGCAGGTCTATCGATTCGACCGTTAGGTGCCAAGCACAGGCCTCGAGACCGATTCCGGAGCAGTGATGGTTGCATTGTCGGTACCTTTGCGTTGGTCACCGTCGACCGATCTCGGCAGCGCGCGACGCGGCCGCTCGGGCAGAGGCTGGGCCGATCCTCGATGAAGGTACGCTTTCCGGATGTACCCGCGTATTCACGGAATAAGCAGCGAACAGACTGGCTGTCCCGCGGAAAGGAGCAGCTAAAGAATGATAATGACATTATCATTGACTTATCCTGCAGTGATAATAATATAACGGGCTTGGCAGGAATCTTGTTGATCACGTTGCAGGCCGGGCTTGCGCCAAACGAGGTCTATGCCTGTGCGCCGGACGGAGGTCGACATGATTGATGCAAGTGTTCAGCTGCTGTCCGACGACTACACGCACCTGTACATGCGCGACGTAATGGGTCGCCGCGGATTGATTGTCATCGGCGTGGGCAAGGCGGGCTAACGTCGATTCCAGATGGCTTTACCGTTTTTCGGATATCTGCGACCGCCTGGGAGAGTGCGGGGGCAACGTCATTTTTGTCTATGAGAAGGAGTCGGCCCCGCCATGTTCAGGATGCGACTTCGCTGCTCGGGGCCCGCTACAGGCAGAAGCCGTTTTTGCTCCTGGACGACGATGGTCAATTCTTTGTCGGGCCACTGCATCGAAGGTCAGTTCGCGCCGTTTACCTGGATCGGGAAATGAAGCGGCTCGTCACGGCCGAAATCGCTTTGGCGAATCAGAAGAGGGACCCGCCCCTGCGGGCTTTCTTTGCCCGTGTGATGGCAAGTTTGATGCACTGAGCGCGCACGGTGGGTGCGGCATGACTTACGGTTTTTGCATAGGGGAGAGGATTGGTCGAGGCATTGGTTCAGGTGGGCGACCCGTCGGGTTTGAACGGACACGGATCAGCGAGGCTTGCCGTTCACGCATCCCGGTTAGCGGGCGACATCATCTGTATGGCGAACGGCCGGCCCGTCAATGCCAAGGATGTCATGTCGGTGATGTCCCTGCGGGCAAAGCCAGCCACGCGGTTGCACATCCTGGTAACTGGTCCTGACGAGACTGCAGCGCTTGAGTCGCTGTCGGCCATGCTGCATACGCAGGAATCCTTTTGACGGACCGCTGCAAGGGACGTGTGGTTCACAGCCCTTGCACCGGAACCTTTCGATCACTCACATGAAAAGAAAGAGGAAGGCGAGCAGGCCGGTGGTCATAGAGAATGACCAGGTCGTTTCGCTGTACTTTGATGCACGCGGGGTTCAGAGCACCATGTTGCGGCGTGATCCGTACGCCCTCGCGCTGGGCTATACACGCACCATGATGGGCTTCCTGCTGTTCCAGCCATGTCCGCGCCGCATTTCTATGATCGGTCTGGGTGGCGGCTCGCTGGCGAAATACTGCTATCGCCATCTGCCCGACACCATGATTTTCGTCGTCGAAATCAATCCTCAGGTGATCGCGCTGCGCGACCGGTTTCATGTGCCGCGTGACAGTGAACGCTTCACGGTGGTTTGTGCCGATGGGGCGCAGTACGTCACGATTCCGGATCACCGGCCCGACGTGCTGCTGGTCGACGGATTCAATGCCGATGGCCTGCCCGCAGAGCTAGGCAGCAGGACGTTTTATGAAGCCTGTCGCAGCAGGTTGAGCGACGACGGCGTACTGGTGGCCAATCTGGTGACCGACGAACCGGGCTTCCATCGCTACCTGCGCTCGCTCAGGGAGGTCTTCGCGAACGCGGTGGCCCTGGCGCCGTCGGAAGGCAGTGAACACAACGTCACTGTTTTTGCGTGGAAAGGAGCAGATGAGCTTCCGTCCTTCGCCACGATGCTGGACCGGGCGCACGCGCTCGGACGCACACATGCGGTGAATCTCCATGCGACCGCCACGCGCATCGAGTATGGCAAGAAGTTTAACTGGCATCGATACGAACAAGCAGGCTGAGCGGATGTGTCTGTCGCTGGTGGATAGCAACCCCTGCACGATCGCTACCTGTTTGAGCAGGCCCATTCTGGAGGATGGAAGATGGCAGCGGGAAGCCACAGCGACAGCAACACCCTGACCCACGCAGCCATCTGGGCGCTTGAGCGTCTGGCCCAGCAGCGATATGGCCGCGATGCACCCACGTTAAACTGGTCGGTCGCCCAGGAACTGCGTAACGCCGGGTTGGTATCCGTCCCCGCGAATGGGCGAGGCGGTGTGTCGATTACCCAGGCTGGACAGGATTTTCTGCGTGCCAGGGCGGAAATTTAGCACACCGTCGCCGCGCGTTGTACGCCGTTGGGTTTCCAGCCCTTGAATGGCTGGTTATAGGCGGCGCATGGGGAATCGCCGGCCGCCGTGTGATTCTCGCGCCACGAAGATGACCCGGGCCATGCGATGTATTATAATTTGATTAACATAAATTGACTTCGCCCCATCATGGAAACGAAAAGCGCTCGATTCACGATTCTGATCGATCCTGTGAAGAAGGAAGCGTTCGAAAAGCTGTGCGCGGCGCAGGACCTGACGCCTTCACAGGTGGTGCGGCAACTGATCCGCGATTACCTCGATCAACACGGCGTCAGCTACCGAACCAAAAGCGCAATTGGCGCGCGTCCGCGCCGGAAAACCGCCTGAGATACACTTTGCCGGTGGCCGACGCAAACGGCGGCACGGCCGAATCGTCGACGGCGATGCGCAGTGTCACTTTCACATAAAAGTGCTGGGTGAAATCGTCGGTCAGCCATTCGAGGGCGGCACCAAGCCCGAGGTCATCGAGCACCGGTGGCCGGAGATCGGCGGCGATACGTCTGAGCGAGGCCAACATGTTGTCGATCTGCCGTTGCAGTGCATTCGTTGCGCCGGGGTCGGTCTAAGGTACTTTCGAAATCAAAGACTGTGCCGCGGGGGAGGCGTATCGCTCGGCTCCCTGAGCCGATGTCTGGTCGGGCGACCGGCTCCTATCGACTGAACTAAACGCCCGTGATCGACCGCCAAACAGATGGCGGCACTGCAGCCGGGAATGTCCGCTATATGTCCGGTACGGGCGTTGATAACAATGGAAACTGGTCGCCTCGCGAACCACCTTGCGCTGGTTGCGTGCCGCCGCGGTCATGCAAACGCACAACTCATCACTGGGTTGATGCGCGTCACTCTGGGCCGGTTTTTGCAGCGTGTTATTCACGGCGCCTGTCCCGGACAGCGTTCAGGATTGCAGATTACGTTGTAGAGGCGACGCAGGCACATGCCACGAGGGTTGCGATTTGCAACAACTGGACTACTCGTCACGCGGTGGCGTATCCTCGTTCCCGAAAAAGCTCACCATAGAAAAGAATGTCGGCTTCCTGTGTGCAACTCCGTCTGCACCGGTTACCACATCCAAAACCGAATGCGGTCATCAACGCGCGGCGCGCCTCAAAGTTTGCCAAAAGAACGTTGCGACGCAGCTTAGCGATGATGGGTAGCCGTTAGGCTGTACCGTTGCCAGATAGACGATTGCGCTGCTTTCAACTTCTGGTAGATTTATCGCTGAGCGGCGCTAAGCAAATGAAGAGACTGCGAATTATATAGTCGAGGTACGTCATGGAAGTTCTAGATCGGGCGCCCGCCGTCTCGCCGGACGGACGCGCCGTGGTTTTCATGCTGTCGATTCGCGGCCGTGAGGTCGAAGGTGCGATTGCGCGTGACGCACTCGAAGATCATTTCTGGTTGCCGCGTAGCGCCGACCCGGCGCATACGCTTAAAGCATTTGAGAACGGTCGCAACCGCATCCTCGCAGTTGCACAAAGAAAATTGCTGGCGCGACCTGATGAGCCGCTGTGGCTGACCGCGAACGATTTTGTGGCCAGGTAACGGACGGTTGCCTCGCGGTTGATCGAGGGGAGGGGGCGCTGAAAGATCCTAGGTGCCTGAGTCAGGAAGATCGGGCCGTAATTCCGCCTCAATCTGGTCAATGGTGGGTAAGTCCGTCTTTAGTAATTCGGGCACTTCGCGCATGAACTGGTATTCGGCGACGCCCATTGGCTTGGCTACGCCGCGCAACGCATATTCCGCCACGAGCCGGTTCTTTTCCTTGCACAGCAATAGACCAATGGTCGGCTGGTCTTCCTGTGCCTTCACCTGAGCGTCGATCGCCGAAAGCTAGAAGTTCAACTGGCCCGCGTACTCCGGTTTGAACGGCGTCGTTTTCAGTTCGACAACGACGTAGCAACGCAGCTTGAGGTGGTAGAAAAGTAGATCGATAAAAAACTCGTCACCGCCTACCTCCAGCCGGTACTGACGCCCGACGAAAGCGAACCCGGCGCCCAGCTCGAGCAGGAAACGCGTGATGTGCTGGGTGAGCGCACGCTCGATGTCACGCTCCTGTGCGCTTTCGGTCAGGCCAAGGAAGTCGAAGGTATAAGGATCCTTCAGCACGTCGCGTGCGAGATCCGACTGCGCTGGAGGCAGCCGGTCGGCAAAATTCGTCACGGCCTTGCCGGTACGGTCGTGGGCGGCGGTCTCGATCTGCATTGGTAAGCACACTGCGTGACCAGCCGTGCTCAAGCGATTTTCCCGCATATCCGAGCCGCTGCGCGGAGTCGTCCAGCTTGTCGAGCAGCGTCACGACGTGCGACCACGGTAATTGTGCAACGGGGTGTTGCACAAATTCCGGCTGCGGAAAGGCTTGCGCGAGCGCACGCGTGTACTTCAGGTTCCGTGGTGAGAAGCCACGCATGTCCGGAAACGCCACCTTGAGATCGTGCGCGAGCCGGTTGACAACGCCCGCGCCCCAGCCCTGTCTTTGCTCCCTGTCAGGAATGTCGCGGCCGATCTGCCTGTAAAGCGTAACCAGTTGCATGCTGATACAGGTCTTCCAGATATCGCAGCTTTTTCGTGTGTGTGGAATCGGCCAATTTCGAGGCCGTCATGGTCGACCAGACCGCAGCCCAGCAGCGAGGCAACCGCATGCCGTCAAGCAGCACCGGACCGCGTAGCGAAGACGGAACCGACGTCTCCAACGTTCCAGTAAAAAAACTTGCCGATTTCGATCCTGATATCGGTCACAAGACCGGTGACGTGTGTCGTACGGATCTCCGCCTTCGAGATCTTTGTGATCATAACGTTTTGCAGACCCATCACGTAGCACAGAAGGCAAACGGTCACCGGCAAAAAGAGCACGCGATGGGTCTCGAGATTCGTGCCGATCAGGCCAAAGCAGAGGAGCAGCGTCGCCTCGAGCATCAACTGCATCGCATAGAGGCTGTGCATTTGCTGGCGACGCACCCAGTTGATCATAATTGCAGAGGTGGCGGCCCCCATAAGGAACGACAACAGCGAACTCAATCCCGCAAGGACTGCGTTGATTTCGCCGAGTGCTAGGTCGTCAGCGAGTGACGACACAATGCCGGACATGTGAGATGTGTATTGCCCCACAGCGAGGAATCCGCCGGCGTTGGCCGCACCGGCGACAAAGGCTAGCGATCGTCCGAGGCGGAGATTTGCCGTGTCGCTGCGGTCGGGTTTCGTGAATCCTCGAACATAGTTGATCGGCATGCCAATTTTTTCCGTGTGAGCGGCGGCACGCCGGCCGCCGCATGTTTCAGGCCCCGCGCAGTCCCTCGGTGACCGTTACGGTCACATCGATTTCCTGAACGACGGTTCCCACCGGCAGCACCGTGCGTCCGTGCGCCTCGTTGACGATTTCTGCCGCGGACAGATAGAACGCCAGCAGTGCTGTCACCAGGCCGAGGTAACCTCCGGCATGGTGCAGCCATTCAAGGCCGGTCCATTCGCTCGCCGCAAGCACGAAGAAAGTCACCCACAAAGATAGAAACACCAGTTGCAACGCGCGCGGCGCACGCCATGTGGCAACCCACATATAAAGCGTGAACACGCCCCACAGGAACAGATACCACCCGATGAACGCCGCAGGCACAGTACCGTGCAGGAACAGCACGAAGAGGGCGAACGACCACCAGAACGCGCCATAGCTCAGAAAGGCCGTCGCGCCAAACGTATTGCCGCGCGGTATTTCCATGAGTCCGGCTAGCATCTGCACTGTGCCGCCATAAGCGAAAGCGACGGCGAGTACCATGCCCATCGCAGTGCCGCCGAACCAGCCGGCATTAATCATGCTCAGCAGCCAGGTCGTCAAGGCAAAACCGGCCAGGCCAAGTGAAGCGGGATTAGGGGCTTTGACATTCATGATGAATTCCTCGTGCAGAAAGAAGTAGAGGTCGATTGCGCGGCTGTCCTTAAGACAGGCGCCGCGCATCGGCCACAACAGGATCGAGCGTCTGAACGCCGGAGCATCGGAGAGGCGTACCGGCGGACCGTTCAGATCGAATCGGCGAACTGTGAAATCACGGCAGGATTTTCGACGGTAGACGTGTCTTGTGTAATCGATTCGCCTTTCGCGACTGAGCGCAACAAGCGGCGCACGACCTTGCCGGAGCGCGTCTTGGGCATGGCGTCGCCGAACCGGATGTCTTTCGGTTTCGCGATCGGACCGATTTCCTTGGCGACCCAGGCGCGCAATTCGTCCGCTATGCGCTTAGCCTCGGCACCGTTTGGCCGCGCCGTTTTCAGAACGATGAAGGCGACGATGGCTTCACCGAACGTTTCATCCGGACGCCCGACGACTGCAGCTTCGGCGACTAGCGGATTGGCTGCCAGCGCTGACTCGATTTCCATGGTGCCCATCCGGTGTCCGGACACGTTCAGCACGTCATCGATACGACCCGTGATCGTGAAGTAGCCCGTGTCCCGGTCACGAATCGCGCCGTCGCCGGCGAGGTACAGCTTGCCGCCGAGCTCCTCGGGGTAGTAACCGTTGCGAAAGCGCTCAGGATTGCCCCAGATCGTGCGGATCATCGACGGCCACGGTTTGCGGATGACGAGCACGCCGCCTTGTCCGTTGGCTACTTCATGGCCGGTTTCGTCGACGATCGCCGCGTCGATGCCCGGCATCGGCAACGTGCACGATCCCGGCACGAGCGGAGTAGCGCCTGGCAGCGGCGAGATCATGTGACCGCCTGTTTCTGTCTGCCAGAACGTGTCGAGTACCGGACAGCGGCTGCCACCGACATGTTCGGCATACCAGTTCCACGCGCGTGGGTTGATCGGTTCGCCGACTGTGCCGAGAATGCGCAGGCTGCTCAGGTCGAAGCTGCCCGGATGCACCGCGATGTCGGCATCGGCGCTTTTGATGAGAGACCGGATGGCGGTCGGCGCCGTGTAGAAGATGCTGACCTTGTGGCGCTGGATCATGTCCCAGAAGCGGCCCGCATTCGGATAGGTGGGGACGCCTTCGAAGATCACCTGGGTAGCGCCGACTGCGGTAGGGCCATAGCAGATGTACGTGTGACCGGTGATCCAGCCGATGTCGGCGGTACACCAGAAGACATCGACCGGCTTGATGTCGAAGGTCCATTTCATCGTTACGGCGGCCCACAGCAGATAACCGCCGGTGCTGTGCTGAACGCCCTTAGGCGCGCCAGTCGACCCTGATGTGTACAGCACGAACAGCGGGTGTTCCGCGCTGACCCATTCAGGTTCGCAGGTATCGGGTTGGTCCTGCTCGAGTTCATGCAGCCATGCGTCGCGTCCCGCGATCCAGGGAATCCGGCCCCCGGTACGGCGATAAATGCCGACCGTTTTAACGCCGTCGGTGCCGCCCATCGCAAGGGCTTCGTCGACGATGGTCTTGAGCGGCAGCGTCTTGCCACCGCGCACCTGTTCGTCGGCGGTAATTACCGCCACCGCGCCGACATCGACCATCCGTTCATGCAGCGATTTCGCGGAGAAGCCGCCGAACACGACGGAGTGCGGCGCGCCGATGCGCGCACACGCCAGCATGGCCGCGACGCCTTCCACCGACATCGGCATATAGATCACCACCCGGTCGCCTTTCTTTACGCCGCGCGCGCGCAGCGCGTTGGCGAGTCTGCACACGCGGTGATAAAGCGCCTGATAGGTGACGCGCGTGACCTTGCCGTCGTCTGCCTCAAACACGATGGCCGTTTTGTCGGCAAGTCCGTTGACAAGGTTTCGATCCAGGCAGTTGTACGAAGCGTTGAGTTCGCCGTCTTCGAACCACTGATAGAAAGGCGCGTTGGTATCGTTCAGCACTTTCGTGAATGGTCGTCGCCACTCGAGATGCTCTCTGGCAAGGCGTGCCCAGAACGCTTCGTGATCGCGTTCTGCGTCGGCCACGAGCGCGTGGTAAGCCTCCATGCCGTCGATGGTTGCGTGCTGGAGCGCGGGGATCTGCGGCGCGGTAGTGTTGGGTTGATTGAGTTCGACGGTAGACATGCGTAGCCTCCTGATCTGGATCATGGCGGCGATCACGCATCGAGAGCGTGATCGCTTGTGGGATGGCTCTTGGCGGCCATAGTGCGTGCGCCGGCGCGTCTGGAACTCCGGCGCGAGAATGGCGACGGCTGCAAGGCAGGCACGACAGAATCGATGGCTGCGATGAATCAGCGTGGGTATGTATGGAGACTATGGTGGTTAGGCTGACGACGTACTTGATACACATCAAGAGATGAGTTGCACCGCGAACGGGTCACATTTTCCCTGAAGAATTGCCCCCACATTGCGAGGGCCGCTTTCAAGCGAAGCGTCCGGGCTTTGATGCGCATCAATCAGTCGAGATACCCCGGCTGGGTCCATGATGAGCGCGTCATTGGCGGCGCGCGAAGTGCCGCGTCGATTCATACGACGCGCCTTGAGACAGGAAGGAAATCATGGCCGGGGCAGAACCCAGAATCATCTTTGCGGCAATTGTCGTCTTTATCGCGTTAGCAGGCTTGGCGGGATCGATCCGCGGGCTGTTGTTCGATAGCACGGACTTCATGCGCTTCGGCGCGTGCGGGCTCATCGCAGGTGTTGCCAGCTTCGTCCTGCTACTTGACCCTACATCGGCAGGCGGCGTTTAGCACGCCGCCGAACCGAAGGCGCGCGCCGGGTTTCGCGGTGATAGCGAGCCCTATCGGTATGCAGGCCTGCGCTGCGCGCCCACGCCATGTGCGGCGTCGACGGTGCGAAGTACGCGGTGCCGCTCTATCTATCGGGACGGCGCACGTGTCAAATTACGCGACCTGCATCCTGACCCCCTCAGATGTAAGTCATTCTATTTCTAGGTAATATATGAGACAATATAATGTTCGCGTGTAAACTATAGGATGGTGAGATGAGGAAGAAGTCCGTCGCAATCGACCTTTCGGTGATGCAGGCCTCTGCAGAGAAAGCTTGCGCGCTACTTAAGGTGCTGGCAAATCGCGACCGGTTGCTGCTGATGTGCCAACTGTCGCAGGGCGAGTTGTGTGTGAGCGACCTGGAAGAACAGTTGGGCATACGTCAGCCGACGCTCTCCCAGCAACTCGGCGTGCTTCGCGACAACGAGCTCGTCGCGACGCGGCGGGAGGGAAAGAGCATCTTTTATTCCCTCGCAAGCAAGGAAGCGATTGCGGTCATGAACGTGCTGTACGACCAGTTTTGCGCCCAATGATGATTAGGAGATGCCATGTCGATTGATATTGCGAATTTCACACCGGGGCTGTCACTGACCGGAGGGGTGATGATTGGCATCGCAGCGGCTGTGCTCGTTCTCTTCAATGGGCGTATTGCGGGTATCAGCGGGATTCTGGGCGGCATGATGAGCATGCCGCAGAAGGATGCAGGGTGGCGTGTAGCTTTTCTCGCGGGGCTTGTCGGGGCGCCTGTACTGGCAGGCTTGCTAGGTAATCCAATAGCGCTCGATATTCGCGCCGGGTGGGGCGAAGTAGTTGCCGCTGGCTTTCTTGTCGGCATCGGCACGCGTTATGGCAGCGGTTGCACGAGCGGCCACGGCGTCTGCGGTATCTCGCGTGGTTCTATCCGTTCGGTGGTCGCGACGGCAACCTTCATGGCAAGCGGCTTTCTGACCGTGTTTATGACTAGGCATCTGTTCGGAGGTTGAGATGGCGCTGCTTACTGCATTATTTTCCGGGCTTCTGTTCGGTGTCGGTCTGATGGTGTCAGGCATGGCCAATCCGGCGAAGGTACTGGGATTTCTGGACCTCGCTGGACGATGGGACCCGTCTCTCGCATTTGTCATGGCGGGCGCAATAGCCGTTGGCTCCATCGCGTTCCTGGTAGCGAAGCGGCGAAAGAAATCCTTGCTGGGTCGGTCCATTCAGATTCCCGCCGGCAAGCAGGTTACGCTGCGACTCGTAATGGGAAGCGCGGTGTTCGGCGTCGGCTGGGGGCTTGCAGGATTTTGCCCGGGGCCCGCGCTGGTCGCACTGGGTGCTGGTTTTCCGAAGGCGTGGGGTTTTGTGGCCGCGATGCTCGGCGGCATGGCCGTGTTCGAGATCTTCGAGCGCGCGAAGCTGGGGCGGCAGCAGGTCTGAGTTGCTACGCACTGGTTGGTGGGTTGGTTCGTGCGAATCCGGTGGATTTTATGGGGCAGAGTAATGGACAGCATGACTGCAGCCAGTATGTTCCCGCGAGGTGTTGTCAGGCTGATTCTGGTGCTGACTGGTGCCGGCGGCGTGCCCTTGCTGCTCTTCGTACTTCACCTTGATGTGGCCGAGGCCGCACCGCTAGCGTTACTTGCGGTTCGTCTGTCGGCGGGAATGGGACAACAGCCACAAGCGTATCGGATGCAATCAGCCAGAGCTGGTACCCAGCACTGTTGACCACGCGGGAGTCTCTCAATGAAATGGACCATATTCTTCACTACGCTCGGCATGATGGCAGGTTTGAACGTCCCCCTTAAGTCGTTCGCGACGGATGCTGAACGTCAGGCCGGGGTAGCGACGCGAGGTGCGGAAGTTATGCCGTTCAGCCTCAAGGCCACGACCCACATCTTCACCAAATCGGAAGACGGTGGGAGCCAGCAGGTAATTGCGAAAAGTCCATCTGACAGCGGCCAGACTCAGCTGATTCGTAAGCATCTGCGTGAAATCCAGAAACAGTTTCAGCGTGGTGACTTTTCGGGACCCGCCCGGACTCACGGAGCTGACATGCCTGGATTGGTGCAACTTAGCGCGGCAAAGCCCGGCCAGATATCAATTGCGTATAAAGATATCAAAGGTGGCGGCAAACTTACCTTTCACAGCGATGACCCGAATCTCGTGTCGTCAATTCACGCATGGTTCGACGCCCAGCTTTCGGATCACGGTCCTGATGCTATGGATGGGCATATGCATCATCACCAGGGGATGACGCCGCCATGAGTCCCATGCCATCGTCCTCTTCGGGGGCTGCCTTGCGTCGCAGACACTGATCGACATCCGGGTGCGTTGATAGTCAGAGCGGGAATTCCTCGAAGGCTCGCAACGCATGGGTGGCATACATCATTGATGGGCCGCCTCCCATATAGACTGCAGTGCCGAGCACGTCTTCGAGCTCGGCCCTTGTCGTACCCAGGGTCACCAGCGTCTGGACGTGAGAGCCGATGCAGTCGTCGCAACGGCAGGCAATGGCAATTCCTAACGCCACCAGCCCCCGCGTCTTTCGGTTAAGCGCCCCATCTTTTGTTCCGGCCGCAGCGAGTTGGCCGAATGCGGCCATCAAGTCAGGCTGTGACGCGCGCAGCGCTCGCATCTGAACCGATACCGCGCCTGTCAGGTTTTTGTAGTTGAAGATACTGCTCATGTCCGCTCCTGTAGTTGGCGAGGCCTTAAGGCTGGGAGGTCGTCAGTGACTCGATTGTTCAGCATGCCTACTTTGTATTGGCAGGTGGTGGCGCGCCGCGGTATTGCTGCTGCCACATCATGTTGTTCATCATCTCCTGCTGCATCTGCAGGTATTGGTCAGTCATGTATTGACGCTGCCGCAGTTGCTCGGGTGTCAGGCGCGAGTAGTAGCCGCCCATATGCCCCCAGCCGCCCCCCATCATTTCCGGGCCGGCCCCACCCATCATTCCTGGGCCCATTCCATGGCCCATCATCCCGGGGCCCCACATGCCGTGCATGATTGTCATCGCGCTTTGCATCGTGGCCCAGTGCTGCTCAAGTAGTTTCTGGCGTTCCTGAGGGTCTTGAGTCTTGCGAATCTGGTCCATCTGCGCTTGCATTGTCTTCATTTGCTCCTGAACCTGGGCCAGATTCTTGTCGAACTCCGCAGCGGCTGGAGGCTGCGATTTCGAACTGCTTTGCGGCGCACTTGTGTCCTTGGAGGCAGCTTGCGAGACTGCGGATGCCAGCGCGATACCGGCAGCCATCGCGACTAGAAACTTTTTCATATTTCCTCCTTTGGGAAACACGACACGCCGGCAGAGCGCGTGCAGTTATCGTGCAGACAAGGCTACATATCACCACCGACCTTCCCTTGACGCTTGTCAACGAACTAGCTTGAATCGATCGGATTCGCCGTGCGGGGGAGATGTCATTCCATCGTCTGTGACTTGACCGAGGTCAATGACTCGTCGTCCAGAGCGACGAGCATGACGAGGTGGACGCGGCTGTGGTCTGGCTGCCGGACAAGCGGAATTCGTGGGAGCAATGATGAGCAAACTTGAAATGTTTGAGCCGGCCATGTGCTGTGCGACCGGCGTCTGCGGCGTTGACGTTGACCCGGCGCTTGTTCAGTTCAGCGCTGACGTTCTTTGGCTTGCTGGACATGGTGTCGAAGTCGTTCGGCACGGCTTGGGACACGACGCGGCAGCCTTCGCGGCCAATCCCGAAGTGGTCCGGGAACTGCATGCGGGCATGGACCGCCTGCCTATCGCAACGGTGGATGGCCGGATTATCTCGGTCGGGGTGTATCCGTCACGTGCTCAACTGATTCAGAAACTGGGGCTCAAGGTTCCCACCGCCGAAAAGCTGCACCTCAAGGCCGGAGCCTGCGGTTGCAAGCCCGGCGAATGTTAACCGGCGCACCGATATGACGCTTCCTGCCGTTACAACTCGTCATCTATTTTTCACTGGCAAGGGGGGCGTCGGTAAGACGTCGCTCGCCTGCGCAACAGCGCTGCAGTTGGCCGAAAAGGGTAAGACCGTGCTGCTGGTCAGCACCGACCCAGCGTCGAATCTCGATGAGGTGCTGGAGACCCGACTTTCCGGGCAGCCAACGCCCGTCGCCCAGGTTCCAAATCTCCACGCCCTGAACATCGACCCGGCGCTGGCTGCGGCGGCCTATCGTGAACGTATGGTCAGCCCTTATCGTGGTGTGTTGCCCGGCGCGGCAATTCGCCGGATGGAGGAACAGTTTTCCGGTGGCTGCACCGTCGAGATAGCGGCGTTCGATGCCTTTGCCGACCTGCTGGGCGGTAGTACCACCGCGAGGGAGTACGACCACGTCATCTTCGATACCGCGCCCACGGGGCACACATTGCGTTTGCTTACTCTGCCCTCGGCATGGAGCAACTTCCTGTCGACGAACACAAGCGGCAATTCATGCCTCGGGCCTCTGGCAGGCCTCGAGCAAAACAGGCAACTGTATGCTGCGGCTGTTGCGGCACTGACCAGCCACGACCGCACTACTGTGGTCCTGGTGACCCGACCGGAGGCATCTGCATTCCGTGAGGCGGAGCGAACCCGTATCGAACTGGCCGACCTCGGGGTCCGAAACCTTGTGCTCGCTGTCAATGGCGTTTTCAAATCTGCGTCTCCCGACGATGATATCGCCCGCGCGATGGAGGAGCAGCAGGCTACCGCCATAAAAGCAATGCCGCAGGGTCTCGCAGCACTTCCGCGAAGCGAAACGGGATTCATTCCCAAGGGATTGGTTGGACTGGGAGCGTTAAGGGCATATTTGCACCCGGAGCAGATTTCCGCGCCCAGGACAGATACCGCGTTGAGCATGAAGTTGCCCGGCGGTCTTTTACCGCTCATTGACGTCCTTGAAAAGGCGGGACATGGCCTTGTCATGACGATGGGCAAGGGGGGCGCGGGCAAGACGACAGTGGCTGCCGCAATAGCGCTTGAACTGGCGCAGCGCGGGCATGCAGTCCTGCTATCCACCACGGACCCGGCCGCACACGTGGCGTGGACGCTCCAGGAATGCCTTCCAGGCCTGAGGGTGAGCCGCATTGACCCGGAACTGGAAGTCAACCGCTATCGCGATGAGGTTCTTGGCAAGGCTGGTGCTCAACTGGATTCCCAGGCGAAGGCGATGCTCGAGGAAGACCTGCGTTCGCCGTGCACCGAAGAGATAGCGATTTTTCGCGCGTTCGCGCGTACGGTGGATGAAGCCCGGGATTCGTTCGTCATCCTCGACACGGCCCCGACTGGGCACACGATTCTGTTGATGGACTCCGCAGAGGCCTACCATCGCGACGTCATGCGCACTCAGGGTGATATGCCCGAAGCGGTTCGTCAGCTATTGCCGCGTCTGCGGGACCCCCAGTTTACGCACGTGATAATTGTGACGCTCGCAGAGGCGACGCCAGTTCATGAGGCGGAACGATTACAAGCCGACCTCCGCCGGGCCCAGATTGAACCGTATGCCTGGGTCATTGACCAGAGCCTGCTGGCAAGTGGCACTCGAGACCCGGCGCTCGCTGAGCGAGGCCGGTACGAAATTCCTTACATCGAGCGCGTGGTGAGGCAGAACGCAAATCGGGCCGTGTTGCTGCCGTGGCAGGCGCACGCGCCCGTTGGTCTGCGGGGTCTGGAAGAGTTGGCGCGCGGACATCAGCGGGCGAAGCAAAGCTCGTAGCGACGTGCGCGCACTCACTGACACCAGACGCCACAGACTGACCCCAAAAAACAGCCACCACGACTCTGGCGGCCGAGCAGGGTATCGCAGAAAGGCGGATTCGCCTAAAGTGGCCGCCGCAAAAAATTAAAACCTTGTTCGCTAGATATGTCTTTACTCATTCGTATCATCGAAGCTCCTCACTTTCAAAATGGCCTAAAACGCCCGACACCTGAACTAGCTTGCCTCCATGGGTGATGGTCCCGCTCGCGGCAAAACGTTCTGGCCGATGGTCGTCGTTATTTTCCTCAACGATGGCATGCCCCCATACGTCATAGCCGCGGTACTTCTGCGATTGCATTAGCGGACGACGTGGGCGGATGCCGCGTGGCCTCTCACGCGAAGCACGTTGCCTTCCGGCGTGGTTTGCCGCGGAATCTCGGACATGTCCGGTTCGTCCATGCGCAAGGTTTTTTGCGCATTGCCCTGCTTCGCCACGAGCCGTGGAGCAGTTGCTAACGCGCGCGGCGAACGCACCTTCTTCGCGTGCAAGGCCACGTGGCGTCGTACTGCGAGCCTTTGTGCGGTACCCACCCGGTGCGGGGCAGTCGCGCGTGCCTCAGGCGGATTCCACACTTCCGAATAGGTGCCAGCCCCAAAAGCCGCCGGCGCGAACGCCACGGCCAGTAACGCAACTCCAAGTTTTCTCACGATTTCCCCTTGCCTGCTTCTCTCTGCTGCCACTCTTTGCAACCCATCGGCTGATGCATGCATCCACCGCGACAGCCGGCGCAATAGTGGCGGTCCCGAATGGCTTCGGTGACTCGCCATGCATTTGCAGTGACTGGACTCGCTGTACCAACGGTACGGCCGTTCTCGGCGGCGTAAAACGTCGGCTCGCCGGCCTTGCCACGGCGAATCGCCTCGTTGATTTCCTGCTCGCCGAACGCTGATTTCATCTGCGCCACAAACGCCGCAATTTCCGGCATCGGATGGCTGACCGGTTCACGGATACGCAAATCCATCCGTCTCGCTCCCGAAAAAAGTGCCTGTTCGCCGTTACGGAAATCCGTGTAGGATACTGTACATCCATACAGGTTTTCCCGCAATGACATCCCCCTTGCCGTCCCCCGAAGCGATACACCCGTCCCTGTGGCGGGCGTCGCAGCTCGCGCGGGGCCGGGGGCGGGTGGTCGATACGGGCTATCCGGCGCTCTCTTCCGAACTGCCTGGAGGCGGGTGGCCGGTCGGTGCGCTGGTAGACCTGCTTGTCCAGCAACCAGGCGTGGGTGAACTGCGGCTGCTGCGGCCCGCGCTGAGTGCCGTAGACGACCGCCCAGTCGCATTTCTGCAGCCGCCGCATACCCCGGACGGCCTAGGGCTCAGCTACATCGGTCTGTCGCTCGAGCAGGTGCTGCGCGTGAAGGCGCAGAAAACCGCGGATGCACACTGGTCCGCGGAACAGATTCTCCGCGCGGGAAGCTGCGGTGCGCTGATTTTCTGGGCGCAGTACGCGCAGGCTTCATCGCTGCGGCGCCTGCATCTGGCCGCGCAGTCGTCGGAAACGCTATTCGTCATGGTGCGCCCGCTTGCGAGCGCACAGGACGCGTCGCCAGCGCTCCTGCGCCTGGCGCTCAAACCATCGGCCGACGGGCTAACCGTCGACATCGTGAAACGACGAGGGCCCTCGCGCACGGAGCCTCTCTCGATTCCCCTTCAACCCACTCCTGTTCTGCTGTCACGACATGCGCGTCTTTCTCGCCGCTCACCTGCCGAAGTTGCCGCTCGAAGTCTTCAGACCGAGGTGGTCGCCTGAGCCGCTTCACGGCAGCGTCGTGCTCGAGAAGGACAAGGTCGTCATCGCGGACAGCGTCGCGCGCGCGGCAGGCGTGCGGCTCGGGATGAAGCGCGGTGGCGTGCTGACGCTCTCACCGGACACGGAAATGCACGAGCGCGACTTCGCCCGCGAGCGGGCGGCGCAGCGCGATGTCGGCATTGCGCTGATGCGCTTTTCGCCCGAAGTCGCGCTGCTCGATGAAGCGACCGTTGTCGTCGAGGTCGGCGCAAGCCTGCGCCTCTTTGGCGGACTGCTCGCGCTGTGCCGCGAAGCCAAGGCGCTGCTCGCCACGCTTGGTCTTACCGCGCGCATCAGCGCCGCACCAACCGGCCAGGGCGCATGGCTGCTGGCCCGCCATGCGAAAGGGCATGGTGCGCGGCGCGTGCTCAAACTCTCCACGCTCGAACAGCGGCTTGCCAGTCTGCCCATGGTCGCCGTCCCCGAAGTACGGCAGTTCGCCGACTGGTTCAGCGGGCTCGGCTGCGGAACCATCGCCGACATCCGCCGGTTGCCGCGCGCCGGACTGCAGCGGCGCTGTGGCGAACACCTGCTCGATTCGCTCGACCGCGCGTTTGGCACCGCGCCGGAACTCTTCGACTGGCTGGAACTGCCGCCCACGTTTTCCGCGCGCATCGAGATGCCGGACCGGCTCGAACACGCGGACGGCGCAGTCTTCGGCGCACACCGGCTTATCGTGCAACTGTGCGGGTGGCTCTGCGCAAAGCAGCTCGCGGTGAGCGCGGTGCGCCTGTCGCTCGAGCACGAGCGCGGGCGTGACGCCATCGAACCGACCAGCATCGACATTGCACTGGGTGAGCCCACCTGGCGGGAAGAGCACCTCGTGAGGCTGCTCAAGGAGCGGCTGCATCGCATCGAGCTCACCGCGCCGGTTATTGCATTGCGTCTTGACGCATCAAAGGTCGAGTCAGCTGCGCCGGCGTCCGACACGCTTTTCCCCGAGCCGGGGGGCTCGAAGGAAGACCACGCACGGCTACTCGAATTACTCGTCGCGCGGCTCGGTGAGGACAATGTGCTGCGGCCGGCGCCAAGCGCTGACCATCGCCCCGAAGTTGCCAACTCATGGGTGCCGGTCACCGAAACCGCGAAGCCTGTGGTCATCCCGGAGGGCCTGCCGCGACCGACGTGGATGCTCGATACGCCGGTGCGCCTGCTCATGCGCCAGCACCGCCCGTTCTATGGTTCGCCGCTGCGGATGGTGTCGCCGGGCGAGCGCATCGAGGCGGGCTGGTTCGATGGCGAGCTGGTTACACGCGACTACTTCGTCGCCCAGGCCGACGACCAGAGCTGTTACTGGATTTACCGCGAGCGCGTGAGCAGCCGTGACGCCGAAGAAGACCAGCGCTGGTTCCTGCACGGCCTCTTTGGATGACGCGCCGTGGACACCACCTTCACCATGCTGCCGGCGTATGCCGAGCTTTTCTGCCTGTCGAACTTCTCGTTCCTGCGCGGTGCCTCGCACGCGGAGGAACTCGCTGAGCGCGCCGCGCAGCTCGGCTATTCGGCGCTCGCGATTACCGACGAATGTTCGCTCGCTGGCGTCGTGCGGGCGCACGTGGCGGCGAAAGAAGCGAAGCTGCCGTTCATCGTCGGCTCGTACTTCCGTCTGGTGAACGCGGACGGTTCGCCGGCATTCGGACTCATCCTGCTTGTCAGAAATCGCGAAGGATATGGCAACCTCTCCGAGCTCATCACGCTCGCCCGCACGCGCGCGCCGAAAGGCGAATACCGGCTCACGCCACAAGACCTGTCGCGGCCCGACAAGGAATACCGGCACCTGCTGGGCGTGCCGGATTGCCTGGCTATTCTGGTACCGAGCTTCGCCGCAAAGGAAGACGTGCTCGACGCGCAGGTCGAATGGCTGGACGAGACATTTCCGGGGCGCGCATGGGTCGGTCTCGTGCTGCATCAGCGCGCCATGGACGACATTCACCGTGGCGCGGTGGAGTTCGTCGCGCGCAACCGCGACGTGCCGGTGGTCGCACTCGGCGAAGTGCTGATGCACGTGCGCTCGAGGAAACCCCTGCAGGACACGATAACCGCCATCCGGGTCGGCAAGCCGGTTCATGAATGCGGCTACGACCTCGCGCCCAATGCCGAGCAGCATCTGCGCTCGCGCTTGCGGCTCGCCAATCTGTATTCACCGGATGCGCTTGCCGCAACGGTCGACATTGCCGCGCGCTGCACGTTCTCCCTGGACGAATTGCGCTACGAGTATCCGGACGAACTGGTGCCGCCCGGATTCACGCCCGCCGCCTATCTGCGACAGGAGACGTACATCGGCGCACAGCGGCGCTTTCCGTCGGGCATTCCGCATCACGTGCAGGAGCAGATTGAGCACGAGCTTGAACTGATTGGCGACCTGCAGTACGAGCCGTATTTTCTGACGGTCTACGACCTGGTGCGCTTTGCGCGCAGTCAGCACATCCTGTGTCAGGGGCGAGGGTCGGCGGCCAATTCCGCAGTGTGCTACTGCCTCGGTGTCACGGAGGTGGACCCCGCACGCGGCAACATGCTTTTCGAGCGCTTCATCTCGAAAGAGCGCGGGGAGCCGCCTGACATCGACGTCGACTTCGAGCATCAGCGGCGCGAAGAAGTGATTCAGTACATCTATCGCAAGTACGGTCGCGACCGCGCGGCGATTGCCGCTGCGGTTTCGACGTATCGTGCGCGTGGCGTCTTGCGCGAAACGGGCAAGGCGCTGGGTGTCGATATGCAGATAGTCGATGCGGTCGCCAAGTCGCATCACTGGTTCGATAACAGTGCCGACCTGCTGAAACGCTTCGAGGAATGCGGGTTGAATCCAGACACGCCGCTCATCCGCGCGTGGGCCACGCTCGCCGCGCAACTGTATGGCTTTCCGCGGCATCTGTCGCAGCACTCAGGCGGCTTCGTCATCAGCCGCGGCAAGCTCACGCGGCTCGTTCCCGTTGAGAATGCCGCGATGCCCGAACGTAGCGTCATCCAGTGGGACAAGGACGACCTCGAATCGCTCGGACTGCTCAAGATTGATGTACTCGCGCTTGGCATGCTCTCAGCCATCCGCCGCACGCTCGACCTCGTGTCGGAGCAGCGCGGTGAGCGCTTCGAGATGCAGGACATTCCCGCGGAAGACAAGGCCACCTACGACATGATTTCGGCCGCCGACACGGTCGGCGTCTTTCAGATTGAATCGCGCGCGCAGATGTCGATGCTGCCACGCATGCGACCGCGCACGTTTTACGACCTCGTGATTGAAGTGGCCATCGTGCGGCCGGGTCCGATTCAGGGCGGAGCGGTTCATCCTTATCTGCGCCGCCGCCAGGGCTTTGAGCCGGTCACCTATCCGAGCGATGCACTGAAGACCGCACTGGGTCGCACGCTCGGCGTGCCGATTTTCCAGGAGCAGGTGATGCAGGTGGCCATTCTCGCCGCGGGCTTCACCGCGGGCGAGGCAGACCAGCTGCGCCGCGCAATGGCCGCGTGGAAGCGCAAGGGTGGCCTCGGAAAATACTATGACCGCATCGTCCTTGGGATGCAGGAGCGGGGTTATGACCTTGCGTTTGCCGAAGCCATCTTCGAACAGATAAAGGGCTTCGGCGAGTATGGTTTTCCGGAAAGCCATGCGGCGAGTTTCGCGCTGCTCGTGTACGCGAGCAGCTGGCTGAAATGTCACGAGCCTGAGGCATTTCTCGCCGCGATGCTCAACAGCCAGCCGATGGGCTTTTATTCACCGTCGCAACTCGTGCAGGATGCGCAGCGCCACGGCGTCAAGGTGCTGCCGGTCGATGTGACCATTAGCGGGTGGAATTCGTCCCTGGAACGTATGGCCAACGAGAAGCGGCCCGCAGTGCGCCTGGGTCTCTCGCTGCTGCGTGGCATGAAGGAAGGCACGGCCGAGCGGATTGAGAACTCGCGCGCGGTACGGCCTTTCGCGAGCGTGAAGGACCTCGCGCGCCGCGCGGCGCTCGACCGTCGGGACCTGCATATTCTCGCCGACGCGAATGCGTTCGCCGCGCTTGCCGGCAACCGGCGCGAGGCGCTCTGGCAGTCGGTGGCCGCTGTCCCTGAGAAAGACATGCTGGCCGCCGCGGCCGTCGAGGATGAAACGCCGGAACTCGGCGCGCCCTCGGAAGCGAACGACATCGTGGCGGACTATCGCTCGGTGGGCCTGACGCTCGGTCGTCATCCGCTGGAACTGTTGCGCCCGCAGTTGCTCGCCAATCGCCTCATGCCCGCGGCCACGTTGCGCACCTACCGGGACGGCCGGCTTGCGCGCGGCTGTGGTCTCGTCACCGTGCGCCAGCGGCCTGGCACGGCCAAGGGCGTGGTGTTCGTTACGCTTGAAGACGAAACGGGCAACGTGAACGTCATCATCTGGCCGAGTCTGCTCGAGAAGCAGCGCAAGGAGGCGCTCAGTGCGTCGCTGCTCGCCGTCTACGGGGTCTGGCAGTGTCAGGGCGAAGTGCGCCATCTGGTAGCGCAGCGGCTCGTCGACATGTCGCATCTGCTGGGCGGCCTGCATTCTGTCAGCAGGAATTTCTGCTGACGCTTGGCCGCTTCATGCGGTTGCCGACGCCGACCGCCGGCGAGCAGTAAAGGTGTAGATTCGGTGTAGATTCCAGCCAAAGGCCCTTCATCAGCGGCCCACTCATGTGAGGGATACCGGAGGAACCGATGTGCTACTCGGCCCAGATAGTCGCGGACTACCGAAAATTTGTGCGGACCTTCGGCGCCATCATGGACATTCATGAGTTTGCGCGCCTGTTTTTTGAGCGGGCCGAAGACATCAGCAAGGCGAAGGTACCGAAGGCCGTGGAGGCCGCATTCGCGCAACCAGAGAACGAAGCGGAACGAGAAATCGCTACCCTCATCGGCCGGTTCAATGCTGCACAGGCGACAAAGCTCGAGCAGGAACTGTTCAAACAGCGCAAGCGGCTGGCCGATGCCGAGCGTACGCTGCAGACGAAAATTACGAAGGCGGCCACCGAAAGTCGGCGCATAGCGACCGACAAGATTGCCTGGGCCAAAGCCAGAATTGACGACCTCCAGCGCACGGAGCCTGAACCGCGGGACTCGCGCATTTTCCCAGGTCACTACGCGCCCGTGATGATTTCAGAAAAGGGAAAGCGCGTCGTCAAGCCGATGCGTTATCAATGCCGCATTGCAGGCAAACCGGCGTCTTACGATATCAAATTCCCCGGAACCTATAACGCCCGCAGGGACAGCCTGCAAGGATTCTGGAAACCGTGCTTTGGACATACTCACGGCATTCTGCTGGTCGAGGTCTTTTACGAGAACGTGAGCAAAGCCAAATTTGAAGGCACGCTTCTCGAGACGCACGAGCGCGACGAGAACGTAGTGCTCGAATTCCGTCCGGCAAACGGCGAACTGATGCACGTGGCTTGCCTCTGGTCGCGATGGACTGCGCCCGGTGAGCCCGACTTACTCTCGTTCGCCGCTATCACCGACGAGCCGCCACCGGAGATTGCAGCTGCCGGTCACGACCGGTGCATCATCCCCATCAAGCCGGAAAACGTCGACGCCTGGCTCAACCCTGACCCGTCGAACCTCGAGGCAATGTACGCGATACTGGACGACAGGGACCGGCCATACTACAAGCATCGGCTGGCCGCCTGACTCCGTTTAACCGAACTATGGCTGATGCGACAGAGTGAACAACCCGCTTAACCTTGACCTGCGCGCCCGCGCGGAACTGCTTGCCTACCTCGTCGCAGCGCATCTGCTTGCCCGGCAGATGACGGGCGAATGGCTGTCGGTCGAGCATGTCGTCGAGTCAACGCAGCTCTGGCTCAAAACGAACGGGGGAGGCGCCGATGTCATGCAGCGCGTGATGCTGTCCGCCCAGGCAGTGGATATCGCCCGACGTCTCGAGAAGACATTGCAACCGGCCGTGACGCCCAAATCCGTCCCGGCGCTCTTTTGCGAAAACCTGCGGCTCGACTTCCGCTCGCCCCTGGCGCGGGAAATCTACCAGCACTGCCTCACGCACCTGGTTGATTCGGGCTCCTTCTGAAGCAAATTTTCACTGCCTAGAGACACCTTCTTTTGCGTCGTTTGCTTCGATGCGCGGCAGCTACCATGCCGCCGGCAACTTCGTAGGCAAGCTTCATGCGGCGGCCCGGCACAATCGCGTAGTCCGCGTCCTGTACAAGGCGCTCCAGCACCGCAGCGTAATCGGGTCGGCGCGCCTTAAGCCATTGCGCGATGACGGCGTCGCGAACCCATCCTCTGGCCCAACCGGCAGCCAAAGTCAGCAATAGCAGGTTCTCGTCATGGCGAGACCGCAGGCATTGCGCATCCTGCTGTAGTGCGGTGAGTCGTTGCACGATGCCACCCAGTCGACGCACGCAATCAGGATGCGAAACGTGACCATGCGCAGCATCTACGCGCATGCTCGCGGGCGTCGCTGCCAGCAGTGCGCGAGCGAAATCGCCGGTGAGATTGTCCTGCCGGACCATCATGGAGACGGCCTCAACCTGGCGCGCCGGGGACATTTTCTCGAGCGCCTGCGCTGTCCGTGCTGGCAGCGTTTGTTCCGCCACCATCGCTGCGGCTTCGGGGCAGAGATTCACGGGCACCGGATTGCCTGAGCTAACGGTGCGGCATATGAATCGTGGACGCTGCACTTTCTTCATCACGGACAGCCGGTCAGGCGCTCGTGAAGAAGCCGGGGAAGCGTCGTGAAGCCCCGGGTGTTCATTAGCGCGACGAACCCCTGGTCACGCATCAGCTCGCTCAGAGTGTCGAGTACCACCGTAACTTCGCGGTCGGTATCGCTCATGCGACTCACGATGTTGCGTTGTCTGCGCAGTTCCTGTGTCAGAACCGATTGCGCCTTCGACTCCGAAGTTGGGCGACCGCGCGCGCCTGGCGTATGAGGCACCGTCTTGTCATGCCGACCACCAGGTGCAGCTTTCCCCGCGACACTTCGTGCACCGCCGTGTGCCGGCTTCATTGTCCGCTCCCGGTCGTGCCATCAACCGGCGTTATTGCGAGGGGTACGCGCTCGGCGATAGCCAGCAGTGAGCGCAGGTCGGGCCGCTGGTACATGCCGAAATGCGTCTGTCCGTGGCGGCAGACAACGGTGAATGCTCCAGGCACCAGACTGCCTCGCGGGAAGATATGGAAGTCGAGCAGGTCTGTGCCTGCCCGTTCAATGCGGCCATAGACAAGGAAGTCGACAGGGAAGCTGTCCGGCCAACGTGCGACCCAATAGGGCAGGTGGCCGCCGATGAGCCACGGGCTGCGAACGGCAAGGTTCAGTCTCAGCCAGTTGTCGACGCAAAATGTGCTGGTGTGCTTTTCGTAACGGACTTCGTGGCCGTGGGACTGCAACGTCTGAATGGCGACCTGCGAGACCTGTTGTTCAATTTTTCTCTCTGCGTGCCTGTTCGCAGAGCGCTCCGGGGCCAGCTTCGGCACATACCCGACTGCCTCATACGCGTCGTAGAGACTACCGAACTCCCGCATGACCTGCTCAACGGACGGGGCGCTGCGATAACGTCTCAGCGTGGCCTGATTGAGCTCGCCGGCCCGCCTGATGACCTTGTGCAGGCCATCGAGAATTTCCTCACGTGTGGGTTTGCGCCGGGCGGAATTCATTCGTTTCTGGACGGAAGCGAATACACGCCTTTCCACCACTGGTTCGAACGCATCCTCAACGCGTATCCAGTCGTGCTGGGGCACCTGCTCCCACTTGCCGTCAAGTTTTGACGAGGTCCGGCTGTAGACGTTCGTGCCGATATACGCCTCACTGCGAAGAATCCGGCGGATGTTCTGCGCCTGCCAGGGGCGCCCGTGACGGTTGCGCAGGCCAAACTCATTGAGCCGCCTCGCGATACCCGCCCCGGTCACCGGTTGCGTTGCATACCATTCGTACATCTTCCTGACGAGCGACGCCTCGGTCGCCGGTGCAGGTGCGATGACGACACGGTCGGTTTGCACGCTCTTGTACTCGTACTGACCAAGCGGACGTCTCTGCTCGCGCTTGCCGTCAAGAAGGATGCGCTGCAGTCCGTAGCCGGGCGGCCCACCGGCATGAAATCCGCGTTGAGCGTTAAGGCACTGCCCCAGGAACACCTTGCGGGACATCTCCCGGCTGAATTCCGCGGCCATCGCCCGCTTGAGTGCCTTGATGACGGATGTCGCCGGACTTCCGTCATTTGCGAAAGACTCGGCCACATAAATGACTTCGACACCCGCGCGCCTGCACGCGTATTCATAGAACGCCGCCTCGTCGACATCCTGGAAGCGTCCCCATCGGCTTACGTCGAAGACCAGCACCTTGCTGAACTTGCGTTTGGGGTTTTCAACGTCGAGCAGAAGCTGCACAAGCGCAGGCCGCTGCCGGAAGGTCAGCCCGCTGATACCGGCGTCCTCATAATCGGTAACGACGTGGATGTTGTGTGCGCGTGCGTACTCGGCGATAGCCTGCCGCTGGAGTACCGGCGAATATTCCTGATGGTCGGTCGACATGCGGATGTACTGCGCGGCACATAGGCGCACGACGGGTCCTGCTCGATGGCGAGGTCCGGAAGGCATGCCGCATGTCCAGTGGTGCCACACGTCAGTGATAGCGTTTTTGCCGGGTAAGTCAAGTCAAGACGCGCCAGCTCCCATGACGCGCCATATGCAGATCGCGGCCCGGCTGCTGGGTTTGTCGTGAAGAGCGGACGTTGGCAGCAGGTCCGATGCACGGTGACCGCGCTTTTCCATCCGCTAATGCAATTCGCGTCCCCGAGGTGCGGTGCAGGCTATGTGGAGGCATGTTTGCTGGGATTTCATCGCGTGACCAATATGCTGAGCGCTCTCTCCGGATCGAGTGCCAGCCGCGACCGTCTCTCGCCACTTGGAAAGCACGCGTTATATCAGAGACGAGCGCATGGTGCCGCGGCCGCGGCAAAAACACACGTGACCCACATCGACAATAAGCGACTATAAGAACGGGAGGTGAGCGGAGAGCGTGAAAGCCGCATGCGGAAGGTCAGCGGCGCTTTTCCGTTTGCCTTATGGCACGAATCGTCTAAAGTATTCGTGAGCCTAACAGGATATAAATCATGGATAGACACCGTCGTATTGGCTCCGAGCATCCGCTTTTCCAGGAGATGGCGGCCCTGACTTCAACAGTACGCATTATGCGTCGGGCCAGAGGCAGGAAAAACCCCGAAGACGTTGCCTTCGGCTCGCCCGAGTGCGACGCGCTGAGCGCGGAATTTATGCGCGACGTATGTAAAGCGATGGGGGGCGATTCCGATGAGTTGAACCGCTTGGACCTCTGAGGCGCCCGACAAAAGTCGACTTCCGGCAGTGGAAGGTGTCAGAAGTACTAAACGAACAACGCCAAGCCGCGAATCGAGTAGCCAAAAATGTGCGGTTAGTCGTTTTTTGGACCCCTAGTCCTGTCGCACCGCGCTCGCAGTTCTTCCGATGGTTATTCAAGTTGCAGTAGCCCAATCAACCTGTCAACGTCGGCAAAGCACGCAAGAGGTGCGACGTCGCGAGAGAACCAACGCATATCGCCCGGCGATAGGGCACGCTCCTCCCGCAGCGCGAACCGATCGGAGCGCCGTAGGTCGCCGACGGTCAGAGACCCGCGCGTTCGTTTTCACGTCGCGTCAGGCTCTGTGAACGCAGCAGGCCTAGACACCTGAAAGTCCGCCCGCAGCGCAGCCTTTTCAATCTGGTCGCATGCAGATGGTGGTGCGGCGCATGTCAACCCGATTTCCTATCCACGCGGGGCGCAGTCAGATAAGGCGCGTATTTCAACAGGTAAAGGACCAGCGCTGCTATCCAACAAACGGCCGCCGCATCGACCCATGCGCCCGTTGCACTAACGGCTAACAAGGGCCCAAAGACGCGCAGAAGGGCGGCCGCGATCATCAGCCAATAGCTCGCGATTTCTGCGCGGCCCGCGACCAACATTCGTCCTGTATGACCGAGCGCAGTGCGTGTGATCATTGCGATGATCGCGCAGCCCATTGCCCCAACCGTTAGCGCGTGAATCGCAAGAGAGTGCGGCACGATTCCGGTTGCCGCCAACGCGAGCATCACAAGGCCGACGGGAATCCACGCGTAGGCTGCATGAAGAATCCAGAGAATTGGCCGTGAAAGGACTAGCCACGAATGCCAGCCTGCGATTCTCGCCGCGTTGATCGCGGCTGCAATGCCTGCGCTGGCGACAATTAACGCGGAGGGCGCGGCGAGAGCATCGGCAATCAACGCCACGATGACGGTCGGCGCGGCGAGCATTTCCACGGACTTCCAGCGTTTTGCCGAGACTCCAGGCATCGCGTTCATCGTGAACATCGGGATCACGCGTCCGGCGATGACCGTCACGAACATGATCGCGAGGCCGGTTGCCGCATAAGCGGCGCGCAACGCGAGGTCCGCGCGGCCGTGCCACAGCCACCAGTGGAAAAGCGCATTCAGCAAGCCGAGCGCGGCCAGCGCCACGGGCAGAAACAGATTGCGGCGATTGCGCGCGGCGAGCAGCACGCGCAGCAGCACGATGGCGGCAACCGGGAGAAAGGCGGTGTCGACTAACGCAGCGAGCGGTTGCGGGGCGAGCCACAGCAGCACGCGGCCGCCGGCCCACAGCAGCCAAAGCCATCCGAGCGAGGGCCCCCGCAGCGTATCGAGCGAGGTCCATGCGCGTACCGCCGTGAGCAGGAAACCGACGACGATCGCGGCGACGAAGCCGAAGATCATCTCGTGGACATGCCATATCATCCCGTTCATCGCTGTCGAGCGGCCTGCAACGGGATAGCCGTGCAGCGCGAGCAGCCACAGTGCGACGGCGATGATCCCAAAGGCGGCGCCGCCAAGATAGAACGGCCGAAAGCCGAGTCGCAGGACCGGCAGCGCGCCGGCATCGCGCGACGAATTCAATGAGGCAGGTTCGCCGGTCTCCATCATGCTTCTCCAGAGATACAGATTGCGTACATCTTAAGCCGCACCCGGGCCCGATTTCGGGTTCCCACGCTGCGATTGTTGACATGACTCAGATGGACACGTCGAACCGTGGCTGACGCCCATTACCGCCTGGCTCAGGAGTCGTCGCGAAGTCAGGAGATCGCCGCGAATTCCCGGAATGCGCGCAGGGATGCATGAGACCAGTCGTGAAGCCCTTTTTGCCGACGCGCGCGTCTGCGTCTCTTCCACCCGCCGCGATCATGCTGCCCGAGCGACCGCATAGGCGGCCGCTTGCACGCGCGAACTGAGCTTTAATTTCCGGAGGATGTGCTGCACATGGATCTTCACCGTCGCTTCGGCAATGTTCAGCGCTCGCGCGATTTCCTTGTTGGTCCTGCCCCGCGTGATATAGCCAAGAATTTCGTCCTCGCGCGCGGACAGACTATGAATCGGGTCCTGCCCGGCCGAAGCGTCATCCGCTTTTGCCGCGCTTTGCAGTGACTGAAACGCGGTCACCAGCTTACCCGTCATCTCCGGGCTGATCGCGGATTCGCCCGCCATGGTTCCGACGATCGCGGCGGCCATGCCGTCGCTGTCCACAGTCTTGAGCAGATAGCCGCGCGCGCCGCTACGCAGCGCGGCAGCCAAGTCGCGCGCGTCCTCGCTGACAGTCAGCATCAGCACTAGCGCGAGCGGCGCTGCTTCCCTCAATCCCGCGATTGCGTCTACGCCGTTCACGCCCGGCAGATGGTTGTCGAGAAGGATGACATCGGGCTGCGTCTCGGCAGCGCGTCGATAGGCTTCACCGGCATCGCCGGCCTCGGCCACCACGACGAATCGCGAATCCGCCGTCAGGAGCGCAACCACGCCACGCCGGAAAAGCGAGTGGTCGTCGACCACGAGAACGCGAATCTGTTTATGTCCGGTCATGCTGCCACTCTCCTGCGTTCGGGCAGCGTCAGCACGATGCAGGTGCCCGAGCCTGGCACCGACGCGATTTCGACGTCGGCGCCGATGCGCTCGGCCCGTTCCTGCACGATGCGCAAACCCACGTGTGTTTCGTCCAGTGCGGTCGCCTCCGTCGCGAAGCCACAGCCGTCGTCCCGGACTTCCACGCGCCACTGCGGCGTCTGCTGAACGTCGAGCCATACTTCGTGCGCCTGCGCATGCTTGCGCACGTTGGACAGCGCTTCCTGTACGACATGCAGCACCTGCACTTGCACGTCGGCGGGCAACGGAACACCCGTACCTTCGATCGACAGATGCGTGATCAATCCTGTCTGATGCTCGAACTTTTTCAGGGTGGTCTGCAGCGCAGGAACGATGTCCTCGGCGTTGGTGCGGGTGCGGAAGTGCATCAGCAGTTCGCGCACATCGGACAGGCTTTCGTGAATGCCGGCTTCGAGCTCGCCGATCGTGCGTTCGATGCTCGGCGCGTCGGCGTGCTTGAGCGCGCCGCGCAGCAGAGCGGTCTGGATTTTCATGAACGCGAGGCTTTGCGCGATCGAGTCGTGCATTTCCCGCGCGAGCAGGCTTCGCTCCGCGGCGACCGCGGCTTCGCGTTCGAGCGCGCCAGCCCTGAGCCCTTCGATTGCGACAGCCAGATGGCTCGCCATCGTTTCCAGCAACGTGCGGTCTTCGTCAGTGAGCGTAGTTGGCTCACGGTAGAACAGATCCATCTCGCCGATCATGCGCTCCTGCAGTTGTACGGGAACGCTGATGACAGTCGTGAAGCCCGCTTGTCCGCAGTCGTGCAGCGGCCCCGTACCGTTTAGCCGGATCGGGATCACGCGCGTGTCCGCGTGCGCCACGGCCTGGCCGCAATGGCAACCGCCGGTCGGAATGCACTGTTCGCGGTCGACCACATTGCGGGGAAGTCCGTCCGATGCGACCAGCAGATAACGCAGGTTCGCTTCGTCGGACCAGCGAATCGCCGATGCGTCCGCCTTCGCGGCGCGTCTCGCCTGCCTCGCGAAACCATCGGCGAGCTCGTCCAGTGTCGAGGCGTGCGCCGCAAACGCGCTCGCTTCGTACAGCGCAGTCAGTCGCGCGTGCTGCGTGGCGAGCCGTACAGTCTTCTCCTCGACCTTGACCTCGAGATTCTGGTAGAGCTCCTGCAAGGTTTCCGTCATTTCGTTGAAGCCCTCCGAGACGGCGCCGAACTCGTCGCCCGATTCGACCGCGACCCGCGCCGACAGATCGCCCTCGCGCACGCGCGTGAGGCCGGTTCTGAGCCGCTCGAGTGGATTGAAGACGAACAGATACGCCGAGTAGAGCAGCGTCACGGCACTCGCGATGGTCAGCCCGATCATGAGAACCTGCAGCAGGTTCAGGATTGTGGTCAGATAAGCTAGGCGCGCTTCGATCGCGGACGCGAGGGCGTCGATGTGCCCGACAAAGGCTTCAGCCTGTTTGGAGGCTTCGATTGGGCCCGGCGCGGGCGAAGTGATCCACGCCGACCTTACTATCTGCCAGGTGCGCTGCACGTCGGCGAAGGCCGCTGTCGAGGCGCCATCGCGCGGCATGAGCAGTGGCCGCGACGGGTCGCCGTCGCGCAAGAGCATGATGCTTTGATCGAACTGGGCGACCTGGGTCTTCGCGAGGAGCGTGTCCCCACTCGCAAGCGTCTGCGCGAGCCGCCACGTCTGCATGCGCATGCGTCCTGCTTCATTGACGGCGGCCGCGCCGCCCTCCAGTTGCCAGCTTGCCCAAAGCGTGTAGCCGATGGAGGCGAACGCCACCAGCAGCAGTATGCCGCCGATGACGCCGAGCTTGGCGGCCAGTGTCCGGAATCTGTTCATGTGCGTTTCTGGATCGCTCCAGACGGTTAAGACGGGCTCCGCGGCGCCCGATAGCTTAAGCGACATAGTCACTGGCGGGCCACCCGAAAGCACTGATCCAGATCAATTCGAAGCGGGTTCCATGGTTCGACTTGGCGTGGCGGCGCATTTCCCGATGCTATTGCGAAACCAGCGCCGGGCGATGCCCGGAAAACTGGAGCGAAGGTCACGGCTATCAGCGCGCCAGCAAACCGAGCGGATTGTGCGCGAGCGCAATGGACGCGATCAGGAGGTACAAGCTGAGTGCGCATCCATACGCGACGCCGCGGAGGACCATCGTGCGTCCGCGCTTGACGGCGAGCGAACCGGTGAAGACGTACAGCACAAGCAGCAGAAGCTTCATGCCGAGCCACGCGTCGCGCACGGGGTTCAGGCGCAGCATGAGCCACAACGTGACGCCTGCGCCCAGCAACAGCGAGTCGATGACATAGCTGAGGATCCGCCAGTGGCTGCGCATCGGCCAGACCCGGCCCGTCAGCACCGCACCGCCGCGCACCGCGAAAAAGGCGCCGCTGCAACTCACCAGCGAGACATGGCTGAATTTGAGCAGCGGATAAAAGTCGATCAACGGCATGTCGCTCCTCCGCCGAAATGCAGAGCCGGCACAATCGCGACAGGCGGGCGCGTGCTCAAAGGCTACTGGACGAGGGGCGTGGCCGCGGCATCGAGATCCACTCCGGCGATATCGGCCCGGCCCGCGAGCAGGCTGACGTACTGACGAAGCGCCGTGGCGAAGGTCTGCTGGCGCAGTGCCTGCTCGACCGCTTCCCGCACCGCCTCGAAGTCGCGCACGGCACCGGCCTCCCGCTCCACGACCTCGACCACGTGCAGGCCGAAGCGGCTGTGCACGAGCTGCGGCAATACGCCGATGTCAGGCCGGCCAAACAGTTCTTTTGCGAACTCGGGCGCGCATTCGTCGGCGCGCAGCCAGCCGAGGTTTCCGCCCACGCCGCCGCTTGGACAATTTGACAGGTCCCGCGCCACGCGCGCGAAGCGGTCGTCTGCTGCGGCATCCTCGCAGCGTAGATCCAGCAGGCACGCTTCGGCGCGTTTGCGCAGCGCGCCGATATCGACGCCGGGCGTGACGGCGAACAAAACGTGGCGCGCACGCATCCGCTCGCCGACGGCGTAGCGGTTCCGATGCGCCGCATGGTAGCGACGGCAGGCGTCGTCGGTCGGTTCGGGCAATTGCAAGGCGTGCTCGAGCAACGCGTCGATCGCCTCTGAGGCGGCGACGCTGATGGCGCCGTCAGTGGGCAGCGGGTCGTCCGCGGCGAGCAGACCTGCCTCGATGGCGGACTGGCGCAGCAGTTCGATGCACGCACGCTGGCGTAAATCCTCGGCAGACAGCATGTCGCCAGTGTCATGCAGCGCAATCCCATTGACGGTTGCGACAACGGACAGGTCCTGTTGCATGTTTCGTCCCTCCTGCGAGTCAGATTCTGCGACGCGGCTGTTGATGACCGGCCGGAACGTTCAGGCGCCGGGAGCGCACCAGTTGATAAGGGCGGACCAGGTACGAGACCGATGCGAAGCCGCTCCACACATGGACCAGCCGGCTGAATGGGAACAGCAGGAAGATGGTCATGCCGAGCGCGATATGCACCTTGAACGGCCACTCGACGGCAAGCAGACCGCTTGCGTCGGGGCGGAACGTCACGACGCGCTGCGCCCAGTCGGCGAGCGCCAGCATGGTATGCGCATCAGCCCGGTCGGCAAACGAGTAGGGCAGCGTCAGCAAGCCGAGGCAGAGCTGCGCCCAGAGGATGACGAGGATCGCCAGATCGGTCCGGCGGCTCGTGAGACGGATGCGCGGATCGAAGATGCGCCGGTGCAGCAGCAAGCAAAGACCGGTGAAGCAGATCAGGCCGGCCGTCCCGCCCGTGATGATGGCCAGCAGTTGCTTGTGCTGCGCGCTGATGAATGGCTCGTAGAGGAAATGCGGTGTCAGCAGGCCTACCGTGTGCCCGAACAGCAGGAACAGGATGCCGATATGAAACAGGTTGCTGCCCCAGCGCAATTGCCCGGTGCGCAGAAGCTGCGACGAATCGCTTTTCCACGTGTACTGGTCGCGATCGAAGCGTGCGAGACTGCCCAGCAGGAACACGGCGAGGCAAATGTACGGATAGACGCTGAACAAGAAAGTGTGGGCGGCGATGTTCATGTGGACGCTCCATGCGCGGGTTGACCGGCTTGCGGCTGGCGTGGCGTTCTGACGATACGCACAGGTTGCGCTTCGCCAGGACTGCGTTGCCCCTCGGACGAACAGTCGCCAAAGGCGGCAGGCTCACTCCACGTCTCGTCGAGCAAGGGCTCGGCGGCAACCTCGACGAGCTTCGTCGGTTCGCCGGCAAGGTCCAGCAGCGCGGCCAGCACGCAGGCGTAGGCGCTCTCGCGCCTCGTCAACGCGCTGAAGATGCTGCGCAGGATGTGCGCGACCTCCCGCAGAAAAGCGGCGGCCGCTAGCGGCGGTTGCGTCGACGCGTATTCCAGCACCACGGTTAGATGGTCCGGCAGTTCGCCGGAGGCGAGATAGAGTCCCGCCTCCTCATAGGTCTTGATCAGATCGATCATCGCCGGGCCGCGGTCGCGCGAATCGCCGTGGACGTGCTCGAACAGGTGCAGTGCGGTTCCGCGCCCGCGGTCAAAGAGGTCGACGTAGACGGCCTCGGCGTCGAAGCCGGTGGCGTTTAGAAGCTGATCGACCAACGCATCGAGTTCGCCGAGCCGCGCGGCACTCAGCGTGCGCTGTGCGTGCAAGGCCGCGCGCAGGTCGGGTAAATGCTCACGCAGCGCAGCGTCGGGATAGTCGAGCAGATGCGCCAGCACGCGTAGCGTCGTGGCATGCGCGGCAGGATGAAGGGCTTGAGTGGACATCGTTCAGACCTCGGCCTTGATGGGAATGGTGCGCTTCTTTTCGCTGCCGAACAGGCTCGTGTCCGTCACCCCATCTGAGCAGCCGTTGCCGAAGCTGAACCCGCAACCGCCGCGCACGTTAAAGGCGTTCTCCGCATACTCGCGGTGCGTGGTCGGAATCACGAAACGGTCTTCGTAATTGGCGATCGCCATCGTGCGGTACATGTCTTCGACTTCGTGGGTGCTGAGACCCACCTGTTGCAGCGCGGCGTGGTTTTCCCAGCCGTCCACATGCTTGCCGCGCTGATACGTGCGCATGGCGAGCATCCGTTCGAGGGCGCGCACGACGGGTTTCGTGTCGCCCGCGGTAAGCAGGTTTGCGAGATATTTGACCGGGATGCGCAACTGGTTCACGTCGGGGATTTCGCCGTTCGCGCTCATGTGGCCCGCGTTCGCGGCAGCGGTAATCGGCGAGAGCGGCGGCACATACCAGACCATCGGCAACGTGCGGTATTCGGGGTGCAATGGTAGCGCCACCTTCCAGTCCACCGCCATCTTGTACACCGGACTCGCGCGCGCGGCATCGAGCCAGTTCTCCGGTATGCCGTCCCTGCGGGCCTGTTCCATCACTTCGGGATCGTGCGGGTCCAGAAAAATGCCGAGCTGCGCCTCATACAGGTCCTTGTCATGCTCGACGCTCGCGGCCTGTTCGATGCGGTCCGCGTCGTACAGCAGCACGCCCAGATAGCGGATGCGTCCGACGCAGGTTTCCGAGCACACTGTCGGCTGTCCGGCCTCGATGCGCGGATAGCAAAAGATGCATTTCTCGGCCTTGCCGCTCTTCCAGTTGTAGTAGATCTTCTTGTACGGACAGCCACTTACGCACATGCGCCAGCCGCGGCACTTGTCCTGGTCGATCAGCACGATGCCGTCTTCCTCGCGCTTGTAGATCGAACCGGACGGGCACGACGCGACGCATGCGGGGTTCAGGCAGTGCTCGCACAGGCGCGGCAGATACATCATGAAGGTGTTTTCGAACTGGCCGTAGATGTCCTTCTGGATGTCGTCGAAATTGCGGTCCTTGCTGCGCTTGCTGAACTCGCCGCCGAGGATTTCTTCCCAGTTCGGTCCCCAGATGATCTTCTCCATGCGCTGGCCGGTGATCAGGCTGCGCGGCCTGGCGGTCGGCGCCGCTTTCATTTCCGGCGCGCTCTGTAAATGATCGTAGTCGAACGTGAAGGGCTCATAGTAGTCGTCGATCTGCGGCAAATTCGGATTGGCGAAGATGCGCATCAGCAGTTTCCACTTCGCGCCCTGGCGAGGCGCGATCGAACCATCGGCATGGCGTACCCACCCACCGTTCCATTTGTCCTGGTTCTCCCATTCCTTCGGGTAGCCGATGCCCGGCTTCGTTTCGACATTGTTGAACCAGGCGTATTCCACGCCCGGCCGGCTCGTCCACACGTTCTTGCAGGTCACGCTGCAGGTGTGACAGCCGATGCACTTGTCCAGGTTCAGCACCATGCCGATCTGTGCGCGAATTTTCATGATTTGGCTCCTTGGGACCGGCGATCGATCAGGGGTTCTCGCCCTGGGGCTGATAGGCGCGCGCGAGCGCGTCGCCGCGTGGGGTATCCAGCCAGTCGACGTCTTTCATCTTGCGGACCACGACGAATTCGTCGCGGTTGGTGCCGATCGTCCCGTAGTAGTTGAACCCGTAGCTCAGTTGCGCATAGCCGCCGATCATGTGGGTGGGCTTGAGCACGATCCGGGTGACCGAGTTGTGAATGCCGCCGCGTACCCCTGTGATCTCCGAACCCGGCGTATTGATGATCTTTTCCTGTGCGTGGTACATCAGCACCATGCCGGAATTGACCCGCTGGCTGACCACCGCGCGTGCCGCAATAGCGCCGTTGATGTTGAACAGCTCGACCCAGTCGTTGTCCTCAACGCCGGCGCGCTTCGCGTCATCTTCGCTGAGCCAGATCACCGGGCCGCCGCGATTGAGCGTGAGCATCAGCAGGTTGTCGCTGTAGGTGCTGTGAATGCCCCACTTCTGGTGCGGCGTGATGAAGTTCAGCACGATTTCCGGGTGACCGTTGGGCTTGATGTTATGCATGTCGCCCGTTGCCTTCAGATCCACCGGCGGACGATAGCTCGAGAAGGCTTCACCGAACGCGATCATCCACGGATGATCCTGGTAGAACTGCTGGCGTCCGGTCAGCGTGCGCCACGGAATCAGTTCGTGAACGTTGGTGTAGCCGGCGTTATAGCTGACTGTTTCGCTTTCGATGCCGCTCCAGGTCGGCGAACTGATGATCTTGCGGGGCTGCGCCTGCACGTCGCGATAGCGGATCTTCTCGTCCTCGCGATAGAGCGCGAGATGCTTGTGCTCGCGGCCGGTGGCTTTCGACAGCGCTTCCCAGGCTTTCACCGCCACATGACCGTTCGTTTCAGGCGCAAGCTGCAGGATTACTTCACAGGCGTCGATATCGGTGACGATGCGCGGCATGCCTTTGGTCGGACCGTCGTCCTGGGTGAGGCCATTCAACTGGCCGAGTTGCGTCACCTCGGTTTCGGTTTTCCACGCAATGCCCTTGCCGCCGTTTCCGATCTTGTTCATCAGCGGACCTAGCGCCGTGAAGCGCTTGAAGACGTTCGGGTAGTCGCGCTCGACCACTGCGATCTGCGGTGCCGTCTTGCCCGGAATGAGATCGCATTCGCCTTTCTTCCACTCCTTTACCTCGAACGGTTGCGCGAGTTCCGCCGGCGAATCGTGCATCAACGGCGTCAGCACGACATCGCGCTCGACGCCGAGATGGCCCACGCAGACTTCGCTGAACGCCTTCGCGAACCCCTTGTAGATTTCCCAGTCGGAACGCGCCTGCCAAACCGGATCGACCGCAGCCGAGAGCGGGTGAATAAACGGGTGCATGTCGCTCGTATTGAGATCGTTTTTCTCGTACCAGCTGGCGGTCGGCAGGACGATGTCCGAGTACAGGCAAGTGGTACTCATGCGGAAGTCCAGCGTCACCAGAAGATCCAGCTTACCCTCCGGCGCTTCGTCGTGCCATTGGACCTCGACAGGGCGCGCGTCGTCGCGGCCCAGGTCCTTGCCCTGTACGCCATTTTCCGTTCCCAGCAGATGCTTGCAGAAATACTCGTGGCCCTTCCCCGAGGAGCCGAGCAGATTCGAGCGCCACACGAACATGTTGCGCGGCCAGTTCTGCGGCGCGTCGGGATCTTCGCAACTCATCTGCAAGCTGCCCTCGCGCAGCCCCTGCACGACATAGTCCTTCGCTTCCATGCCGTGCCCGGCCGCCTCCCTCGCCACCTGCAAGGGGTTGGTTTTGAACTGCGGTGCGCTAGGCAGCCAGCCCATACGCTCGGCACGCACGTTGTAGTCGATCATGCTGCCACCATAGAGACGCTTGTCCGCCAGCGGCGAAGCGATTTCCTCCATGTTCAGCTTTTCATAGCGCCACTGGTCGGTGTGCGCATAGAAAAAACTCGTGCCGTTCATCTGCCTCGGCGGACGGATCCAGTCCAGCGCGAAAGCGAGTGCGGTCCAGCCGGTTTGCGGACGCAGCTTTTCCTGGCCGACGTAGTGCGCCCAGCCGCCGCCGCTCTGGCCGATGCAGCCGCACATCATCAACAGGTTGATCACGCCGCGGTAGTTCATGTCGGCGTGATACCAGTGGTTCATTGCCGCGCCGATGATTACCATCGAGCGCCCGTGCGTCTTGTCCGCGTTTGCGGCGAATTCTCGCGCCACGGTGACGATCTGATCGCGCGGCACGCCGGTGATCGACTCCGCCCAGGCAGGGGTGTACGCAGCATTGTCGTCGTAACTGGCCGCGCCGCTGCCGAGGGCGCGGTCGATGCCGTACTGCGCTGCTTGCAGATCGAACACGGTGGCGACCAGCGCTTCGCGCGAGTCGCCTTCCTTGCCGAGGCGCAGGCGTACCGCCGGCGCCTTGACGTGATTGATTTGTCCGTCCAGTTCATTGGCGGTGAAATGCGGTGAAGCAACGCCGCCGAAGTAGGGCAGGGCGATATCGACGATTTCATAAGGCTGCGAGCCGTCTTCCAGCACCGAGAGCTTCAGTGTCGCTGTCTCTGCGTGACGTGCTTCCTTTTCCTCCAGATTCCACTTGCCGGCGTCCTCGCCGTCTTCGGCGCCCCAGCGGAAACCGATCGAACCGTTGGGCAGCACGGCACGCCCGTTCGTGTCGAACGCGACGGTTTTCCATTCGGGATTGTTCGATTGCCCGAGCTTGCCGTTGAAGTCGTTCGCGCGCAGGTAGCGGTCCGGCACCAGGGTCTCGCGCCCGTCCGGCAGCGTGTGCGCCTTGAGCATCACGAGCATCGGCAAGTCGGTGTAGCGCCGCGCGTAGCCGTCGAAGTATTCGCTGCGCTTCTTGAAGTAGAACTCGTTGAGCGCGACGTGTCCCATCGCCATCGCGAGTGCAGCATCGGTTCCCTGCCGCGGGTGCAGCCAGAGGTCGGACAGCTTCGCCACTTCGCTGTAGTCGGGTGTGACCGCGACGGTTTTTGTGCCCTTGTAGCGGACTTCTGTGAAAAAGTGCGCGTCGGGCGTGCGCGTTTGCGGGACATTGCTGCCCCACGCGATGATGTAGGACGAGTTGTACCAGTCCGCCGATTCCGGCACGTCGGTCTGCTCGCCCCAGATTTGCGGGCTTGCCGGCGGCAGATCGCAATACCAGTCGTAGAAGCTCATGCAGACGCCGCCGATCAGGCTCAGGTAGCGGCTGCCTGCCGCATAGCTGACCATGCTCATCGCGGGGATCGGCGAAAAGCCGATGATGCGGTCCGGGCCGTGCTTCTTGATCGTATAAACATTGGCGGCGGCGACGATCCGGTTCACTTCGTCCCAACTGCTGCGCACGAAGCCGCCCATGCCGCGCACCTTCTGGTAATCGCGTCGCGCCTCGGGGTTCTCGACGATCGAGGCCCACGCCGCGACCGGATCGCCCTGCGCCTTCAAGGCGGCGCGCCAGCGTTCGAGCAGGCGTCCCCGCACCATCGGGTATTTCACGCGGTTTGCGCTGTACAGATACCAGGAGTACGACGCGCCGCGCGCGCAGCCGCGCGGTTCATGATTGGGCATCTCCCAGCGGGTGCGCGGGTAGTCGGTCTGCTGCGTTTCCCACGTGACGATGCCGCCCTTCACATAGATCTTCCATGAACAGGAGCCCGTGCAGTTCACGCCGTGCGTGCTGCGCACGATCTTGTCGTGGGCCCAGCGATTACGGTAAGTGTCTTCCCACGTGCGGTCTTCGCCGGTGGTGACGCCGTGACCGTCCGCAAACTGCTCCCTGGGGAGCGCGAAGTGGGTCAATCGGTCGAGAAAATGGCTCATGGAACAGGCTCCGGGGTCAGCAGGGCATCGGTGCGTTGCGGCGGGCGTAGTGCCACCACGTCACGGCAATGCACATGAGATAGAAGGCGATAAACACGTACAGCGCCGTTTGAGGGCTGCCGGTGAGGGCAATGGAGCTGCCATAGCTCTTGGGAATGAAGAAGCCGCCGTAAGCCGCCATCGCCGCGGCAAACCCCAGCGTGGCCGCGGCTTCGGTATTGCCTTCCCGGGTCGCGCGCTGCACCGCTTCCTGGTTCACCGGGTCGACCTCGCGCAGCTTCGAGGTGAGAAAGATCACCGGGATCATGCGGAAGGTCGAGCCGTTGCCGATGCCCGTGGTCAGAAACAGTACAAGGAAGCTGGCGAAGAAACCCGCGAAGCTGCCCGCCGAGGCGCCGCTCGGCAGGAAGGTCAGCACTCCGACCACCGCGCATGCCATCACGACGAAATTCCACAGCGTGACGCGCGCACCGCCCAGCTTGTCGGCGAGCCAGCCGCCGAAGGGGCGCACCGCGGCGCCGACGAGCGGTCCCAGCCATGCGTAGGCGACCGGATTCACACCGGGGAACTGGCTTTTGATCAGTAGTGGAAAGCCCGCTGCATAGCCGATAAACGAGCCGAAGGTGCCAAGGTACAGCACACACATCAGCCAGTTGTGTTTGCGCCGGAAGATCACTGCCTGTTCGGCGAACGACGCCTTCGCTTCCACGAGGTCGTTCATCCCAAACCACGCGGCGAGCGAAGCCAGTGCGATCCACGGCACCCAGACGAAGGCGGCGTTTTGCGTCCACACGAGCGTGGTCTGTCCGGCCTTGACGATGCTTTGCGGATGGCCGGCAAAGATGCCGAAGATGCCGGCGGTGACGACGAGCGGGCTCAGGAACTGCACGACCGAAACCCCCAGGTTGCCGAGACCCGCATTGACGCCGAGCGCGGAGCCCTTGCGCTCTTTCGGGAAGAAGAAGCTGATGTTTGCCATGCTCGAGCTAAAGTTGCCGCCTCCCAGGCCGCACAGCAATGCGAGCCCGAGCATGGTCGGATACGTGGTCGTGTTGTCCTGCACCGCGAAACCGATACCGATGGCGGGGATCAACAGTGAGGCAGTGGAAATCGCCGTCCAGCGACGGCCGCCGACGAGCGGCACCATGAACGAATAGAAAATGCGCAGCGTCGCGCCGCTCAGCGCGGGTGCCGCCGCGAGCCAGAACAACTGATTGGTCGAGTAGCGAAAGCCGAGCGTCGGCAGGTTCACCGCAACGACGCTCCACACCTGCCAGATGGCGAACGCGAGGAACAACGCGGGGACCGAGATCCACAGATTGAGCCTCGCGATCGCTTCGCCTTCACGTTCCCAGAACGCCTTGTCTTCCGGGGACCAGATCGCGAGCGTGCGGCCTGGCCTCGATACTATCGGCCGCGAGTTCATTGCAATTTTCCTGTTGAACGGCCGGCCCGGCCGCAGCTATCCTGGCGCGGCCGTGTTGAGTGTTCGCGCAGTTCCATCGCGAAGCACGCGAGCCAGATCGCCACGGACATGCAGAACATCAGCACGGCGGCGTCCTGCAGTGGCCAGCTCTGGTCGAAAATCGGGTTAAGCAAGGGATTCATGGTGTGTCGCCGCTCCAATGGTTGAGCACGATTGTGGGCGGCCCGGCTGCGGATGAATATCCGCCGAGTGGAGGACACGCGCGAGGCATTGGAACTATGCCGTTGCGCTTGGCCGTAGTTCGAAAGAACTACCGGGGTTCACAATTGCAATCGGATTGAGATGGATCAACCAGCCAAGCTGCGATCCGGCGTTCGGCTATGCTGGAGAATGCGGGATTAAGGCTATTGCACGGCGCTGGCGCGATCCGGTAATGGCCCGTTTCCATCTGGCAGGAATTTGTCGTAGCGTGGCAGTGCAGAGTCTAACGGTGCCGCCGCGTCGTATGATCAACATGACGCAGATCAAACCTGCCGAACGGCCCGATGACATAGTGCTTACAGCGGTCGCGCCTGTTCGTTGCGCCTCTCACGTTCCTCTTTCATGAGTACTGCATGGCACCGCTAAATCCCTTAGCTTCGCAACGCCCCAGCGCAATACGCTCAATGCATGGAACGAACGCGCTGCACGGAGGCACTGATGGATTGCACTCTTACCGCCCGGATCGTTGCCATTGGCGCGAGCGGCAGCCAGGGGCTCGAAGACCTCAGGAACCTGCTCGCAATCTGGCCGGTGACAATGAACGCCGTAATATTGGCGGTGCTTCACCGACCGTGCGACCAGCAAAGCTTCCTGCGCGAGGTGCTGCAGAAAAAGAGCCGGGTTCCCATTGCTGTAGCAGGTGATGGTGATCCTCTGTATCGCGGCGTCTGCTACATAGGTAAGCCTGACCGGCCGATTACAGTTGGCGCTGGCAGACGTGCGGTGCTGCTCGACGGCGCGGGCAACCGCTTCCGGAATCGGACGATTGATCTTCTGTTCAAGTCTGTGGCCCATGAAGCAGGTGCCGCTGCGGTCGGGGTAATCCTGTCCGGCGCTCTGGAAGACGGCAGCCGCGGTCTTGCGGCAATACATGACGTTGGCGGTACCACGATGGTGCTAGACCCCGACGACAAGCCGCGAGGCATGCAACGCAACGCGATTGACTACGATGGACCCATCAGCTTCGTTGGGAATCTTCCCGAGCTGGCCCGGGCGCTGTCCAGTTTAGCTACGGCTGACACTGTCGCGCGTTGAGTCATGCAGGTCATTTCGGAATACCGGGCGCGCCCTGCCTTGTGACGGCGCACGGGCTCAGATGCTCTCGGGATGCTTCCGAACTTATGCGATGCGGTTGCGCTTCAGCGACGGTCCGACTTCCAGCGGGAGCCATTGAGTAGATTGGAAAGCTCCATGATTAAAGTTGTTTCAGTGGTTGACCTGATTCACCGGCCGCTTATGGACGCCGATTCTTCGCGCTTATTAGCGCCGCGGGCGAAGGCCATCGAAGGCGCGTGCATGTGGTGCTTGAACAACTCTCTCACGTCAAGCTCGCCCCATGCATCGACCTTCGGGCTGAAACACAGTTGCGCGTTGTACAAGCACGATCACATTGGCTTTCACGCGATGCGCGTTGCCCTGGCTCGTGCAATGAAGCGCCGCGGCACGCTTCGCCTTCTCCGCGCCGATGCTCGCTTGGACGCGTAAATCGTCGGCGGCCTCAAAGATGGCGCGGCGAGGCCCACCGACCAACTGTTGTCGAGCGGGCTGCCTCTTTGCCGGATATATAAACGCGCCGCTAAAGCGTATAGCGCGACGCGTCGTGCTGTCGTGGATGTTCCGCTTGACCCCGATCAAGAGCACTGAGGTCTTCTGACCGATGATGTCGTTACCGCTTTAATCATCGCCTTGGAGGACATCACGATCCGCTAGGACGGCGGGATCCTATTTTCAGCAATCGCCGTTTTTGCAGCGCTTGCAGGCACCGCGGCGTCGATTCGCGGCGTGCTGTTCGACGAGCCGTCCTTTTCCCGCTATGGCGTTGCCGCTGTGGTGGGAGGCGTTGCGTGCTTCGTGCTGTTGCTCGACCCTACGCGCAGCGGCGACACATGACTGCTCGGGGACCTACCGACAGCCGAGCCTCGAAACATCGCCGAGCCCAGCGATTCAAGCGTCGTCGCCGCCAGCGAACAGACCATGCTCTGGCGCTGTATGCTCATGATCGATACATTGCACATGCCAGTGTCCAGTCATCAGCGTGCGTGCGCCCTTCGCGCACCATTGGGCGCTGCCTGTCTCGCCTTCAAAAGGACCGTCGCAACCGTTCAGGTCCAACCCTTCGAGAACGCATAGAGGCGTGGTGTCATTGGAGCCACACACGAGCGTATTGCCGCAATCCATGTGCAGGAGACCCCACTCCGGCAGGTCCAGCCCGAGGTGACCCTCGCGCGACCATTGCCGCGAGTCCTTGTCGAGCCACAGGATGGCAAAAGCCATCGGATGTTCACAATTGAATGTATCGAGATGAATTGTGAGGCGCATGACAATCTCCGAACGTAACTATGGTCAGCTGATCCGGGAACCCGGAGGTCGCGGCTTTCAAGAGCGATCATTGACTGAGTACCCAGTGCACCAGCGTGTGTGCGTCCTCCGCCGATATTGGCCCGCCGCGATCGGCCGGCAACGGCATCGCCATGTCTCCCCAATGGGCTTTGCCGCCCAACCGCAACTTGTGCTCAAGCATGAACTGCGCGTTGGGCACATCGCGGTAGCGAGCGGCGATCTGCTCGAACGATGGTGCGAGGAACGCTGCGTCGCGCGTATGACAGAACATGCAGCGATGCTGATCCACCAGTGCGGCCGGCTCGGGCTCGGCCTGCGCGGCGGGGGCAAACAGCATGAACGCAGCACATGCCAGAAGGCCGTTGCGGCTTAAGGCGTTCATTGGCGCGCTCCTGTGCGAGGGAATGAGTTCAGTGTACGGTCGGGTGTTGCGTTGCGGTTGACCTCGATCAACCGGAGAACAGTGCGCGAATTATGCTGGCTGCGGGTAGGTCCTATGCTGGTAACAGGCGCCGCGGCGCACTGACCGCATACGCCATACGATCAGGTGGCTGTCATGAAGATCCATTTTCCCGATGAATGCCCTGAGTACTGCGCGCGCGATCTCGTCGTCGCATTTCCTGCACAGGTGGATGACACCCGGGTGCAGTGCGCAATTTCCGCCGAAGCGTTGGAGGATCACTTCGGCGCCGCTTCACTGCGCGAAGAAGATCTGCTCGCCGCGTTCGAATCGAATCGGCGTCGCATCGAGCACGCGGCAAGGAATCTGCTGAACGAGATCGGCGCAAAGCCTGTGCTCTTGCACAGTGGTTACTTTCGCTTTTGCGACTGAAGCCCCCGGGGGTGTTGCGGGACGGAACGGGGCCGTGAAGAAGGAGAACCCTTATGCGTGCGATGGTTTTCGACGGTAAATCACCGCTTTTGCGTGAAGAGGACGTGCCGGACCCGACGCCTGGGATCGGGCAAATGCTGATCGATGTCCACGCGTGCGGCGTGTGCCGCACCGATCTTCATCTGGTCGATCGCGAGCTCGATCGTCCCAGGCGGCCCGTTATTCCCGGTCATGAAATCGTCGGCACAGTGGCGGAAGTGGGCGCCGGCGTGACGGGTTTCGCTGTCGGAGATCGCGTGGGGGTGCCGTGGGTAGGTTATACGTGTCGCCGCTGCCGCTACTGCCTTTCGGCACGGGAAAATCTCTGCGACGATGCCCGTTTCACCGGCTATACGATAGACGGCGGTTACGCTGAACGCACTGTCGCCGACAGCCGCTATTGTTTTCATCTGCCGGCGCCTTACACGGATATCGAGGCGGCTCCTTTGTTATGCGCGGGTCTTATCGGCTATCGCGCCTTGAGCATGGCGGGCGATGCACGGAACATCGGCATTTACGGCTTCGGAGCCGCGGCGCATATCGTCGCGCAGGTAGCACGTCATCAGCAACGCACGGTATACGCGTTCACACGGCCCGGCGATCGCGCGGCGCAGCAACTCGCACTACGGCTGGGCGCAGCGTGGGCGGGCGGCAGCGACGACGCGCCCCCCGCCGAACTCGATGCGGCGTTGCTGTTCGCGCCGGTCGGCGCGCTGGTTCCTCAGGCTTTGCAAGCAGTCGTAAAGGGCGGCGTGGTGGTTTGCGGCGGAATTCACATGAGCGACATTCCGTCGTTTCCCTATTCGTTTCTGTGGGGCGAACGGCACCTCGTGTCGGTCGCGAATCTGACCCGCGACGACGGACTGGCTTTCATGCGCATCGCGGGCGAGACCCGCCTCGCGCTCCAAACCACGACTTATGCGTTGAAGGATGCCAATTGCGCGCTCGCCGATCTGCGTGACGGGCGCCTGACGGGCGCAGCAGTGCTCGCCGTCAAACCCGGATAAGGCCGTCGTGATCGAGGATGCGGATGTCTTTGCCGTGCGCGTCGAGTAGTCCATCGCGCTGAAAGCGGGACAGCATCCGGCTTACCGTTTCGAGCTTGATCCCCAGATAGCTGCCAATTTCCTCTCGCGTCATGCGCAGGTGGAATTGAGCCGGCGAATAGCCGCGATTTCTGAGGCGATCCGACAGATTCAGCAGGAACGTCGCCACGCGCTGTTCCGCCGACATCGTGCCGAGCAGCATCATCTGCGACGATTCGCGCACGATCTCGCTACCCATCATCCGGTGCACGTGCTGTTGAACGGCCTTCACTTCGCGACACATCGTCTCGAGCAGATTGAACGGGATGATGCAGACCTTGCTGTCTTCGAGCGCGACGGCATCGCAGCTATGTTGGCCTGAGCACACGCCGTCGAGTCCGAGCGAATCGCCGGCGAGATGAAAGCCCGTCACTTGCTCCCGGCCGTCGCGGTGCATGACGACGGTCTTGAACGACCCCGCGCGTACCGCATAGATGCTCTGAAACGTATCGTTCGCACGGAACATCGTCTCACCCTGCCTGATGGTCCGCGACGGGCGGATGAGTGCTTCGATCCTCTGCAATTCCTCGGGCGTCAGACCTGGCGGCATGCACATCGGGCGCATGGAGCACGACGAGCAGCGTGTGAGGTCCTTGCGCGGCGCACGATCAGTGGCGACTTCTTGTGTCGGCCTCGCTACAATTTGCGGCGGGATGAACGTGCGCGAGCTGGTCGGATAAGCGGCAACGTCAGACATGATGTGCTCCTGATGGACGAAGGGCGCGTGCGTGATGTTCGCTGGCAATCCGCTGGATTGTGCTTCGCGCAAGGTCGAATTCCCGAGTCTTGTCGAAAAAGTAGTGCGCGCCGCCTGTCAGGCATGCGCGCCGGAACCAGGCGCCGGAACGGTTGGTCAGCACCATCGCGATCACGTGCGGCATGCGTTGCGCGAGCAAGGTCAGCAACTCCATGCCGGTGCCGCCGCTCAGATGCAATTCGGTCACTACCAGATCGGCTGCGCAGGCCTCGATGCCCACGAAGGCCGCGCCGGGCTCCTCGGCTTCCCCGACGATTTGCACGCCGTCGAGTGCGCCCAACAGCGCGGCCATGCGGCGCCGTACCGGGAATGCATCGTCGACGAGAAAAACGCGCAAGGTCGGGTGATTGAGGCTTGAGTTCATGCCTCGAAGTATCGGCTGCGCCATCTCAAAATAAAATCGGCGCGGAACGAACTTGGAGTAGGCGAGGAAGAACCTGTGTAGGGCGTTTCCTACATCAGACGCCGTAGCCCGCCAGTGAGGCGGAGGCGGTCAGGTATCGTCCTCTTCGTCGCTGACCAGTTTGTGACGCACGGCATAGCGCACCAGCGCGGCTTCGTGCGGCATCTGCATTTTCTCGAGGATGCGCGTCTTGTAGGTGCTGATGGTCTTCGCGCTGACGCACAACTCGGCTGCGATCTCCGTGATGGTCTGGCCGGCGGCAATGCGCTTGAGGACGTCGAATTCACGATCGGACAGGCGCTGATGCGGCAGCAGGTCGGCAGGCTCGTTCAGACTCTGCGCGAACCGTTCGGCCATCGCGAGGCTCACGTAGACGCCGCCCGCTGCCACCTTCGTCACGGCCGCCACAAGCTCGGCGCTCGCGCTTTCCTTGGTCAGATAGCCGGACGCGCCGGCCTTGAACGCGCGCACGGCGTATTGCTGCTCGGCGTGCATGGTCAGCACGAGGATACGCAGCGACGGCTTTTCGTCCTTGATCTGCTTGATCAGTTCGACGCCGTTGCGGCCCGGCATCGATAGATCGAGCACCAGCACGTCTGCGGCGCACGCGCGAATCAGTGCGACGGTGCTCGGGCTGTCGCTCGCTTCGCCCACCACGTCGAAGCCGCTTGCGCCCTTGAGAATATGCCGCAGACCGTCGCGCACGAGCGCATGATCGTCGGCGAGCAAGACACGGGTCATGGTTGCGACTCCTGCATCTGCACCGCCTCCGCTGGAATGGTGACGCTCAACGCAAAGCCGTTGCCTTGTCCGGTTTGGATGTCGACGGCGCCGCCGAGCATGTGCGCCCGTTCGCGAACGCCGAGCAGGCCGAACGACTTGCCGGCCGGTTCGCCCACACGATGCACGCCCTGACCGTTGTCGGCGATGCGCAGCACGACACGCTCGTCGCTGGCTCGCAGGCTGAGTGTGACGAGCGTGGCGTCGGCATGGCGTGCAACGTTGGTCAGCGCTTCCTGCACGATACGGAACAGCGCGGTTGCCCCTGCGGGGCTGAAAAGTGCGTCCCCGGTTTCGATGTCGCGCTCGACGTCGATGCCATAGCGGTTTGTGAAGTCGTTCGCGAGCCATTCGACTGCTGGGATCAGTCCGAGATCGTCGAGCATGACCGGCCGCAGATCGGCGGCAATGCGGCGAACCGATGCCACGGTCGCGTCGATAATACGGCGCATGCCCTGCAAATGGTCGCGCACCAGCTCGCTTGCGGATCCGTTAAGCGCTTCTTCAACCGACGAGATGTCCATTTTCAGGGCGGTCAGCTGCTGGCCGAGGTCGTCGTGCAGTTCGCGTGCGATGCGCGTCTTTTCGTCTTCACGGATCCTCTGCAGATTCGCCGACAGTTCGCGTAGCTCCTCGCGCGCCTGCTGCTGGGCTTGCTCCGCTCTGACCCGTTCGGTCACGTCACGCAGCATGACGGTGTAGAGCCGCGTTTCGCCATCCCTGATCTGCGAGATGGAGGCCTCGATCGGGAACTCCTCGCCGTTTGCGCGCAAGCCTGAGAGTACGCGCTGCCGGCCCATCTGGCGGTCGGACACGCCGGTCACGCCGAACTGTTCGACATGCCGGGCGTGCGTCGCGCGAAACCGCTCGGGGATGAAGCGCGCGAGCGGCGCGCCGATCGCGTCCATCGCGGACCAGCCGAAAATCTGCTCGGCCATCGGATTGAAGAGCACGACGCGCTGCTGTTCGTCGATGGTAATGATCGCCTCCATCGACGAGCGGATGATCGCCATCATGCGCGCTTCTTTCGCGTCGGACTGAGTGATGGTGGCGCTTGCCTCGGTGTGCGCGGCAGACGTCTCGCGACCCGCGCGCGCGAGCATGAATGCGCTCGTGCTCAAAAACAGGGCAGCGGCAACGCAGACGAACAATACGGGATCGAGCCACTGGCGCGCCAGGAGCATGGCGGCCAGCGCCCCTGCGAAAACCGCTGCCGCCGCGAATTCAGGCCGCGAGGTGATGCCGTTTGACCGCTCTTTCGATACAGCGTCTGGCGGCGTGGGCGTCTTACCGCTGGGGGGCATGTGTGTCTCTTTGAAATGACTGCGGACAAGGATCAGTGTGCGGTACGATGCCATACGTTCGCGGGTGGCCAGTGTTTCAAATGTGGGCTAATTCGGTCTGCATCGCCGCTGGCCGGCGGCGTGCCGCGCAACATGTGCGCCGTGCGCGTGTTTGTATTATTGTGCGCGAAACGCCGGCTTCATGCCAGTGTCGTCCTCGCGTCTTGGCAGAAGTCCACGCCTGCTGTCGGGCGCGCGCGGGGGCACGAAGTAAGCCGTCGTCAAGACGCGTTCGCAAACCGTTGCGGCTCCCGGCGGTTCGGTGACAGTTCCGCTGATGGCCTGCGCAACGCTCGCGGGCGTCGCGCAACGCGCTACAGTCAGCAACATTGGCCAGATGGCAATTTGCGGACAATGTTCGGCGACGCTCCCGTGCATAAGCCGCTGCTCGCCCGCCCGCCGTCAGTGTCCGTCATTAAGATATCGGCGGCGCGCTGCTACACTGCAAACTGGATGCGATGCGAGTCGTTGACAGCCAGCTCCGTTTCTGCGACGCACAGCAGTCCTTCCACGCCCGTCGCCATCTGTGCCGTTGCGTCGACGAGCACGTCGCCTGCTTTCCTCGACAAACGCGAAGATATGTCGGGTCGCAACCGGGTACGTCGTAGATCAGCAACGGCAGGTCTGCGACGAAAGGTGCCGCAGTGTTGCGCCCGAGCCGCGCGCCAGCTCCACTGCTGGCGCGCCAGCGCACGCGACGAACTTCCGCGGCCCTCGACAGCGACCCGAATCGTTCCGCGATCCCTAGCAGACGTGAGGAAAGGGTCGTACATTCAATCGGGCGGTATTCGACCGCGTTCTGCCTAAGATTGCCTGCGGGTTGACTCGCTACTATCGAGAATCAACAGCTTACTAGATTCGGAGTGCCAGGAATGTGCCGCGTCACGTTAGTTCGTTGGTGGGACTGAAGGCGATGCTAGTTCATTCAGGAATTCAGCGCGACCGCGGTGAACGTTCTATCGGCGGCTGGCAGCGCCTCACAACAGGGCGCGCTGGTTCCTCGCAAGACGCCGTGCATGTTTTCGTTGCGCGGCGAGAAAGATTCATGAAGCCAGTCACCGCGGACATACTGCGAACATCACCTGATGGTGGCTTCGCTCAGTGCTGTTGCCGCCGACGCGCTCGTCTGCGTCACCGTCTTTATGCTGCCAGGCGCCGAGCATCTGTTTATGTGATTGGTTCTCGGCTCGCGGCGATTATGGTGATGGCCGGCGCCGTGCTTGTCGCGCGCCAGTGCACACAGGCCGCTTTTCCGGCTTGCCGTCGAACAGCGCTATGCGGGCGCTGCGTCTCCCTGAATCTGGCCCGCCGGTATCGCTTCGGATTTTCCGCGACTGTGGCTCGTTCTGCTGTACCTGCACCTCACGGGCCCGGCCTTCCGAGCCCGCGCTGAGCCGCTACTGACCAACCGTTCTCAGCTGATCTTTTTGTTCAAATTCGATGCTCGCGTTCAAATCACCGCCAGGCTCAGCGCATGAGCGTGCTGGCTGAGATGATCGGAACGGTAGCCGCCGCGCTATGTGCACTTTTACAAACACAAGCAATTGCGGACTATATGCGAGCTCGGCCAGCATGGCGCGGCTGCGAGGATGGACGCAGACGAGCGATACAATCACGAACGACCCCGGCAGCACGAGAAACGCAAGGAGCAAGATCCGCTTAAACATACCTAGCCTCGTTTCGACATCGCGTATGGAGTCAGGTTACGTCATGACGCTTGTGCGCAGTTGATGCACGTCAATGGCGAGACGCATCCGCGGACGTCAGCAAGACGGCGCCATTCGACGAGCCACATCGGGGACTTTCCCGAAATCGGGAGAAGGGGCTTTGGCGTGTGCGCGCATGCTGCAACCCATGCGGCGCATGGGAGACGGAACCAGGAGCCGCGTGCGCAGTCTGACGTGTGGTTCGAGCCCTGCACAAGACATTTGATGTACAGATGCTTGACGGACTGGATCACGCTTGCGAGGCAAGGCTGTTGGGGGCCGCTTGCAAGCGCCTGACTTGGCAATGATGCTTGATGCGATAACTCGCGACGGCGCCAGTACACATGCCGCAGACGCCGGACGTTTTTATCGAAAGCCCGGCCGGCCGATTTCCTCGGCCTTCTGCGGAACCCGTTGCATCCGGTCAGGATTGAAACCCATGGCGCGAAGCCGGCCGAGCATTTCCTTGTAGGTGGCCTCGTCAATCGCGGGTTCGCGTGCAAGCACCCACACCATATTGCCGTCCTCCATGCAGCGGATGGTGTAGCGATATTCCGGGTCGACGTATGCAGTGACCACGATGACTTCGAACGGCCAGATGAGCCCCACTCGCCACTTGGTGTTGCCGGTCCCGGCCATTACCTTCGCGACGAAGTGGCTTCCAGAGACCGGCTGATCGAAGTCATGGCGCCGGCCGAGGTATTTGTCGTCGATTGTCCCGTCGGCGCGCAACGTCCATTCGTCGTAATTGCCGACATAGTCGTGTTCGCTCAGAAACGGCGTGTCGGCGAGAACGTACCAGCGCCCCATGTATCGTTGAAGATCGATTGGCGCGGCGGCGGTGCATGCGGGGCGAGGCAACTGCGCATCCTGTCCGGGCGTGGGTCCATGCGCGCATCCGGTCAGGAAGGCCACGAATGTGGCGAGGCATGACATCGATGTGCGCATGATTGTTTCCCGGGTGTCCCGACATTTACGAATCCTGGCCTGCGCTGGTGCAGTCACCTGGACTCTTCGGCCGTCGCGGCGTACACCGGCCCTATTGCGTAGTCATCATACGATGACTGAGGAACACGGCCACGAGCCGCAAACGCAGGCCGGGGAATTACTACTGTACGACCGTCACGACTTGCTTCCGCCGGCGTCGCCGTGAGTTGCGGTGGGTATGAGGCTCTTTGCTGGCTGACTTGCAGCACGCCATCGCATCGTCGACAACCATTCGGTTCAACCAGACGCAGTCCGGCGCCTCCCGCATCGCGTGTGTCGCGCTGGCGGGTATTCGACCGATTGTATGAGAGCGCCAGCTTGACTTCAATCAACGGAGCGCCCCGGCGCGGTTAGCGTGCAAGCGTTCGTGCAGATAGCCCGCGACTGGTCGACATCAAGCCGGGCGCTGGACCATCGTCAATGCTGGAGGTTATCAAGGTTGTCAACAGGAGAGCAGGATGAAACCCGCAGAAGTGCAGCGCGACGTGCGAGAAACCGGTCTGGGCCCGGAAAGGCCTGCGATGCGTGGCTGCTACCGCCGGTTGCTCGTCGTGGTCCGGGACGGTGGTGCGTTACCGGCCATGACCGTCGATTACGCTGAGGCCTGGGCGATGCCCGATGCCGTTGCCGCAGTCGCTGTGGTCCCGGACGCGGCTTCCGGGACCGACAGGGTGAGCGGCGTCTGCAGGCCGGACGTCGCGACGGCCGATGCGGAGCGCTGCGCGCTGCTTGCGCGCGGCGTTGATGCTGGCGCATCGTACGCGCTGCAACTCCCCGCCGGTGCAAACGCGGTGCAGTCGATCGGCGAAATGGCGCACCGCTGGGGCGCGGATGTGGTGCTTTGCGACGACCGCTCCGTTGCACATCTCGCACAGGCTGCCGCCTGCAATGTGCTGTTTGTTCCGACAGATGAATCGCGTCGGTTCCATGTCCCGCCACGCCGCATCTTCGTTGCAAGCGACGGCGGCGCGAGCGCACTTTGCGCTGTGACTGAGGCCCGGCGAATAGCGGGCGAGCACGCTCAGTTGCGGGAAGCGTGTGTATCGTTGGACGCGAAGAGCGCACGCCCGACCGATGCCGCGACTATCGTTCTCGCCGCCGCGCGTGATAGCGATAACCTGGCGCACGCGATCGTGCAGGCCGCGAGGGAGTGGGGCGCCGACCTGTTAGTAATGGGCACGCACTCTACGGCCAAACGAGCCGTCTGGCGCTACGGCAGCGTGGGAGCTGCGGTCGCGCTGGCGGCGGATATGCCTCTTCTGCTCGTCCCCTGCAGATGATGATGCCCGTTCAGCGTTCTCCGCGCGAGCCGCGCAAATCCGCTCGCTGGTCGGAACAACCCGGCATCGCTTTTGCGTTGTTTTCCGTGCTGCTGGCCGCGCTGCAATTCATGCCCCGTCAGGACCCGACCACAGAAGTTGCCTACAGCGATTTCCGGCAGCTTGTGGCCGAGAAACAGGTGGACAACCTCGAAGTGACACCTACGCGGATTCGCGCACGCTGAGAACGCCGGGCGCCGCGCCGTTCGTGCCAGCATCCGATGCGGCGGTCGCAAGGAAGCGCGAGTCGTCGTGGCGCTTCACGACGACTCGCGTTGCCGACGACCGTCTAGCGGGATCACTTTTCAGGGCCGGCACGCGCTATACGGGCGACGTCGACAGTGCCTGGCCGGGCACGCTGCTTTCGTGGGTGATACCGCTCGTGGCGCTCTTTTTCGTGTGGACCCTGTGGTGTTGAGGCGCTCAGACGCCCTGCAGCAGTGCAGCAGTGCAGCAGGGCAGCAGGATGAGCAAAAATCAATGCGCACGTTCTCGTGCAGGGCGAAACCGGCATTGTCTTCCATGATATCGCCGGAATCGACGAAGCCACGGCCGAGTTGCGGCAGATCGTTGCCTTTCTGCGCGACGTCGGGTGTTATCGCAGGCCTGGCGGGAGGATGCTCACGGGCCTACAGATCGTCGGCGCGCCGGGAACCGGCAAGACGCTGCTTGCGAAACCCGTGGCGGGCGAGGCCGGCGTGCCATTGTTTTCGGTGAGCGGCGCGGGATTTGTCGAGATGTCCGTCGGCGTGGGCGCGGCCCGCGTGTGGGACCTGTTCGAGCAGGCTCGGGCCCAGCTCCTTGCTTCGTGTTCATCGACGAGCTGGATGCGCTTGTCAAGGTGCGCGGCGCGGGTCGGATGTCAAGCAACGACGAGCGGGAGCAGACGCTCCAGTAGTTGCTTGGATCGATCATGGGCTGCCTGCCGTCTTCTCGGCCGGCGGCACGCCGTGGCATTCACGCAGCTTTTCACAGGCCAGCATCGGCCCAAAATCGGCATAGCGCTCGCTTGGTCGAGACATTGGTGTTGACTTGTGTCAAGCAGTTCTCTTTCCATTGGCATAGCCTGAAATGAGCTGACCGTCGCCACGCAGCGCGGGCAAAGACGCGGCGATGGAGAACGAGGAGACGCGTAATGAAACAACGGGTTCGGGGACGATCGAGCATCACAGGGGCGCTGTTGATCTTTTTGCCGCCTGCTGCACTGGCAGATGAACTTGCGTCGATGAAGACCTACAGCCAGCGTTATGGAAACCACATCACCATTTCCGCCTACAGCGATCCTCTTGTCAAAGGCGTGACCTGCTATGTCACGGAATCGTATTCGGATGACGCTTTGGGAGGCCGGCGGATATCGCGCGCCCACGATCTCGCAGCGTCGTGTCACCAGACAGGCGAGCTTGAACTTGCGGTCGTGCTTCCGGCCCGGGAAAAAGTGTTCGGCACCCAGCAAAGTCCGATTTTTGAGTCCCTTCACGTCTTTCGGATAGTCGACCGTGAGCGACACGCGCTACTGTACTTTAGCTACTCGGAAGACGAGGCCGCAGGAGACTTGCCGGGCCGCTTGTATGTGATTCCGTTACGGGCGGATCTCCGGATGCCGAAATGATAGTGCTTTCAAGACGGGACTTTAGGGTGAACCTTGGTGTCACCATCAGCGTGGGCCACTCATCGTTCAGTCAATCGACATCTGGCGATAGAGCGCATTCATTTCGCCGCGAAGCGCCATGCCAGTGCCAGGCAATTTCGCCGACACAGCGGCCGTCCGGGAGGGGACGCTTTGTCGATGCCTGCGCTTGGAGGCCCGATCAGTCGGCAACACGTCGAGCCGCGCAGCACCTTACGCGCCAATCACAATTTTGCTCATTCTGGCGTAACCGGAAATCGAACCGGGATGTTCTGACGGCTGTCCGGGGGCAACCTACGGCTTCATAGCCCTTTGCCATTGCGGGTGACGAGCCGGGGGCAGACCCAGCCTCATCTGCGACTGTCGATACGCAGAGATGAATTGCGAATCACCGTTCCTCACTCGTGTCAGCCAGTAGTCGAGGTCTTCCTGACACCCATCACTATCGATAACAGCAAAGCACTGTGAGTCCGCTGGCATCTGTAACGCCGCCCAATGAAACGCGAAGATCGTTTGCTGGTCCGCGAGTGCAAGCCGCATGCCGCGCCTGTCGCCTTTCGTCAGCCATTCTCTTATGGCGGAAGACAGCGTTGCTTCGGTCTCTTCAGGCGTATAAGCGAATACGTGTTGGCCACCCTGCCGTGCACTGCGCAAATCGCTGGTGGCGACGGCAACGACGAATGCGGTCGCCCGCGCGTTGCTCGATGTGCTCAGCGGCGCACCGACCGTCACTCCTACCCAGGCAAAAAGAGCGATCAGTGCAGCAGCGTACTTCATGTCGGCGATGTCCAGGAAGCGTGAAATTGACGGTGGTGGTCGACCTGATACTCACAGGCGCCTGCGCGGACCCGTCGCAGTTACATCGGGGAAGGCACGCAGACCGACAAGCCTCGATCGCAGATCCAGTCCGCAACTTTACCGGGGCCTTGGGAAAGTGGCAATGCGCGCTAACGTCAGCCGCTTTAATGCCGTCATCTCGCGTGGCGTATGCTCGTCCATGTGACAAGATATGCTGGCGCAAACTACCTTGAGTCCATGTTCGCAGCTTCGAGCGTGGCGATGAACGAGAAAGAACTTTTTCTCGTATGTACGTTGCACTGGGGCAGTCACCGTCGCCTCAGGAGAGGCGAAGCACGAACCAGGGTACGGCCTCGCATATCAGTACTGTGTGCTGCAGATGGCGGACCGCTGTCTACCCGCGTCTGAAATTGCAAAACGCGAGCGGGGAGTGAGCGCAATACGCGGTGACTCCCGCCGTATGCCAGGTGTCACCGTACATCTCCCTCTGCGCGACGAGCACCGGATTCATATGGTCGAACAGCATGTAGCTGACACTCGAACCGTCAGGACCGAGGCAACACTGGCCCCACCAGCCCGCAATCGAACTGGAGTGTTTCGACAACCGCTCCAGAGGACGCAGGGTTACCGGTGCGAAATGCCGGACCGAGGTGCACGTTTTAATGTCTACCGGACCCCTCGGCTATGGCATCAAGGGCAAGAACTGGAGCGCCGTCGGACCAGCCTCGCCGACGAACTGCATGGCGTGGCCATTTGCAAGACGCTCGCGCGAATTGAGGCGGACTCCGAAAGAAAAGGGACCTTTGGCGAATTAGCTGCCGCGCAATGAAAGCACGCGAAAATCTGGGCAGACAAGCTCAAGGCCGGGTGGCAAACGATGGCGGGCCAGAAGCAACCGTAGGCGTGGAGACTGCCGAGGCAGAGTCGTGGCACCGGGCGTATCATCCGGCGACGATCTGCGCGCCGCCGTACTCGGTACTAACGACGGTCTGGTGCCGAATTTTTGCCTAATCATGGGCGTTGCCGGGGGCGGGACCTAAAACCAAGCCATCCTATTGACTGCGCTTGCCGGGAGCGTCGCGGGGGGCTGCTCGATGGCACTCGCCGAATGGGCTGTCGGTAACCAATGCACGCGAGCTCGCGAGGACACAGATTGCGAAGGAGGCGGACGAGCTTAAGCACGCTTCCGAGGCCGAAGAGCATGAGCTTCGTATGAAATATCGGGCAAAAGGCCGCTGTCGCCGTGCACCCTGCACGGACCGGGAAACTATCTTCGGAATGACGCCGATTGAGCAGGTGGTTATTAAACTGAGTCAAGCAGTGGATTTTGTGCCGACACCGCCTTCAGTCGATGACCGGTTGTTGCACGCTGTGTCTTCCGGGACGCTGACCGTATCCAGGCAGCTCGCGCGCGCCGTTTTGCTTAAGGTTTCCTTCAGGTTTGCTCCGTAATATCTGCGCGAGTCTGCCGTCGCGCTCGCCATCCCCGCGTTCCAGTTCCGACAGGCTCCCGATAAAAAACCGAAAGCGTCCTTTCAGGCTTGCTGGAGCGTCCATGAAAACTCTGTTCTTGCAGGCGCCGTCGTATGACGGCTTCGATGGCGGCGCCGGCTCGCGTTATCAGGCGAAGCGCGAAGTGCGCTCGTTCTGGTATCCGACCTGGCTTGCGCAACCCGCCGCGCTCGTGCCCGACAGCCGCGTGCTCGATGCACCCGCCGATGGCCTGTCCGTCGACGCAACGCTCGACATCGCGCAGCACTACGATCTCGTCGTCATTCATACCAGCACGCCGTCGTTTCCCACTGACGCGCTTTTCGCCGAAGACCTCAAGAAGCGCAAGCCGTCGCTTGTGATCGGCATGGTCGGCGCGAAGGTGGCCGTGGACCCGCACAATTCGCTGACAGCGAGCGAGGCGATCGACTTCGTCTGCCGCGAGGAATTCGACTTCACCTGCCAGGAAGTGGCCGCGGGCAAACCGTTCGCGCAGATTCTGGGCCTGAGCTATCGTGCCGCCGACGGCTCGATCGAGCACAACGCGGCGCGCCCGATCCTCGAGAACATGGACGAGTTGCCGTTCGTCGCGCCCGTCTACAAGCGCGATCTGAAGATCGACAACTACTTCATCGGCTATCTGAAGCATCCTTACGTGTCGATTTATACAGGACGGGGCTGCCGCTCAAAATGCACGTTCTGTCTGTGGCCGCAGACCGTGGGCGGACACCGTTATCGCACGCGTTCGGTCGAGAACGTGCTGGCTGAAGTGAAGTGGATTCGCGACAACATGCCCGAAGTGAAGGAGATCATGTTTGACGACGACACCTTCACCGACTTCAAGCCGCGCGTCGAGGAAATCGCCCGCGGTCTCGGCAAGCTCGGCGTGACGTGGTCGTGCAACGCGAAAGCGAACGTGCCGTATTCCACGCTGAAAATCATGAAGGAAAACGGCCTGCGTTTGCTGCTGGTCGGCTACGAGTCCGGCGACGATCAGATCCTGCTGAACATCAGGAAGGGATTGCGCACCGACATCGCGCGGCGTTTCAGCGACGACTGCCGCAAGCTCGGCATCAAGATTCACGGCACCTTCATTCTCGGCTTGCCCGGAGAAACGCAGCAGACCATTCAGAAGACCATCGACTACGCGAAAGAGATCAATCCGCACACGATTCAGGTGTCGCTCGCGGCGCCGTATCCGGGCACGCGGCTCTACGACCAGGCGGTCGAAAACGGCTGGCTCGAAGAGAACAAGGTGATCAACCTCGTGAGCAAGGAAGGCGTGCAACTTGCGGCCATCGGCTATCCGCATCTGTCGCGCGAGGAGATTTATCACCAGCTGGAAAACTTCTACAAGCGCTTCTATTTTCGTCCGTCGAAGATCTGGGAAATCGTGCGCGAGATGCTGACCAGTTGGGACATGATGAAACGGCGCTTGCGCGAAGGCGTCGAGTTCTTTCGCTTTCTGCGCGCACACGAGGCGTGAACGGCGCGCATTGGGCCGCCACGGTTTTCGTTCATGCGTGCGCTTATCTCTGCGCTGCATGCGCACTGTTCGGCATCGGCTACACGACGATTGCGAGCGTGCTGATCGGGCGGTTTTTTGCGCGGCCTGTAACGGAGCCCGCCAGCTTTCCGCCGGTGACAGTGGTGAAGCCGCTGCACGGCAGCGAGTGGGCGCTGCTCAGCAATCTGTCGAGTTTCTGCGAGCAGAACTATCCGGGCCCGGTGCAGTTTCTGTTCGGCGTGCATGACCCGGCGGACCCCGCATTGCAAGCCGTCGAAAGCCTCAAGCGCCTGCATCCGCAAGCGGACATCACCGTGATCGTGGACGCGCGTCTCTATGGCCCCAATCGGAAGATCAGCAACATCATCAATATGATGCCGCACGCGCGGCACGACCTGCTCGTGTTCGCCGATAGCGACGTTGGCGTCGGGCCGGACTATCTGCGTCATATCGTCGGCGAACTGGAGAAGCCAGGCGTGGGACTCGTGACCTGCGTGTATCGGGCGCAGCCCGATCCCGGTTTTTGGCCTCGCCTGTCCGCGACCGCGACGCACTATCAGTTTCTGCCCGGCGTCGTCACCGGTCTTGCGCTCGGTCTGGCGCGGCCGTGCTTTGGACAGACCATTGCAATGCGGCGCGGCACGCTGGAGAAGATCGGCGGCTTTCTGCCCTTCGTGCATCATCTTGCCGAAGATCACGCGATAGGCGAAGCAGTGCGCGCCATCGGCGAGACGGTGGCGATTCCGCCGCTTGCCATTTCGCACGCTTGCGCGGAGGCGAGCGCGGCGCAGTTGTTTGCGCATGAGTTGCGCTGGAGCCGGACCATTCGCAGCGTCGATCCGACAGGTCATGTTGGCTCAGCGTTGATGCATCCGCTGCCGTTGGCGTTGCTCGCTATCGGCCTGTCGAGCGACGCGCCGTGGGCCTGGCTAATCGCGGCGCTGGCGTTGTCCGTGCGTTTCGCACTGAAGGTGAGCGCGGATCGCGCATTGCGGCAGGCGCATGGCGGCGCCTGGATGCTGCCGATATGGGATATCGTGTCGTTTGCGATCTTTGTCGCGAGCTTCTGGAGTTCGCGGGTGGTCTGGCGCGGGTTCAGCTTCGACGTCGATGGCGACGGCCTGCTGTCGGCCGCGCAGGACGAATGACGACGAGAGGAGTTTAGGCGGCGATGATGCGCACGTCTTCCGAATGGCGCGATGAGCGGCAAGCCCGTCGCGCAACGAACGCGCGAAAGGTGTCCGCATGATGAAGCATCTCGGGCGCGTGGCCGCACTCGCGGGACTGGCTGCGTCGCTGTGGCTCGTGCGGCGGGACAACCCGGTCGCGGTGCTCGGCGCGCTGCGCGCCGCCGGCGCGGGGCTTGTGCTCGCGGCACTCGCACATGTCCTGCCGATGCTCGCCAATGCCTGCGACTGGCGCTCGCTGATTCGCGGCGCGAACCGGCCGCGCGTGCTCGACATGCTGCATCTCGTGTGGGTGCGCGAATCGGTCAATAGCATGCTGCCGGTCGCGCGCATCGGCGGAGAGGTCGTGTCGTTCCGCATGCTCAGGCGCTGGGGCGTGCGGCCTTCCACGGCGGTGGCGAGCATCATCGCCGATATGCAGTTGACGGTGATCAGCCAGTTGCTGTTCACGATGGTCGGCATTGGTTTTCTGTTTGCGCACGCGCATTCGGGCACGCTGCGGCTCGCTGGGCAACTTGCGTGGGGCGTGGTCGTGCTGACGCCGCTTCTCGTTTTGTTCGCGCTCGTGCAGCACGCGAGTCCGTTCGAACGCATGACGCGCGCGCTCAATCACATCACGAGCGGCAAGCTCGCCGCACTCGTTGGACAGTCCGCGCAAATCGATCTGGCGATCAAGCTGATCTGGCGGCGCCGCGCCGTCGTGCTGCGCTATCTGTTCTTCTGGCAGCCGCTGCAGTGCGCGCTGACGTCGCTGGAAATCTGGCTCGCGCTGTATTTTCTCGGCACGCAAGTCACGCTGGTTGAAGCCGTCGTGATCGAGTCGTTGATCCAGGCCATCAGCAGCGCGGCCTTCTTCGTGCCGGGCGGCCTCGGCGTGCAGGAGGGCGGTTTTATATTGATCGGCGGCGCTCTGGGGCTCGATCCATCGACGTGTCTCGCGCTTGCCGGCGCGCGCCGCATTCGCGATCTGCTGATGTTCGTGCCAGGGCTGATTGCATGGCAGTTCGCGGAAGGCGCGAACCGCGCGCCCGTGCGCCGTCAGGCGCAGCGGAACCCGCAACGGGCGGAACTCGCGGACACCCGCGTCGCCTGCGATACGAACCGCCGCTAGGCCGCGGCCTTCAGTCGCTCGTCAGGCGCGGCGGTAGAGGCGGGAAACGATACTTCGACGGAGAGTCCGCGGCTCTCGAGGCCGGGTCCGAAGCGCACGGTCGCGCCAAAGTGTTCCGCAATGCGCGCGACAATCGAGAGGCCAAGCCCGCTGCCGGTCGCCTGGTTACCAGTGGCGCGAAAGAACCGGTTGGTCAGCCGCGCGACATCTGCCGAGGCCACACCGGGACCGTCGTCGCGCACGGTCACGACAACGCGATTATCGAGCGGCTCGTGCGCGCGCTTGACCGCAATTTCGATGTTGCCGCCCTCGCTTCCGTACTTGATTGCGTTGTCCACCAAATTGTCGAACAGGATACCGATCAGCACAGGCTCCGCATTGATCTCGGCCTGCATGTCGCAGTCGAGCATCGCGCGCATGTTTTTTTGCTGCAGGTTGCCGGCGTTGGCCAGCACGGCATGCTTCGCGAGCGACCCAGGCGCAAGCGGTGCCGTCGACAGTTTTTCATGCATGTCCAGACGTGCGAGCAGCAGCAATTGCTCGGCGAGCCGCGCGCTGCGATCCACGCCTTGCACGACCCGCTCCATCGCGAGTCGCTGCCGCGCCGGGTCGGGCTCGGCGAGCGCAACCTGTGCCTGCACCTTGATGGCGGCCAGCGGCGTCTTCAGTTCGTGAGCGGCGTCGGCGGTAAACGCGCGTTCACGTTCAAGCGAATGGTGCAGACGCGAGAGCAGCAGATTGAGCGCGTCGACGAGCGGCCGCACCTCGGTCGGCGCGTCGCCGATTTCGACAGGCTCCAGGCGGTTGATATGTCGCGAGCGGATTGCATCCGACAGCACGCGCAGCGGCGCGAGGCTCCAGCCGATGCTGAACCACACGAGCAGCGCGAGGACCGGCAGCGCAATCAGGGCAGGGCGCGCGATACGGCTCGCCACTCCACTGACCAGATCGCTGCGCGTATTGGCCTGCTCGAATACGCGTACCGTGTGGCCCAGCGCCGTGCCGCGCAGCGTGAACGAGTGATACGTCTGACCGCCCAGCACGACGTCTTGGGTGCCCGAGACGGCCGGCACCGGCAGGTCCCATGCCCCGAGCGCGCGCAGGGCAGGGCTGCCGGCAATCACGTCGCCGTCGCGCGTGCGCACCTGAAAGAGCGCGTCGCGCGGCAGCGAGTCGTCGTCGTCGTTCTCGCTCGCACTGGTCGCACCGCCTCTTTCTTCCTCTCGCACGTCGATGTGCGCGTTGGCAAGCGTGGCGAGGTTGGCCTGATCGAGAAGCGCGAGAATCTGCGCGACTTCCGCGAGGCGCGCTTCTTCCCATTCGCCGACTTCCTGCGTGGCCTGACGATAACTC
>NZ_JARESN010000011.1:0-252320 GCF_046054045.1 Paraburkholderia sp. RL17-368-BIF-A
CCACTCGGGCAAGTCGCAACTGAATCTCGGCTACCTCGTCAACAGCAAGCTCGAGCAAAGGGGTGAAGGCTATGAGCTGAGGACATCGGGCTACGGGGTGAATCGCGCGGGCAAGGGACTGCATCTGAGCGCATATGACCGCCCTGCTGCAACCGGTCAGCAGCTCGACATGCAGGAAACCATCGCGCAGCTTGAGAGCGCGCTGGAACTGGCAAAGGCGCTGGCCAGTTCGGCCAGCGGTGCAAAGGCCGAGCCTGCCGACACCGATGCGCAGCAGCAGATGAAGGCGGATTTCGACGGCCTGAAGCAGCCGGCGCTGCTGATGAGTACACCGGCATCGGCGGCTATTGTCGCGGGTGGCGGCGTGCAGCTTTCGGCGCAGGACAGTATCTCGGCTGTCGCCGGAAAGAGTGCCGACTGGAGTGTGCTGAAGCGCTTCACGGTCGCTGCGGGCGAGAAGCTTTCGCTATTCGCGCAGAAGCTGGGCATCAAGATTTTTGCGGCCAAAGGTGCGGTCGAAATCCAGGCGCAGGACGGCCCGATGTCGTTCATCGCCGACAGAGACCTGAACGTTGCCAGCGTCAACGGCAAGATCAATCTTGCAGCGGCCAAGGAAATCATTCTGGAATGCGGCGGCGCGTTCATCCAGTTGAAGGACGGCAGCATTACGCTCGGCGGTCCGTTCGACCTGTTCTTCAAGACCATCACCGTACAGAAGCAGGGGAAGGCGTCGCAGGGGCCGGGCCTCCCGGTTTTGCCGTCCGGCAAGGTGGGCGATCTGCCGCACTTCCTCGAAATCAGTCACCACTATGAGGACCTTGAGCCGGTCAGGAACGCGCCCTACAAGGTGCATCTGCGCAATGGCACCACGCTGTCCGGCACGCTCGATGACAAGGGGTTTGCGCGCCTCGATGGCGTACCGCCCGGTAAGGGGACTGTCGAGTTGAGCGAGGACGCGCGTCAGTGGGCGGGTGAGCCGAAGCGTCCCAATACCGATTCTGATGTGGCCACCGACGCACAGTCCGCTATCAACCTCGTTCGGAAGTTCCTTTGATGATTGCAAGAGTGTTACCTGTCACGCAGGTCAAGCCGGACCTGAAAGACTCCGTTCGCATGGCGGTGGCCGAAATCGAAAGGTTTCTCGCCATGTTCTACCCCATCGACAGGATTCGCCAGCAGCAGTCCGCGCTGGCAATTGCCGGACAGTGGCTGTCGCGTGTCAAGGGGTTTCACGACGACGACGATTTCCTGCACGTGATCCGCGATTTCCTGTCGTGGGTGCTCAGTGGCGGTGAGCGTTCGCTTGCCTCGGACCAACTGTCGTTCTTCTTTTCGGGCTTCATGCCGAGTTACGGCACCGCGCGTATCTTTCTTGGCATCGTGAATGACGGTGGGACCTGGCCGGACGTGCGGGCGTTCATGCACAGTCAGGCTTACGGCAGCGCGAAGCAGTATGTCGAGAGTTTCGACTGGTCGGGAGGCGGGAAGAAAGCGCAGGCCGAAGCCGTGGCGTGGCTGGGCGTGCTGAAGGAGGAAGACGGCAAGCTGAGGGCAGCGGCAAGCCTGCTTGCGTTTGTGGCGCCGGACAGTTCACCGTGGCTGAGACCGGCTCCGGTGACGGACGTGCCAAATCCGGTTCTTCCGCCCGCTGCGGAAGCAGGGGGCGCGGCCCTGACCCAGCTACTGACGAAGCTATCAGTGCTTCCGACGATCATCGCGATTACGCTGCTTATCTACTCGCCGGGTCTGAACGACGAGGAAAACGAGGCGCTAAAAAAGATCCGCCAGCAGCAGGAAGCCTACGCACGGCAAAAGAAGCTGGCGATTCCTGCTCCGCAGGTAAAGACCGTTGTCCAGATCGATACGGTCAACAATGAGTGCAAGCCGCAGACGGAAGTTAACAAGCAGAACGGGGCAAAGTGCGAGAACGATGGCTATACCCTGATGGAGAAGTCGCTCGGCTACAAGCGGCTTGTTGATCCACCGAAGGGCCGCGGTCTCGACGGGCTGTTCGAGAAGCAGGGGGATATGAGCGCACCGAACCCGATGCCGAACATCGTGAGCGAGCCGCCACCCGGCGGAAAGCTGGTATTCATTCCCGAGAGGATGAGGCCGCCGAATCATCAGAGCAGGACCCTGAACCCGGAGGCGACGAGTCCGGTAGCCTATCCACTGTTCGTGGTGTTCGAGGCAAAGCACATCTCGAAAGCTTTCGACCCGAGCGATACGGATGGTATCCAGAAGGAAGTGAAACGGAGGCTGAGGGAAACGTGCGACGGAACGCAGATGAGTGTGCCTTGGACTGAAGAACGGATTCCGCAGGCGTTGAATCGAAGCGTGAAGAACGGAGATATGACTCGCCGAGAAAGGGAGGGCAAAGAGCACCAAATAAAAATCAATAGATACGCCCGCTGGATTTTCGTCTGCCTGCCTGGCCCAACCGGTTCGTCGTCAAAGCTGTTTGTGTTGATCGACGTCGTAGGGGCGGGAATGAATCTGAAGGACCCTTTGCAGCTCGCTTCGGCGCAGTCTGGGACTGATACATCTGGGAGTTTTGCATGAGTGCCTTTAACAAAAGCAGGCGACAAAAGTTTCTGAGTGAAAAAGATTACGTTGAAGAAGAAGACGCCTACAGGTACGGCATTCAGCTGAGTTACGAGTCGCTCGCGTCCGACAAACCCGTGGGGCCAGGTGCTGATTCAAGCCTTCGGTGGGCGATAGCGTCAAAGAGTCTGCAACTGCTTCTGCTTAACTACACAGCAGGCCAACCCATCGAGGAACTGAAGGCGCAATTGCCGGACCTCATCGAGCGCTTCGATGTCTACATTCAGCACGAAGTATCGCCGCGCAGCAAGAACCCGCCAGAAAACGTAGCGGACACGCTGGAAATCACCCAGCTGGACGCCTATGTGTACGTGTTCTGGCTGCTGGCATTGTCCCGGCTTCTGGGTCATCCGGAGTTCATTCCGACGGTGATCGGCTGGGTGGACAAGACGCACAAGTACAACCGCGGGCGTGATGGCCTCTTCGAAAACGTAGTGCAGGCGCTGACGGGTACGCACGTCGAAGCGCCGCGCGTGGTGCTTCACGCGGTGCCGTATCGACCGCTGGCAAGTGCGACGGTGCGAACGCCTGAAGAACGGCCTGCGCTGGTGAAGGAATTCGTAGACGGCTGGTACAAGGGCATGAAGCCGACCTACTGGCATGGTGCCCACACGGACGGCCTGTACTTCGGCTACTGGTGCCTCGAAGCCGCGCTGGTAACGGTGTTGTGGGACATTGACGACAGCAGCTATCGGGACAACCTTGTGTACCCGAAGGACCTCGTGGACTACGCGCGTCAGCAGCAGGCCGCCGCGCGTTCTGCCGATACACCGAAGCCACATATCTCACGCAAGACCGGCGAGCGCTGCCCGCACACGGGCCGGTGGGGCGTGCTGGAATCGCCGGGCGCGTTCGTCCAGGAGCGCATGTTCAGGGAGGGCGATACGTTCCCCGATGGCATCGGTCGGGATGGTCGCGAAGGTCCGGTGACGTGGATCGTGATGGGACGCGAGGATGGCGGGCCTACCCGGGTCGAATGAGTCTGCGTGACGGGCAATGAACGCGACAGGTGCCGGTTCAAAGATACCTTGGACGGCGCGATGCAACCAGTACAGGCAGCGCCGTCCATAACCTCAGGACGATCCTAAGGCTGCTACTGCTTTTTTGCGTCTTCATTTCCACTGCTTTACTAACCACGGGATTGCCGGCGAGGCGATTGCTCGCCACCGGCTTCTCCCAAACAGAAACCGGACACCTACTAGGCGGCAACTATCGGCGCGTGTTCGAGGCGTCGTTGAGTTGACTCTCACTCAACAACGCCCCCAACCCTCAAAGCCCACTAACCGTCTTCACCGTCACCCACTGTCCGTTCTTCACCTGATAAAGCGTGGAAGAACCGGTCTTAAGCGAGCCGTTCGCGTTGAACTCGATCTGCCCTGTGATGCCTTCGAAGTTGATGCTTTGCAGCTTCGCGCGGTAGTCGTCGGGCTTGGTCGAATTGGCTGCCTGCATCGCCTTGATCGCGGTCCACGCGGCGTCGTAGCCGAACGGCGCATACGAGAGCACGTCCTGGCCGAACTTCTGCTTGAAGCGCTCGGCGAACTTCGCGCCGACGGGCGTGCTGTCGAGCGGGCGCCCGTACTCCCATGCCATTGCGCCTTCCGACACGTTGCCCGCGAGCTTGATAAAGTCGACGTCCTTCACTCCGCCGCCGCCCACGTACTGCGCCTTGAGGCCGAGCTGGTTCATCTGCTTCATGATGCCGGCCGCTTGCGGATTGAGCGCGCCCACGAAAATCAGATCGGGGTTCTTGCTCTTTAGGTTCGTGAGCTGCGTCTTGAAGTCCGTCGCCTGATTCGTCGTGTATTCGCGATCGATGATGTCGCCGCCGTGCGCCTTCACTGCCTTCACGAACTCATCGGCTTCGCCTTGACCGAAGGCCGTGCGGTCGTCGATCACCGCGATGCGCTTGGCCTTCGTCGTCGTCACTGCATAGGCGCCTGCGGTGCCGGCGTTTTGCGCGTCGCTCGAAATCACCATGAAGACGTTCTTGTAGCCGCGGCTGCTGATGACAGGGTTAGTGGCCGCCGGATCGATGACGGGCAAGCCCGCTTTCTCGTAGAGATCCGAAGCGGGAATGGTCGTGCCGGAATTGAAGTGCCCGACGACAACCGACACGCCTCCATCCACGAGCTTTTGCGCGACCTGCACGCCGACACGCGGGTCGGCCTGATCGTCTTCGGAGACGAGTTCGAACGAGACAGGCTGGCCGTTGATCTTGACGCCTTGCGCTTTCGCGTCGTCGAGCGCCATTTTGACGCCGTTCTGCAGGTCTTTGCCGTAACTGGCGTTGGGCCCCGTGAGCGGTGCCGCAAAGCCGATTTTGACGACCGTCTCCGCGCGAGAGGCGAGCGGTGCGACGGCGAGCAGTGCCGCAACTGCAACTGCGATAGGGGTGAAAGTCTTAGCAAAACGCATGTCTTCTCCTTTTTGTCGGCAAGCATGAGGTCACTGCTATGGCGTCCGCGAACGGCCGCCAGGAAGACTGATAACGCTCCGTCTTTAACTTTCTCGACGGTCCCTGTCCGCATTACGGCACAGCAGGGCAACACGAAGCAATCGGGACAAATACTCCTGCTGCGCGCGAGCGCGAGTCGGCGGTTGCTTCGACGCGATCTTTCATAAAGACGCATCCACGCCCAATGCTTCGACGGCCTTGCGCTGATAACCGCCGGTCGCGAGCAACAGAGTGCGCGAGTACTCGCTCTCGACCTGCTGCGCGCGAATCTTCTCGATCGGCAGCTCTTCTATGATCTCTCCATTGCGCATGATCGCCACGCGCGAGCACAGAAAGCCGACTACCGCCAGGTTGTGGCTGACGAGAATCATCGTGAGATTCCGCTCGCGATGCAGGCGCTTGAGGAGGTTGAGGATTTCGGCTTGCACGGAGACGTCGAGCGCGGAAGTCGGTTCATCGAGAAGCAACACGCGCGGCTCGACAATCAACGCGCGCGCGATCGCAACGCGCTGTCGCTGTCCGCCCGACAATTGATGCGGATAGCGAAAGCGATACGACGGATCGAGGCCGACTTCACGCAGCGCATTCACAATGCGCGCTTCCTCGCCGCCGATTCCGTTTATGTTGAGCGGTTCGCGCAGCGTCTGATCGACGGTGAAGCGCGGATGCAGCGAGCCATACGGGTCCTGAAAGACCATCTGCACATGGCGCCCGCGCATGTCGCGATCCGCTCCGGCGATGTGCACGGACCCTTCGGCAGCCGGCGCGAGTCCGCTCAGCGCGCGAAGAATAGTCGACTTGCCGGAGCCCGATTCACCGACGAGACCGAAGACTTCACCGGCCTCGACATGAAAGCTCGCACCGCGTACCGCATCGAAGAGTCCGGCAGCCGTCTTAAAGCGCACGGTCAGTGCATCGACGCGGATCATAGCGACGCTCCTTGCTGCTGGCCGATGTCGCTGACGTCGCCGATCTCGCTGAGCCACGCGGCGTCGCGCGAGAGCACGGGCAATTCGGCGGGTGGGTCGACAAGCGGCGGATTCGCCGCAAGCAGCCCGCGAGTATAAGGATGCTGCGCGTGAATCAGATCGCGCGCGGCGCACGTTTCGATGACGCGGCCGGCGTACATCACGACCACGCGGTCGCAGAACGACATCACGAGCGGCAGGTCGTGACTGATGAAGATGAGGCCAGTCTGATGCTTTTCGATCAGCTCATCGAGCACGGCCAGCACTTGCATCGAGACGAGTACATCGAGTGCGCTCGTCGGCTCGTCGGCGATCAGCAGACGCGGGCCTGTTGAAACCATCATCGCGATCATCACGCGTTGGCCCATGCCGCCCGATAGTTCATGCGGATAAGAGCGGGCGACGCGTTGAGGATTGCGGATATGCACGGACTCGAGCGCCGCAATGACTTTTGCCCGCATTGCACGGCGGCCAAGCTTCGGCTCGTGCAACGCGAACGCTTCGCGCATCTGCTGCTCGACGGTCATGACCGGGTTGAGCGAATACTTCGGGTCCTGCAGCACCATGCCCATTTGTGAGCCGCAGAAACGGCGGCGTTTGTCCGTCGGCATGGTCAGCATGTCGTGTCCGTCGAAGCGCAACTGTTTGGCCGTGCAATGCGCGGCGGGCGGCAACAAGCCGAGCAGCGCGCGGCCCGTGAGCGACTTTCCAGAACCCGATTCGCCGACGATGCCGAGTCGCTCGCCCTTCTTCAACGTCAACGACAAACCCCGCACCGCTTCATTCAGCGTGCCGTCGTGCGCGCGAAAGGCAATGCGCAGATCGTCGATTTCACACAGCGGTGCATCCGCTTCGTCGTTGCGCATGTCAGTCTCCGTGACGCGGATCGAACACGTCGCGCAATCCGTCGCCGAGCAGGTTGAACGCGAGGCTCACGAGCAGGATCGCGAAACCTGGGAGCGTCGCGACCCACCATGAATCGAGCAGCACGTTGCGGCCGGAAGCGACCATGAAGCCCCATTCGGGACTCGGCGGTTGCGCGCCGAGCCCGAGAAAGCCGAGACCCGCGACAGTGAGAATGATGCCCGCCATGTCGAGCGTGGCGCGCACGATCACGGACGACATGCACAGCGGCATCACATAGCGCAGCAAAATGCGCAGATTCGACGCGCCTTGCAGACGCGCGATCTGAATGAAGTCGGCCTGCACGAGCCTCAACGTCTCGGCGCGCGCGAGACGCGCATACGCGGGCCACGCGGTGATGGAAATCGCGATCACCGCGTTGATCACGCCGGGCCCGAGCGCCGCGGCGAACGCAAGCGCGAGCACGATCTTCGGAAACGCGAGCGCAATATCGGTGATGCGCATCAGCACGTTATCGACCCAGCCGCCGAAGAAGCCCGCGGTCGTGCCGATCATCAGGCCGATTGGCACGACCACCACGACCACGAGGATCGCTATCGACAGAGTCAGTCGCGAGCCATAAATGATGCGCGAGAGAATATCGCGCCCAAGCTGATCGGTGCCGAGCCAATGCGATGCCGAGCCCGGTGGCAGCAAGCGGTCGGACAGCACCTGGCGCAACGGATCATGTGGCGCGATCCACGGTCCGATGATCGCGACGATCACGAGTACCATCAGAATCGCGAAGCCGAACACGGATAAAGGATTACCCGCAAAACGCCGCCAGCGTCGATAGGCGAGGCCCAACGCGGCCTGCTTGCGCGACTCGGGCGTGTCGGTGAGCAGCCATTGCTTCCACGAAAGGCGCGGCGCATTCATCGGCCAGTCCTGCGTCGAATGTTCGAGAGGAGGACGCACGTAAGTAGTCTCCTTTGCATCAGCGGGCGCGCGGATCGAACACGCGATAGAGCGCGTCGGTGAGCAGATTCAACGCGATGAAAGTAGCGCCTATCACGAGCGTGCTGCCGAGTACGGCATTCATGTCGGCATTGAGCAGCGCACCCGTCAGATACGATCCAATGCCGGGCCACGCAAATACGATCTCGGTGAGCACCGAACCTTCGAGCAGGAAGCTATACGAAAGCGCGATCACCGTGAGCAGCGGCACCGCGATATTCCCAAACGCATGCACCCACACGACGCGCCGTTCGGGCACGCCCTTCGCGCGCGCCGTCGTGATGTACTCCTGGTTCAACTGATCGAGCATGAACGAGCGCGTCATTCGACTCAGATACGCAACGGAGTAGTAACCGAGTATCGCGGCAGGCAACGCGACGTGTGAGATCGCATTGAAGAACACGTCCCATTCGCCAGCCATCAGCGAATCGACGAGCAGGCTGCCTGTGCGCGAGTCCACCATGCCGTCGAACACCGGGTCGAGTCTGCCAGGGCCCGACACCCAATGCAGCTTCGCGTAGAACAGCAACAGTCCCATCAGGCCGAGCCAGAATACAGGCACGGAACTGCCGATCAGCCCCACGAAGCGCGCAACGTGATCGATCCAGCGGTTATGCCGCGTCGCCGCCACGACGCCGAGCGGCACGCCGACCAATACGCCGACGATGGTCGCGAGCGTCGCCAGTTCGAGCGTCGCGGGAAAGACGCGGCGGATGTCGTCGAGCACGGGCTTGGCCGTCAGCAGCGACATGCCGAGGTCGCCATGCAATACCGCATTCACGTAGATCAGGAATTGCTCGGCAAGCGGCTTGTCGAGACCCAACTGGATACGCGCGGCCGCATAGGCGGCCGCCGACGCGCGATCACCGAGTATCGCGAGCACAGGGTCGATCGGCACCTTGCGGCCAATCACAAACGTCACGGCAAGCAGGCCCGTAAACGTGATGGCGAGCGTGAGCGCCCAGCGCAGCACGCGCAGTGTCCAACGCACGCTTGCGCGGCGCGCGGACACGGCGCGAATGCGGTCGATAGGAGTCAGGGTTGTCGACATGATCCAGCGCCGCCAGGCGATTACTGCTTCTTCACGTGCAGATACGAAACGAGGTCGTTGATCGGCCCCACTTCGAGCCCTGACACGCCAGGACGCATTGCTACCTGCGATACCTGCTGGAACATGATGACGAACGGCGAATGCGCGAGCATGTCTTTTTGCATCGCCTGATAAAGCTGTGCGCGTTTTGTGGTGGACGACTCGGCAAGCGCGGCGTTGGTCTGTTTCGTCAGATCGGGAATGTCCCACGAATTACGCCATGCGAGCATCTTGTACGAGGACTTGTCGGAGTTGTCCGGATTCCATGCGTAGCCCTGCGCATTGCTGTGCGGGTCGATATAGTCGGCGGACCATTCGCCAATATAAATGTCATGCTGACGCGCGCGATACTTCGCGAGCGTCTGCTTGTTATCGCCAGGAATGATCTCGACTTTGATTCCGCCTTGAGCCAGATTGGCTTGCACTGCCTGTGCAATTTCGTTGTACGGATAGGCGCTGCGCACATCCATCGTGACGCTAAAGCCGTTCGGCAAGCCTGCTTTGGCGAGCAGTGCCTTCGCCTTCGCAACGTCCTGGTGATAGGGGTTGCTGTTGAGTGCGCCGAGAAAACCTTCCGGCAAGAACGTTTGATGAACCTTATAAGTCGTCTTCACGACGTTCGTCTGAATGCCGTTGTAATCGATCAGCCATTTCATTGCTTCCTGTACTTCCGGCTTCGCGAGATTCGGGTTCTTCACGTTCAGACCGAGATAGAGCAGTGTCGCTTGCGGCACGGCCATCACATGCGCCTTGTTGGATTTCGTCAATGCCGCGAGATCGTCGGGACTCAGATTGCGCGCGACGTCAGCATCGCCATTTTCCAGCAGCAGGCGCTGGCTCGACGCTTCGGGAACGTGACGAAGCACGATGCGCTTCATCGCGAGCGGCATGCGGTAATCGTCGTATTTCTGCAGAATGATGCTGTCGTTGGCGGTCCATTTGACGAGCTTGTATGCGCCCGATCCGGCCTCGTTCGTGCGCAGCCATTCGTTGCCGAAGTCGTTGCCTTTCTGATGCGACATCAGCAGCTTTTTATCGAGCACCGATGCGGGCCACGCGCCGAGAACATTGAGTACAAAGGTGGGCGCGTATTTCTGATCGGTCGTGATGCTGACTGTCGAGTCGTCGATCTTTTGGACTTTCTGCAGCGCGTTGTCTTTGGTGAGGCCAATGCCTTGCAGCACGGCGGCAGCGCCTTTATCCAGCAGCACGCAGCGCTGGATCGACCACGCGACATCATCGGCCGTGAGCGGATTGCCCGAATGGAACTTGAGGCCAGAGCGAATCTTGAAAGTGAACGTGAGACCGTCGGGACTCACGCTCCACGATTGTGCGACGTCGCCATTGAATTTCGACGGGTCTTTCAGATCGACTCGCACAAGACGGTCATAGGTATTCGCGACGTATTCCTCGGGCACCAGTTCATAGACTTCGCCGGGATCGAGTGTCGAGAACTCGTCGAGCGTCGTGGCCATGACAAGCATGTCTTTCGGCGTCGCCGCGAGCGCGCTGCCTGTCATGGTGACGGAAAATGTCAGCGCGGATACCACCGCGACTGCTGCCAGCGCATTGCGCAAAACCAGATTCATACTCGCTCCGTATCTAAAGGAAGAGAACCTGCAAATGGACAGCCGGAAACCAATCACATCAACTTCAATGGGCCGCTCTCGCTGTTGTCGATGACCGGCAGCGCGCGCGAGCCAGGCAATTCGTAATGCCACCATTCGCTTGCGATGTGCGTAAAGCCGGCTGCGTGCATGATGCCGAGCAGCAGCAGCCGATTGCGCTGCACGTGTTGCGGCAGGCCGTGGTGAAAGTGTTCCGAGGCTTTCACCATTTCATCGAAACCGGTGCCCATGTCGAGCGGTTCGCCATTGCCGTCTATCAGCGTGAGATCGATAGCCGTGCCCCGGCTATGGTTGGAGCCGCGGCCGAGTTCCGCGATGTAAGTCGGATCGGGCAGAAAGTCCCACAGTACTTTTTGCGCTTGAGGCGGACGGTACGCGTCGAAGATGAGCAAGCTCATGCCTATGCTCTCCGCGAGTTCGACGGCTTTACGCAATGCGGCTTCGGCCGGTTCGAGCAGCAGGCAATGCGCTTCGCGGTAAATCGGCTTGCCGGTGAAGTTGCGCGGCGTCGCATAAACGAGGTCGATGTCCACACGATGCGTGTCGTGCGTAATGTGTATCAGGCGATGTTTGTCGGTCATGGTGGTCAGAATTCGAACTGATCGAGTTCGCGTTGCAGTTCGCGGTTACGCGCAACGCGCTCGTCGATGGCAGGGCCGAGGTGCTCGACAATCGAGCTCAGCAAGAGATTGAACAGACACGTGAGCGGCGCAAGGGAATCCCAGAACTGGCCGACATCCGTCTTCACTTGCAACAGATCGCAATTGAAGTCGCGCGCCCACGGGCAATAAAGATCGGTGACGAGCGCAAACGCGATGTTGCGCTGCGCCGCGGCTTCGCAATAACGGCGTGCGATGCGCGAATAGGCGCGCGTGTCCGTCACAATCAGATAGGGCGAAGCGAATTCGGAGTTCAATGAATCCACATAGGAACCCGACATGCCGTCGGAATAGAACACACGCGGGCGCAGATATTCGAGGTAGCTGAAGAACGCGTTCGATATGCCGCGAGTCGATTGAATGCCGACGATATAGACCGCGTCCGCCGTCGCAACATGTTGAGTGACGCGGCCAAATGCTTCGCTTTCTGCGAGCTGATAGACGTAGCGCACCGCATCGACTTCGAGATCGAGCGACCGTGCGAGTGCCGCATGCTGCCGGCTCATGCCCTCCGAGTGTTCGTCGTGGCGCTCGCTGCGATACTCGTCGAGCCGGTCGGTAATGAACCACGGACGCGTTTGTGCGCCGCGCAACTCGCGCTTCAGGTCATCCAGATTGCGATAGCCGACGCTGCGCAGAAAGCGTCCAACGGAAATGCCGCTTGTTCCCGTTTGCTGCGCGATCTGATCGGCCGTCTCAAGGCCGAGCCGATCGAGATTCGCCAGCATATAGGTGGCAATGCGCTTGGCTGTCGGCGTGAGCGTGGTGAAGCTCTCCTGGACCGTATCGGTAAACGCAGTGCGCATCGCGGGCTGTTCGTTATTTACCTGTCATGAAAGCGTGCTGTGGTAGCTATCTGACAAGGACAATAAAGCCGGCGCTACATTAATTTTTTAATCAAAGAGCACGGGTCGATAGTCGTTGATGCGCGATGCATACTGTCTCACGGTGCCCACACCCGCCGCATGAAATCGAGCGTCAACGCAGCGATGTCGTCGCTCGCTTCTTCCAGCGCGAAGTGGCCGGCATCGAGCACATGCACTTCGGCGTCCGGAACGTCGCGCTTGTAGGCGTGGGCGCCATGCACGGTGAACGACGGATCATACTTGCCCCAGGTCACGAGCGTAGGCGGCCGATGCTCACGCAACCACGCTTGCCAGCGCGGATACGATTCAAGATTCGTGCGGTAATCGTAGAAGAGGTCGGTCTGAATGGCGGCCTGTCCAGGGCGCGCAAGAAACTGTTCTTCGTCGCGCCAGTTGTCCGGGTCGTAGCGCTGTGGGTTCGGGCTCGTGCCCACGTGCCGCAGCTTCAACGCATCCGGCGAGGCGAGATTGGCCCGCAAGCTCGCTTCGTGTTGCGCGCGGTCTTTCCAGAACGCCTTGCGCGTTTCCCACAGCGGTCCGAGTCCTTCTTCATGCGCAACGGCATTCTGAATCACGATGCCCTTCACTTTGTCGGGCCGGGCCATCGCAAGCCGGAATCCTACCGGGCCGCCATAGTCGGCCATGAACAGCACGTAGCGATCGAGCTTTAACGCATCGGTGAACAGTTCGATGGATCGCGCGATGTTGTCGAACGTATACGCGTAGCTTTCGGGCGAAGGCGCCTCGCTATTGCCGAAGCCCGGATAGTCCGGCGCGATAACGCGAAACTCCGGCGCGAGAAACGGCATGAGTGGTTCGTACATCCGCGAAGACGATGGAAAGCCATGCAGCAGTAGAAGGGTCGGCGCGTCCTTCGGCCCTGCCTCGCGATAGAAAATGTCGACGCCGTCGACGTTCACGGTCGAATAGCGGAAAGTAGAACGGGTTGCATCCATGATCGGTTTGTCCTCAAGTGAGAAGGTGCGATATCAAGGGCGTGGCTCGGCACCAGAAGGCGCCGTGCGCGACGTTCGCGTCGGCGCCGCGGTCTGCACGACATGCAGTACGCTAGCCGCGAGCGCAAATGCCGCGGCGGCGATGCACACACCCATCCAATGGCCGAACGCCCATGCGGGCCCCGCGAGCAGCGCACCGATTGCGCTGCCGACGAAAAAGAGTCCGGTGAAAAGGCCGTTCACGCGGCCGCGTGCCTGCGGGTTGAGCAGATTGACCGCGCGGCGCCCCATCGCCTGATCGCCGATTACGCCGAGATCGAGCAGCAGCGCCGCGAGCACGAGGAGCGCGAGCGAAGCGGCCGGCGGCAGGCCGCTGCTTCCGCCGAGCAGCGCGATGCAGCTTGCCAATACGACGATCGAGTGGAAGGCGATGGTCGCTTGCCGGTCGAGGCCACGGTCGCCAAGACGTCCCGCGACCGGCGCGATGATCGTGCTGCCCGCGCCGGCCAGCGCGAACAGACCCACCCCGACATGGCCGAGCCGCAGCGGCGCGCTCGCGAGCTTCAAAGCCACGCTCGTCCAGAACAGGTTGAACGACACCATCAACAGACCCTGGTACAGCGCGCGCCGCCGCAGCACCGGTTCGTCGCGGATCAGATGCAGCAGCGAGCCGATCAACGCGGCATACGAGCTTTGATGAACGGGACGCCGATCGGGCACATGCGTCCACAGCCATGCCGACATGACGGCAAGCGCGGCGGCGTCGATCGCGTAGTAGCTGCGCCAGCCGAACGCGCCGGCGATCAGGCTCGCGGCCGGCCGCGACAACAGCACCCCGAGCATCAGGCCGCTCATCACATCGCCGACGACGCGGCCGCGATCGGCCTCCGGCGCTTGCGATGCGACGACGGGGACGAGCATCTGTATCGCACTCGACGTCAGCCCGACGAAAAACGACGCCGCGAGGAAGACCACCGGCTCGCGAGCGGCGGCGAGAACGGCGAGCGCCAACACTTGCGCGCCGAGCGTCGCGATGATGAGCGGCCGGTTCGGCAACAGGTCGACCAGCGGCACGAGAAGCAGCAGGCCGGCGGCGTAGCCGGTGAGCGTCAGCATCGTCACCATGTTGGCCCACGCGCCGAGTCCGACAGACGTGGCCAGATCGTTGACGAGCGCTTGCGACGCGTACAAACCGAGTACCGCGATGCCGACGGCAATCGCATAAGGGCGCGTCGCGATGGATGCGGGCGTCGCAACGGCGGCAGGACTCTGATTGGTCGATGGCATACGCAGGTGGCTCCGCGAGAACGATGCTTCGTATGCTACTCGCGCTTATCTGATAGATAATCGGGGCGGAAAATGACTCTTTCTCCCGCAAAAATGGATAATGGATCGCTGCGCGACCTCGAGGTTTTTGTCGCGATTGCCGAGGAAGGCAACCTGACTGCAGCCGCGCGACGGCTCGACCGGTCGTTGCAAGCGGTCAGCCGCTCGCTGCAAGTGCTCGAGCGCGAGGCGGGAACGCTGCTCGTCGCGCGCACCACGCGGCAGTGCCGGCTCACCACGGCGGGCGAGCAGTTCTACACGCGCATCAAGCAGGTGCTCGCCGATCTGGCGATGGCGCGCGCCGAACTGGCCGAGCACGCAACTACGGTGTCGGGGCGTCTGCGTATCTGCGGTCCGACGCTCTTCGGTCCGCGCTATCTCGCGCCGCTGGTGGCGGCGTTTCTCGCGCGCTATCCGCGACTTACGGCGTCGCTCGATCTGTCCGAGGAGTACGACGATCCGGCGACGAGCGGCGCGGACGTCACCATCCGTATCGGCGAGACGCCTGACTCGAATCTGATTGCGCGGCGGCTCGGCACCATCCGCCGGGTGACGTTCGCGTCGCCCGCTTATCTCGAGGCGCGCGGGCGTCCGCTGCGGCCGGCTGATTTGAAGCAGCATGATTGCGTGGTCCGCTCGTCATTACCGGAAGCCTCGCTGTGGCGCTATCGCAGCAAACGCGGAGTGGAGGAGTCGGTGCAGGTGCGCGGGCGCTTCGAAAGCAACAGCACGGCGGCGATCAACGATGCCGTTGCGAGCGGTCTCGGCATTGGCCGCGCCGCGTACTGGCAGATTGGCGAACTGGTGCAGCAGCGTCGCGTGGAACTGATCCTGACCGACTATGAACTGTCGCCGCTGCCGTTGCAGGCGCTATGGTTGCCTACGCGGCGCCTGCCTGCGCGCACGCGGCTATTCGTGGAGTTTCTGGCGTCGCGGCTCGAGAGCGTCGCGCTTTAGATCGGCGGGTTGATTAGAACAAGCGCGGTTGCGCAACGTGAGTCGGCATCGCGTCACATAGGATTCTGCCGACGGCACGCGTGCAATATTTCGTTGACTGCAAACGCGCCTCGCACGCTCTGCACATTCTGCAAGACGCACACGTGATAGGCCCTTTCGCGCGGCAACAGCAGTGCACCGTTTTTGTAGAGCGCGATGCACGAATTGGTAATGGCGCGCGCCGCGTAATTGCTCTGGCTATTCGCGAGCGAATTCAGAATGCATTGGTCGTACTCGGGATTCCCGCCTCCGAATGCGAAAGCCGACAGCGGCGCGGCGAGCGCTGCTGAAACAAGCACATAAACGAGTCTGAGCATGCGTGCGGAAAGCTCGCTGAGATGACGGCAGATAATCGTAGCATGTGCGTTATAGGTGGACACGCGCCGCCTTATCGGCCGTCGAATTTCGCGGCCAGCTTCTGCTTTCGAAATGCATCGACGACGAAATCGATAAACACGCGCGTCCTCGCCGGCAACAGTTTTTTGTTCGGGTAGTAGATCGATATCGGTCCCTGGTCCGCGTACCACGCCGGCAAGAGACGCATCAGCGCGCCGCTTGCGAGCCAGGGCGCTGCGTGCGGCATCGGCAGGAAGGCGACGCCCTGGCCGTGCATCGCTGCGTGCGCGATCGCTTCGGGGTCGTCGAAGATCATGCGCGTGCGGCACTCCGCCTGGTACTGCTCGCCCACATGGTTCTGCAGCGTCCACGCGCGCAACCGGCCTGTTGTCGACGAGCGGCGAACGATTCCGTCGAACGCGCTCAGTTCGGATGGGTGCCTCGGCATCGTGCGCGTCGCCATATAAGCGGGTGATGCCGCCACGATCACATGCGTGCGCGCCAACTCGCGCGCCACGATTCCCGGCGTCAGTTCAATGCCGCCGCCGATGGCGACATCGAAGCCGTCGGCGATCAGATCGACGGGCCGGTTATCGAAGTGCCAATCCGGCACTATCGCCGGATAGTGCTCGAGGAATTCGCCCAGCAAGGGCACCAGATATTCGCGGCCGAATGCCAGTCCCAAACTCACCTTGAGCGTGCCCGCCGGCCTGCCGTCCTGGACGGCAGCACCGGCAAACGCATCTTGCAGCGCGGTGAACGGCGCGGCGACTTCGCGCAACAGCTTCTCGCCTTCGGTCGTCAGCGTGAGCTTGCGCGTGCTGCGCTGAAAGAGCCGCAGACCCAGCGAGGTCTCGAGCCGCGCCACGTTCTTGCTCACGGCGGCCGGTGTCAGGCCGAGCTGGCGCGCCGCCGCCGAGAAGCTCAGGTGCTCTGCGCTGAGCACAAACGATTCGATCAGGTTGAGAGGCTCCACGGCGATTTCGGACAAATAGTTGAAAGAGATAGTCTAGATCACACGCTAGTCGAAGGGGAATGTCAGGACGATACTGCTCTCCACTCACTCACCCATTGGAGCAAGACATGACTGCAAATCTGACTGGCAAAGTTGCATTCGTCACCGGCGGCAGCCGGGGCATCGGCGCGGCAATCGTGCAACGTTTGTCGAAGGAAGGCGCGACGGTAGCGTTCACGTACAAGGGTTCGTCGGCGGCCGCGCAGGCACTCGCCGGCAGCATCGAGCAGCAGGGCGGCCGCGCGCTCGCATTGCAAGCGGACGCGGGCGATGCCGCGGCGGTGAGCCGCGCGATCGACGATGTCGCCGGCAAATTCGGCAAGATCGATATTCTCGTGAACAACGCGGGGGTGCTCGCGCTAGGCCCGGTCGAGACGTTCTCGCTCGAGGATTTCGACAGAACGCTGCAAGTCAACGTGCGCGCTGTTTTCGTCGCGGTGAAGGCGGTGTTGCCGCATATGGGCGAGGGCGGCCGTATCGTGAACATCAGCAGCGTCAACGCCGAACGCATGCCGTTTCCCGGCGGCGCCGCGTATGCAATGAGTAAGTCCGCGTTGCGCGGACTCGTGCAAGGCCTCGCGCGCGATCTCGGTCCGCGCGGCATCACGGTCAACAACGTGCAACCCGGTCCGACCGATACGGACATGAACCCTGAGTCCGGCGATTTCGCGTCGATGCTGCACGGTTTCATGGCGCTTCCGCGTCATGGACGGCCGGATGAAATCGCAGGGATGGTCGCCTATGTTGTCAGCCCGGAAGCGGCATTTGTCACGGGCGCGAGCTTGACGATCGACGGCGGTTTCAACGCCTGATCGAGTCGCGCGAGCAGGAAGCGACGCATAAGCAAGCCTGCCGGTTTTTTCGGCAGGCTTGTTCTCTTATGCGTGATTCGTCACGCGCTCACGCAGCGGAACCCCGCATAAACGTACTGATAATGCGGCTGAAACCAGTTGCGAAACGTCGGCCGCAACATGCACTGCGCGGTGCGCGCCGATCCGCCCTTCAGCACGAAATGCTTGCCGTCGAAGAAATTGGCCGAGTAACCCAGGTAGAACGGAAACGGCTCGAACCCCGGCAAGCCGTCGAACAATGTCGACGTCCATTCCCAGCCGTTGCCGAACTGGCCTTCCACGCCGAATGCGCTCACGTTGTCGGGATAAGCGTCGACGGGCCGAGGGTCCCAGCTACGGAAATCGAAGTTGCCCGAGCCCGCGTGCGGCGCGCCCTGCGCGGCGCGTTGCCATTGCGCTTCGGTGGGCAGCGCCTTGCCGGCCCAGCGCGCATATGCGCTCGCCTCGGCGTGGCTGACGTACGCGGGCCAGTCGAGCGGCAAGGGCACGTCGTCGAACATGGTGCGCAACGTCCATTCGTCGCGACGGCCGTTGCCTTCGCCGCTGTCTTCACCGTTACGTTCGCTATTGACGCTGCGCCGCGACCAGCATGCCGGATGCTCGATGCCCTCGGCTTCCTTCCACGCCCAGTCCTGCTCCGACCACCACTGCGGCTCGCGATAACCGCCCGCGTCGATGAACTCGCGAAACGCGCCGTTCGTCACCATATAGCGGTCGATCTCAAAGGCCGGCACGTCCACTTGCAATTCGCCGAACTCGTTGTCCCAGCCGAAGCGGCCGCCGTCGCGCCGCATCCCGAGCGTGGCCGAGCCCGCAGGCACGCGGACCATCGACGATACGCCGTTCGCGCGCCCCGGACCGGTCACGACAGGCTCGCGCAGCTCGGTCACTTTCTGTGCGAGCGGCAATTGATGAAGCATGTACGCAAGCGTCTCCGCGTGCATCAGCCGATGCTCGATCGCGACATTCAGCAATTGCTCCGACGCATCGACGCGCGCGGAATCGGTCAGCGCGCGCAGTTCGCGGTCGATCTGTTCGCGAGCGCGCAGGCCATACTCGCGCACGGTCTGGAGCGAAGGCCAGTCGCCTGGTTGATCGGTGGGAAAGCCGCCATCAACCGGATCGATGCCGAAGGCGAAAAGCTGATCGAGTTGGGGATCGAAAGCGGGCAGTTCGAACAGACGCTGATCGAACAGATTACGGTCGAAAGCTTCGAGGTGACCGATATAAAACACGATGCGATGCCGCTCGCGGATCGGTCTTTCGTACAGAAACTCGGGCTTGACGATGGAGAAGAGAGCGTCGGTAACTTGACGCGCGTCGATCAGACGCTGAACGAGCGGGTGATGCGGGCGGGGATCGCGGTTCATTCGCCGGGTCTCCTTGCGGGGGACGGACTAAACAAAGACTGTACCCGCTCGCAGTTGCCATGCCAAGGCAAAAGACCCGCCGGAAAAACGTGCAAAGGGCCGCGGCCGGCCCTGTGCGCGGGGTTTAGACCTGCCGCAAGCCGTCCAGATCGACGATGCGAATGTGCTTGCCTTGCGTGTCGATCAGGCCGCGCTTTTGAAATCTTGACAGCGTGCGGCTCACGGTTTCGAGCGTCATGCCGAGATAGCTGCCCATGTCCTCGCGCGTCATCCGCAGATTGAACTCCGCCGACGAATAGCCGCGCTGCGCATTGCGCTCGGACACGTCGAGCAGAAAGGCCGCGACCCGTTCGTCCGCCGACAGCGAGCCGAGCACCATCATCTGGGCGGCTTCGCGCACGATCTGCTCGCCGAGCAGCTTGTGCAGGCGCTCCTGCATCGAGCCGATTTCGCGGCACAGCGACTTGAGCGCGGTGTAGGGGACGATGCACACGGTGCTGTCCTCGAGCGCGAGCGCGCTGCATGCGTGCCGGTCTTCGCTGATGCCGTCGAGGCCGAGCGCTTCGCCGGCAAGGCGCAGGCCCGTGACCTGTTCGCGCCCGTCGCGGTGCGCCATGACGGTTTTCATCGAGCCGGAGCGCACTGCGTAAATGTTGTCGAAACGGTCGCCGCTGCGGTACAGCGCTTCCCCGCGATGCACGGAGCGCGCCGAGCAGATCAGCGTTTCGAGTTTGGAGAGTTCGTCGTTCGACAAGCCTTGCGGCATGCACAACTGCCGCATCGAGCAGCTCGAGCAGCGCGCGGCGCTGCGGGTGGGCGTGCGCGTGGCGGCACGCGGCGTCGCCCGGCGGCTGGCTCGCGGTGCGGGCGAGGTGACGGCGGAGCCGCCCGGAACGGCGGAAGCCGGGGCCGAACCCGGGGCGGAACTCGGGGCCGAAGGCGGGGCGGGAATCACAACGGTAGGGGTCAACATGTCTGAGCCGATGTCAGGAGGTAATGATTGATTGTCCCACCGGCTCTGTCCCCCGTTTCGCGGCAAAATGACGCGCTCCCGCGCTCAGGCATCTTGAGCGACGTCAGAACGCCGCGCCTTGCGTCCTCCAAACGCGGAAGCGTCCGAATGCGCTTTCCCGCCCGCGCGAGCTCTTACTCAACGTTTTGCGTCAACCAGCGACTTTCCCGCGCACTCGCAAACGTTTGACGAATTTTTTTCTTTCTCGCGCACACGACTCTCAAGGTTTAGTAATTTTTGTCGTCATATTGTCTGAAGAATTCGGCGGCAACGAGAAAGGGGCGGACTACAACGTGCCCAGTCGGCGTCATCGAGTGAACCGCCTTGAGACGAGGCGGATGTGTTCACGCCGAAGCGCGGGGCGGTGCCGCAATGCGGTGAACTGCGCGCGCTTCGCGACAACTTTTATCGAGCGGTTGGGGAAGGAATTAGACACATGAAGATTTCGAATTTGAAAATCGGGGTTCGTCTTGGCTCCGCCTTTGCGCTGATGGTCGCGCTGCTGGTCGGCACGGCTGTCGTCGGCATCGAGCATCTCGAGTCGACCAACACGAAGATGGATGAGATCGTCAGCAATCGCTATACGCTGATCGCGCTCAGCAATCAGATCAAGAGCAACGGATACAAGGCAAACGGCATTCTGAGCAATCTGCTGCTGACCACGTCGCCCGATAAAGCCAAGCAGTACATGGACGACTACGCGGCGATCCGCAAAGCGAATGCGCAAGCCTACGCCGAGCTCGAAAAGCACCTGACGAGCGATGAAACCCGGGCGCTCTTCAAGCAGCAGTTCGACGCGCGCTCGGCTTACGGCGTGAGCGTGAAGAGCTTCTTCGATCTGGTCAGCAAGAACCAGCAGCAGGACGCGCGCGACGTCTATCAGGGCGACATGGCGCGGCTGCAGGATGCGTATTACGTCCTCGTCGACAAGATGGTCGACGTGCAGGCGGACCGGATGGCGCGCGATGTCGCCGAAGCCGTCGCCGAAGCGCACAACGCGAAGCTGCAAATGATTCTGCTTGCGCTGTTCGCCACGGTGATCGCGATCGCGACCGGCATCTTCATCACGCGCACCATCACGCGGCCGATCAACCGTGCGGTCGTTCTCGCCGAAGCGGTCGCGGCCGGCGATCTCACGCATCATCTGCACATCGATTCGACCGATGAAGTGGGCCGCCTTCTCACCGCGCTCGAACGCATGACCGGCAATCTGCACGGCATCGTCGCGCAAGTGCGCCAAGGCACGGACACGATCAGCCAGGCGACGCGCGAAGTGGCGAGCGGCAACATGGACCTGTCGAGCCGCACCGAACATCAGGCGAGCTCGCTCGAAGAGACGGCGGCCGCGATGGAGCAACTCACGTCGACGGTCAAGCAGAACGCCGATAACGCACGCGAGGCCAATCAGCTTGCGTCGAGCGCGTCGGATGTCGCGGTGCGCGGCGGCGAAGCCGTGAACCAGGTGGTCAGCACGATGACCGCCATCAACGAGTCGTCGCGCAGGATCGTCGAGATCATCGGCGTGATCGACGGCATCGCGTTCCAGACCAATATTCTCGCGCTCAACGCTGCGGTGGAAGCGGCGCGCGCGGGCGAACACGGGCGCGGCTTCGCGGTGGTCGCGAGCGAAGTGCGCGGCCTCGCGCAGCGCAGCGCCGTTGCCGCGAAGGAAATCAAGGAGCTGATCGCCGACTCGGTGAGTCAGGTCGGCACCGGCGGCAAGATGGTCGAGGAAGCCGGACAGATCATCGGCGAAGTCGTGAAGAGCATTCGTCATGTGACGGAAATCGTGGCCGAGATCAGTTCGTCGAGCAAGGAGCAAAGCGAAGGCATCGAGCAGATCAACCACGCCGTCACGCAGATGGACAAGGTGACGCAGGAAAACGCCGCGCTCGTCGAGCAAAGCGCCGCCGCGGCGCAGGCTCTGCAAGACCAGGCGCAGCAACTCACGCAGACCGTCAGCACCTTCAAGCTCGACGACGCCACGTCGAAACAACGTCGCGTCACGCGCGACTCGCATGCGCATCGCTCGAATGATGTCAGCGATGCGGGTGCGTGGCTCGTGTCGGCCCAGTAGAAGTCGAGGCAGGCAACGGACGGAGACACGAGCCGGTCGCGCGGACCGGCTCGATAACACATAGAAGACCGAGCGCTGCTGCAAGCCCGCATCCGCATCGCGCTCTTTCCCGTTTCGCTGTCTGCCGAAGATCACGGCCAACCGTCGCGTTGCCGTCGCGGGCGTACGCCCCGAGCATTCGCATGCGGACAGCGGAATCCGATTAACGGTTTCTTCCGCACGCTATCCAACATGTCCCACGTCTCTTCCGAATCGATTGTTCTTTCACGCTCGCCAGCCGGCGCGGTTATCGAACCGGCAGGCGACCTGTCGCCGGTAGCGCGGACGCTGCAGGTCCGGCGCTTCATCGACGCGTTCCGTCAGCACGGTCATCGTCAGGCGTCGCTCGATCCGCTGCGCTTTGCGCCCGTGCCCGAGGTGCCCGAACTCGACCCTGTGTTTCATGGGCTCGATCCGGCGCAGCCGATCGGCGCCGAAAATCCGCTGCTGCCGCCTTCGGCTGCGGTGCATGAACTCGAGCGGCAATTGCGGCGCGTCTATTGCGGCGCGATCGGCCTCGATCTGACCGGCATCCGCGATCAGCAGCGCCGCGCCCAGTTGTCCGCGCGGCTCAAGACGGAGCAGCTTGCGCCGTTGCCGGCGCGCGAGCCGCGCCGCCGTCTGCTGCGCCGCCTCGTGGCCGCTGAAACGTGGGAGCGTCATGTGGCGGCCCGATTCGAACATGCAAAGCGCTTCTCGCTCGAAGGTTGCGAGAGCCTCGTGCCGCTCATTGAAGCAATCGTCGATCAGGCTGCCGCTCATGGCGTTCGGCAGGTGTTCGCGGGCATGCCGCATCGCGGGCGCCTGAATGTGCTTGCCAACGTGATGGACTTCGATCCGGCGAAGCTGGTCGATTGTCTCGATCCCGATTCGGAAGCCGCGGCCGTGCAGCGCGATCTGCCGTATCACCTCGGCGCCAGTACGGTGAGAAAGACGCAAGACGGCGATGTCGCGATCTTCCTTGCGCCCAATCCGTCGCACTTGCAAAGCGTCTATCCGGTCGTGAGCGGCATGGCGCGCGCGTACCAGGACGAGCATCGCGGCTTCGGCTGCCTGCCGCTCGTCATGCACGGCGACGCCGCCTTCGCGGGCCAGGGCATCGTGATGGAAACGCTCAACATGACACGCAAGGACGGCTATGCATTGGGCGGCACGATCCATGTGATCGTGAACAATCAGATCGGCTTCACGACGCCGAACCGGATGGACGCCGAAGCCTATTCGTATTGCACGGACATTGCGCGGATGATCGACGCGCCCGTGATCCGCGTGAACGCCGATCGTCCCGACGAAGTGATGCGCGCCGCGAAGCTCGCATTGCAATACCGGATGGAGCACGAGGCCGATGTGATCATCGACCTGATCGGCTATCGGCGTCTGGGTCACTCGGAGCATGACATCCCCGCGCTCACGCAGCCGTTGCAGCAAGCGGCGATCGCGACGCATCAGACCGTCACCGAGTTGTATCACGCGGCCATCGGCGAAGAAACGCCGCTCGACGTGCTGCGCGCTGAAGCGTTGAAGGAGCTTCAGACGACGCCGCCGTCCGCGCGAACTTCGTCACGGCCTCGCGGCAACCGGATAAAGCGCACGCGGCCGTTGTCGCTCGCGCGCATGCAGTCGTTGACCGCGGCGTTGACTCGCACGCCGCCCGCGTTCCGGCTGCACGAGTTGCTGCGCAACATTACCGCGCAGTGGCAAAAGAGCGTTGACGATGAAGCCGCGGCCGTCGACTGGTGCTTCGCGGAAAACCTGGCATACGCGACGTTGCTTGACGACGGCCATAGTGTGCGCATCTCCGGCATGGACGTCGGTCGCGGCACATTCATGCATCGGCATGCGGTGTGGCATTCGCAAGGCAATGCGGCGGGCAATGCGGCAAGCGACACCGCAAACGCGACCGAGCCTTATGTGCCGCTGCAAAACCTCGGTGTGCATCAAGGCGAGTTCGACATCGTCAACTCGCCGCTGACCGAAGAGGCGGTGCTGGGTTTCGAATACGGCTACAGCGTGCAGACCGGCTCTCACCTCGCGATCTGGGAAGCGCAGTTCGGCGACTTCGTGAACGGCGCGCAAGTCATCATCGATCAATACATTGCCGCGGGCGAGTACAAGTGGGACCAGCGCTCCGGTTTGACGATGCTGCTGCCGCATGGCCACGAAGGCGTCGGCCCCGAGCATTCGACCGGGTATGTCAGCCGCTTTCTGCAACTATGCGCGGGCGGCAACATGAAGGTCGTGATGCCGTCGACGTCATCGCAATGGTTCCATATGCTGCGCGAGCAGGCGTTGAGCGCGGAGCCGAAGCCGCTCGTCGTGATGTCGCCGAAAGGACAGCTCTATGGCAATGCGCGCTCGCATTCGCCGCTCGGCGAGTTGATCGGCGGCGCGTTTCTTCCGGTGCTGGAAGACAGCGGCGTCGCTTCGCCGCAAGACGTGACGCGCGTCGTGCTGTCGAGCGGCAAGTTCTTCTATGACTTGCAGGCAGCGCGCGATGCTGGCGGCGACACGCGAACCGCGCTCATCCGCGTCGAGCAGTTGTATCCGTTTCCGACGAGCGAGCTTGCCGTTGCGCTCGCCGCCTTCCCGCAACTCGAGGAAGTGGTGTGGGCGCAGGAAGAGGAAAAGAAGCACGGCGCATGGCATTTCGTACGCGACGAAATCGAGCAGGCAGTGCCGGCGAACTGCCGCATTGTCGACGTGTGTCGGCGCGAAAGTCCGTCGGGCGCGCACTCGTCGATACGCGCGCATCGCGACGAACAGCAGCGCCTCGTCGCGGCTGCTCTCGCGCGCGGCTGACGTTGCAACGTCAAGCGGTTTGCCTGCCGAGGTGCGATTGAGTTGCTATTGTTAACAACAACAGGCAGCAACACGCGAGGCTCTCGCGAGCGGCAATTAACCATGCCGCATGGCGGCAGCCTCGCGCTTTCCGGCTTCGTTTCACAGCCTGATTTCGCGGCTTGCCTACGGGCACGCCGGCTCGCGCAAGCGGGCAGCGCGCGTTGGCATGCGGGTTGCGAAGCAGGTCGTCGAAGCGATAGGACAATTGCACATGGCAACCGTACTGCTGGTCGATGACGACGCCGAGGCGCTCGACGCATGGAGCGCCGTCTGCGCCGCGGGGGGTTACGAAGTAAAGACGGCGCTCGACGGCAAGTCGGCGCTCGCGCAGTTCATGGCCGCGCCGGTCGACGTGGTGGTTGCCGACTGGCGCATGCCGGTCATGTCGGGCAGCGAGCTATGTCACCGGTTGCGCACGCTGCCGGGTCTCGCCGACGTCGCGTTCATCCTTGTCTCGGGAGAACCGAGCCCGCCCGCCTTCGTGAGCTTCGACGGATTCCTGCGCAAGCCCGTGGACGGCGCGATCCTGCTCGCGACGATGCGGCGCTTGCTGGACGATCACGTGACTCATCGCGCATTGCAACGCGGCGGGCAGCCTTGATGCTGCCGCACGCCGCACGCCGCACGCCGCACGCCGTTGCGGCGACTTCAGATATCCGCGTGCGGATCGTCGGCCTGCTTGGTTGCCGCCGATGGAATCAGCAGCACCGGCAAGCGCGCCTGGCGCACGCAGCGCTCGGCGACGCTGCCGAGAATCAGCCGTTGAAATCCGCGCCGGCCGTGCGTGCCCATGACGAGCAGATCGGCGTTGAAGTCGGCAGCGGCTTTCAGCACAGCGGTTGATACATCATCGAGCGACGCCGCCTCGCTAACGACAATCTCGCCCTTCACACCTTGCGCGTCCATTTCGCGCGCCAACTCCACGCCGAGTTCCTTGCCCTGTTCGATCAGCCGGTTGCGAAGCACCGAAGGATCGTAGCCGGGCGCCTCGAAATACATCGGCGTATTTTCGACGACATAGAGCGGCTGCAAAACAGCGCCCGTCGATCTGGCGAGCGCGAGCGCCGCCTCGAAGGCGTGGCGCGAAGTCTGGCTGCCGTCGACCGCTACAAGAATGCGTGTGTACATATCCACTCCACGTCAGGTTGCGAAACTTCGATCATGATCCACCGACTTGCGTTCGGACAGGATGTAAATCAAGCGGTTCACAAATTTTGACGTGGAGCCGCGCGGACAGACCGCACATTGGCAGCGAGGTGCGGCGGCCTTTCGCCCGATTGCAAGAGCGCGAAACGCGGCGAATGCCGCCAGGGTTTGCCTTACAATTGGAGCCTACTCTGACAAGCTGCATCCGCCCGGCCGATGAACGAGCGCAAAACGACGGGCTTGCCCGACAAGATTTACGGCGACATCCTGAATCGCATTCTCGAAGGCGAGTACAAGGAAGGTCAGCGGCTGCCCACCGAGCACGCGCTGGCCGAGCGTTTTTCGACTTCGCGGCCCACGGTGCGCGAGGCGCTGGCGCGGCTGAGGGCGGACGGCATCATCGTGACGCGCCACGGTTCGGGCACGACGGTCGCGCGGCGGCCCGATCCCGACGTGCGGCGTTTTGCGCCGCTCGAAACGCTGTCCGACATCCGCCGTTGCTATGAATTTCGCATCGTCACGGAGACGGGCGCGGCGGAGCATGCGGCACTCAAAGCCGACGCCGACGACATCGCCGCGATCGAAGAAGCGTGGCAGCAACTGGAACGCATCATCGAGACGCGCGGCATCGGCGCACACGACGACTTCCTGTTCCACCTCGCGGTGGCGCGCGCGTCGCGCAACCCGTTTTTCATCACGGTGATGTCGTTCATCGAGGAACAGATTGTTTTCAGCATGAACCTGTCGCGCAATCTCTCGCTCGTGAAAACGGTGGAGCGGCAGCGCCTTGTGCAGGCTGAGCACAGAGCGGTGCTCGACGCGATCCGCCGTAAAGACCCGCAGGCGGCAGGGCAGGCGATGCGAGCGCACCTGGAAAATGCGCTCGAACGGATGTTTGGTTCGTAGGGAGCTTCGCGTGATCCGCCGCGCACGGATCGAGCAGAGTTAGCAGCGCGTGGACAGTTGCGATGGCCGGCGGCCGGCAGCCAGGCGGCGGAGCAGCGAAGCAGTGGAGGAGCTAAGCGGCTGCGGCCATCGGCCCGAACAGAGCCGTGCGCGTTTTCGGACTCACGGCAATATCCAACGCTACCGCGCGTTCCACGCCGATCTGCAGCGGTGAACCGAGCCGGCTGATTTCAATGCCGGTCTTGCGCAACAGCCGTTCAATTGGCGTCGTGGTCACCGTCACATAGCGCGTGATGCCCATGCGGTCCGCGAACGTGACCAGCTCGTGGATCGCCTGCATCGTCACATCGGCGAAACCGAACGACTTCTCCTCGCCGCTGGTGTCGATCGCGAAGCGGCTCAGTTCCCAGATGTGCCGCCCAACCGGCGCCGCCGCGCCGTGCAGCAGTTGCGGGAAGGTGTCTTTCAGCATGTTCGGCCCCTCGGTCGGCATGAGGCGCCAGCAGCCGCGCACGCGCCGGTCGTCGCCCTGAATCAGCATGTAATGCGGTCCCAGCGCATCGTAGCCGTCGATCTCCATGCCCGCTATGGTCGGAATATCCCACCCCAGCCGGCCGTGAAACACCCGCGCCCGCAGGCGGTACATCTCGTTGATGTCTTCGTTGTCGAACTCTTGACGCATTCCAATCCGGATTGCTGTTTGCATGACGTTCTCCTGAACGTGTTGGGGAAAACCAATACGCAGGAAAACTTATGCATTCTGAATCGTTCCGCCACCTATCTACCTGGATAGGTGTGCATGCTTATCGGATAACGCAGAATTTGAGATAGCAACAGCACTCAACCGACGGGACACGAAAATGGAACTTCTGGACAATCACTGGCAACCGCAAACCGGCCTCCAAACGCGTTCGGCGGAGCCTTCCACAGCGGTGGACCGGGTCTTGATCATTGCTTACCGCAAAAAGAAAAAAGAGAGCCAGCGCCGTTTCTGGGCGCGTTTCGGCGTCACCCAGTCGCGCGGCAGCCGCTTTGAATCCGGCGCCGAAATTCCGGCACCGGTTTCGATCCTGCTGGGCCTGTATTTCACCAAGACCGTCTCGGATGCGGACCTCGGCCGCGCCGAGCGCGTGCTCCACAGCCGCGACGCCGCCGCCTTGCTCAACCCGGGTCAATAAGCCCGAGTTGTGTCGCAATGACGGCTGCCGCGCGCCGCGAATTCACGCCGAGTTTCGTCCTGATGTTTTTCATGTGGAAGTTCACCACGGCTTCCGAGCAGTTCAGGATATGCGAAATTTCCCACGTGGATTTGCCGCGCGCGGTCCATTGAAGACACTCCCGTTCGCGCGGCGTCAGCTTCGGCAAGAGCGTCTGCGTGTGCGTATGCAGATGGCGCTGGCTGGTGTCGATCACCAGGTCGCGCAGTAGCACAAGGTTGGGCAGCACGACGTCGATATGACGCCAGAAGGTGTCGGTCGGATTTGCGTCGTTCACGAAGCACATCATGCCGGCTTCCTGATTCGGGCCGTGAATCGGCAATGTCACGCCGGCGCGCAAACCGTGCGCGCGGGCTTCCTCGTACATGGACTGCTGCGGCGCCGTGATGAAGATTTCCGGCGACCAGACAAGCGGCGTGGAGCGCGTCGCACAATGCGCGACGGTCGGGTCGATGTGCACGAGACCCTGCTCGTCGTAAGTGCGGCGCCACGCGGGCGCATAGGTGCTGCGCACGTACGCGTCTTCCAGCCGAATGGTCGGGCGCGGCAGCATGGCAATCAGAAGCCGGTCGAATCCCCACGTCTCGGCGAGATCCGCGACGGCGCCGAACCACGCCGCCTCGTCGGCGGCGTCCAGTAGCGGCGCCATCTGCTCGATAAAATGTAGCGACAATTTCGACTCTCTCAGACTCGCAAATATCCGGTAGGTCATTTGCGCAGGTTTTTATTTACGGCTGCTTTAATCGCAATCTATCACTAAAAGCCTGTTGCACAGAAAGAGCCCCGCACGAGACTGCCGGCATTAATCCGGGCTTTACCTCTGCATAATTGCTGCCCGCAGTAAATCCGCTCGTCGCGGATTGCAGGTTATGCGTCCTCCAGCCCCTATGCCGCCGCGAGCCGCACGCAGCAACGGTTTAACGCTGCGCCGCCGGTTTCGCGGCCTCATCCCCGCGCTGCGACGACTGCCAATCAAACGGGCAAAACGACCTCATTTGCCAAATCGCGGCTATTACCGCAATCACCGATTTGCGATGCAGTTTCGCTTCCTCACGCTATTCACGGTCCTCGCACGCATTGTCATATAAAAGGCGATGCGTTGCGTTTGGGCATTTCGCCGCGAACGCGAACCCTTCGCGCCCGCGCTATCGCTCGCAAAGTTGTTTGACAACTTCTCGCAGCCGATGCTACCTTGGGAGCCTGTTTCCATTCCACTCCACTCGACTCCCGTCCCGTCTCATGAACGAATCCCCATTCGAAGACAGCGAACTCGCTGCGTCGGTCATGGCTGTGCCGCCTTTGGCGCGCCGCGCGGACCATGCACTCGACGCCGCTCAGAACGCCGCGCTGATCCGCCACATCGAGGCGGGCGGCGTGCGCACGCTGCTTTATGGCGGCAACGCCAATCTGTATCACGTTGCCGTGAGCGAATATCGCGACTTGCTGGATATGCTGTCCGAGAGCACGAGCGACGACACGCGCGTGATTCCCGCAATCGGCCCGGACTACGGAAAAATGCTGGATCAGGCGCGGATTCTCGCGCAGACCCGCTGCCGCACGGCGATGGTGCTGCCGCTCGCGGGCTTCACGACGTCGGAGGGCGTCGAAGCGGGGCTGACGCGCATCGTCGATGCAGCGGGCATTCCGCTCACGCTGTACATCAAGAGCGAAGACTATGTGGAGGTGGAGACGCTCGCGCGGCTTGTCGAGCGTGGCACGTTGCTGGCGGTCAAGTATGCGATCGTCCGCAAGAATCCCGCTGACGATCCGTATCTGCGCCGGCTGCTCCAACATGTGCCGGCGGGCAAGATCGTATCGGGCATGGGCGAGCGCCCGGCGCTCGTGCATCTGCGCGAGTTCGGCCTCGCCGCATGGACGACGGGCTCCGGCTGCATCGCGCCGCGCATGGTGACCGCGTTGTTGCACGCGGCGAAGAGCGGCGACCACGAGACCGCGCAGCGCCTGTACGACGCGTTCCTGCCGCTCGAAACCTTGCGCGACGACATCTCGCTGATCCGCGTGCTGCATGACGCGGTCACGTTCGCGCAGATCGCCGACATGGGGCCGCTGCTGCCGCTGCTCAGTTCGACGCCGCCCGAACATCATGCGAAGATCGCCGATGCCGCGCGCACGCTGCTCGCGCTCGAAAGAGAATACGAGCGCGCGCCGTGACCGCTCAATCCACGCTCAATCCATCCACGTAGAGACAGCATGACCGACAACAGCCGACGCTATCCCGATCCTTCCGTGCGCGTGTTCGATCCGCGCTTCAAGTCGCTGATCCTGGCGTCGGCGTCGGTCGAGTGCCTGTATCAGGGCGCGCGCTGGTCCGAGGGACCGGTCTGGTTCGGCGACGGCCGCTATCTGCTGTGGAGCGACATCCCCAACGACCGCATCTTGCGCTGGGACGAAACGAGCGGCGCGCTCAGCACGTTCCGCCAGTCGTCGAATAATGCGAACGGCCATACGCGCGACCGCCAAGGCCGGCTCGTGAGCTGCGAGCATCTGACGCGCCGCGTCACGCGCACCGAATACGACGGCTCGATCACCGTGCTGGCGGATCGTTATCGCGGCAAGCGTTTCAATTCGCCGAACGACGTGGTCGTCAAATCGGACGGCTCCATCTGGTTTAGCGATCCGACGTTCGGCATAGACAGCTTCTACGAAGGCGAGAAGCAGGAGTCGGAACTGCCGGCTTGCGTGTACCGCATCGACGGCCAGTCGGGCGAAGTGAGCGTGGTCGCCGACGACATACTCGGACCCAACGGCCTCGCGTTTTCGCCGGACGAGTCGTTGCTCTATGTCGTCGAATCGCGGGGCGAGCCGCGCAAGATCCGCGCGTTCGACGTCGATGCCGATGCCGGCGGCAAGGGCGCGGCGCTCTCGAACAACCGCGTGCTGATCGACGCAGGACCAGGCACGCCGGATGGTTTTCGCGTCGACATCCACGGGAACCTGTGGTGCGGTTGGGGCATGGGCACCGACGAACTCGACGGCGTGCGCATCTTCACGCCGCAAGGCGAGCCGATCGGCCACATTGCATTGCCGGAGCGCTGCGCGAACGTGTGCTTCGGCGGGCGTCATCGCAACCGGCTTTTCATGGCGGCGAGCCACGGCCTTTACTCGCTGTATGTGAACACGCAAGGCGCGCGCGGCGGCTGATCGCAATCTCAGCTTTCTATGCCGCAACGCTGCGCGCATGGTTTGCCCAGGCTAGTTGCCTGACAAACGCACGCTGCCTCCATCCACAAACCAGCGGCTCGGGGTTTGCCCTCCTATACAACTTCGCCAAATCATTGACGGCAAAGGCCTTCGGGCCTTAGACAGCGAAATCCCGTGCTACGCGCCAGCAAGCACATTTGCTTGACATCGGCTGTTCCGCTTCGCTATGTTGCAAGGGTTGAAAGAGACGCTCGGGGCACTCGACCGGCGGACCTCATACCAAGAAGCGAGGAGACGCAATGACTGTTTCACACAGGTTGGCGCTCAGGCTGGTGTCGGTATGTTTCGCGGCGAGCGCCGCATTCGGGTCCGCCGCGCTCGCGGCCGATCCTGTCACGCTTAATATCGTCGACGTCGCCGGCGATCTTCAACTCACGCAAAAGGGCTTCGAGGCATTCAAGGCGAAGTACCCGAACCTCGTCGCCAATATCACCTACACGAACGCGCCCGCGCCGCAGTTGCCGGGCAAGATCAAGGCGATGCAGGGGGCCGGCCGCTCGGACATCGACCTCGTGCTGACCGGCACCGACGCGCTCGCGGCCGGCATCGAACAGAACCTGTGGACGAAGCTGCTGCCCGATAACGCCGCGCAGTTCCCCGGCGTGCTCGACAAGTACGCGCCCGGCCCGCGCAAGATGCAGGAGCTCGCGCAAGGCTTCGGCCTCGAAGTCGCGTATATGCCGGCCGGACCGCTACTCGAATACAACCCGGCCAAAGTCAGCGATCCGCCGAAAACGCCCGAGCAACTGCTGCAATGGTGCAAGGCTCACCCGGACAAACTCATCTACGCGCGGCCCGCGAACTCGGGACCAGGCCGCACGTTTCTGATGGGCTTGCCCTATGTGCTCGGCGATAAAAATCCGCAGGACCCGATCAACGGCTGGGACAAGACCTGGGCTTTCCTCAAGCAATTGAACGAGTGCATTCCGTACTATCCAGGCGGCACGTCGGCGGTCATGAAAGAACTCGGCGAGGGCACGCGCGACATGACGGTGACGGTGACGGGCTGGGACATCAACCCGCGCGCGCTCGGCATCGTGCCGGCCGAATTTCGCGTGCAGGCGTTCGACAACATGACGTGGGTGAACGACGCGCACTTCATGGTGATTCCGAAGGGCGTGCCGAAGGAAAAGCTCGACGTGCTCTACAAGCTGATGAATTTCATGCTCGAGCCCGCGCAGCAGGCGTTGACTTACGACGACGGTTACTTCTATCCGGGACCGGCAATCAAGGGCGTTACCGAAGCACAAGCGCCCGCGCATAGCCAGGAAGTCCTGAAGAAGTACGGACGTCCCGAGTACGCCAAGCTGCTCGCGGAACGTCCGCACGCGTTGCCGCTCAATGCAGCGGCGATGGTCGCGGCCTTCAAGAAGTGGGACACGGAAGTGGGTGCGCAAAAAACCAAATAGCCACGGCGGACAGCCCGCGCTTCCACTCATGCCAGTGCGATTCGCGCGCGACCCGTGACCGGTCGCGCGCATCAGGGAACCGCCATGAAGCATCACTTTGAACAGTTGCGGCTCGATTCGGTGAGCCGCAGTTTCACGAATGCGGAAGGCCAGTCGATCGCGGCGCTGCAAGGGCTCGATCTGGATATCCGGCGCGGCGAGTTCATCGCATTGCTGGGACCGTCGGGCTGCGGCAAGTCGACGGCGCTCAACTGCATCGCCGGCTTGCAGCCGTTGAGCGGCGGTGGCATCTGGCTCGACGACAAACGTATCGACGTATTGCCGCCGGAAAAACGCGGCTTCGGCATGGTGTTTCAGAACTACGCGCTGTTTCCGCACATGAGCGTGCTCGACAACGTCGGCTTCGGTCTGAAGATGCGCGGCGTCGGCAAAAGCGAAATCATGCGGCGCGCGCGTGAGGCGCTGCAACTCGTGCAGCTCGTCGGCCACGAACGCAAGTTGCCGGGACAGCTTTCCGGCGGCCAGCAACAGCGCGTGGCGATTGCACGCGCCATCGTGATCGAGCCGCCGCTGATTCTGATGGACGAACCGCTTTCGAATCTCGACACGAAGCTGCGCATCGAAATGCGCGCGGAGATCCGGCGCATTCACAGTCAGCTCGAACGCGCGACGCTGTACGTCACGCACGATCAGGACGAAGCGCTTTCAATGGCCGACCGCATCGTCGTGATGAGAGAGGGCGTCGTGCAGCAGGTCGCGACGCCGAAAGAGGTGTACACGCGTCCGCGGAATCTGCATGTCGCGCGTTTCATGGGCTATCGCAATGTCGCCGAATTCACACTCGAAGGCACGCAAGGCGAAGGCGTTCTGGTGAGCGCAGACGGCGTGCGTCTGATCGGCACGCCGATGGCCGGGTTCAACAGCAAGCGCGTGAGCGTCGCGCTGCGTCCGGAAGACATGGAACGCGCGGCGCCTGGCGCGGAGAACGCGTTCGATGCGTTGGTCACCGTCGTCGAATATGGCGGCAACAGTTCGCTGCTGCGCGTGAAGACCGCGTTCGGCGAATTGTGGGCGCGCGTGGCCGGCGAATTCGAAGAGGGCGAGCGCATCAGCCTGCGCGTGCCGCCGTTGCGCACGCTCGTCTACGACGCCGAGGCGGCACAACCATGAATACGCCGACGTATCCCGCGCCCGTTCCGCCGACCTCGCCCACCGCTCGCACCGCTCCCGCAAGGCAGCGCGACGGCAAGGCATGGCTCGTCACGCCGGCGCTGCTCGTCATCGTCGCGTTGTTCATCTATCCGTTCGCGTACGGCCTTGCGTTGTCGTTCAGGCCGATGAACGGCGGCAGTGCATGGGCCAACTATCTGACGTTCTTCACCGATACGTCGATGTGGCCGACCATCATCGTCACGCTGAAACTCGCGGTGCCGGCGACGCTGATCAACGTCGGCGTGTCGGTGCCGGTCGCGTTCGCATTGCGTCGGCATTCGCGTTATCAGAAGTTCGTGACGACGTTGCTGGTGATCCCGGTCACGCTCGGCACCGTGCTGATCGCCGACGGCATGCTCACCTACTTCGGACCCAACGGCTGGTTTCCGCAGGCGCTGCAGGGCCTGCATCTCTATACGCGCGAAGTGCGGCTCACGCATAACTTCTGGGGCGTGCTGATTTCGCTGATCGTGTCCGGCTTTCCGTTCGCGTTCCTGTTGACGCTCTCGTATGTGACCGGCATCGATCCGACGCTCGCGAGCGCCGCGGCCACGCTCGGCGCGAGTCCGTGGGAGCAGTTCCGCCGCATCTATTTGCCGCTTCTGATACCGGGCTTGACGATGGCCGCGTGTCTTTCGTTCGTGCAGGCGTTTTCGGTGTTTCCGTCGGCGGTGCTGCTGGGTGCGCCAGCGGGGCCGACGCGCGTGATGTCGATTGCCGCCGCCGAAGCCGCGTTCGAAAGCTACGACTATTCGCTTGCGTCGGCGATTGCGATGGTGATGGGCTTCGTGCAACTGCTCGTGGTCGTCGCGATGCTCGGCGCGCGCCGCCTGTCGTATAGCGGCCCGGCAACAGGAGGCAAAGGCTGATGACGAGCGAACATCGCGGCGCGCCGGGCTCGTGGTCGACGTCCACGTCCGCATCCACGCAGCAGGGCGACGACGCCCGCGAACCCCACAAGCGCGCGAAGCAGCGCGCGAGCGTGCCGGGCCGCGTGTGGCGCGTGATCGTGTGGGGCGCGATGGTGTTCTTCCTCGTCAACGTCGTGCTGCTGATCGCGACGGTGGCGGTCAACTCGATCGCGACGCGCTGGTTCGGCACCTTGCTGCCGCAAGGCTTCACGCTGCATTGGTATGCGCAGGCGTGGAGCGATTTTCAACTGGCGAGCGTGCTGTGGGTGACGGTCGAAGTGGTCGGCGCGGTCGTGCTGCTGTCAGTGCTGCTCGGCGTGCCCGCGGCCTATGCGCTTGCGCGCGTGCAGTTTCCCGGCAAGCGCCTCGCGATGCTGATATTCCTGTTGCCGTTGATGGTGCCGCCCGTCACTTACGGTATTCCTATGGCGACCGTGATGTACAAGGTCGGCCTCGCCGGCACGCTAAGCGGCGTGATACTCGCGAACCTCGTGCCCGCGCTGCCGTTCGTGATTCTGGTGATGACGCCATTCATCGAACAGATCGATCCGAATCTGGAAGCGGCGGCGCGCATCTTCGGCGCCAACACATTCCGCTATTTCCGCTACGTGCTGCTGCCGCTGCTCGTGCCCGGCATGCTTGCCGCCGCGCTGCTCGTGCTGGTGCGGACCATCGGCATGTTCGAGCTGACGTTTTTCACTGCTGGGCCCGCGACGCAAACGCTTGTGGTCGCGTTGTACTACGCGGTGTTTTCAACGGGCGTGCGCGCGCCGCAATCCATCGACGCGATGGCGATGATCTACATGGCGATCACGCTGATCTGGGTGTTGATCGCGCTGCAGTTCGTGAGCCCGACGCAGATCGTCTCGCGCGTGAAGGAGCAGAAGCATTGAGCGGAGCCGCGCATCGCGCGCGGCTCACAGGTGGGCCCACACGCGAGGCTTATTCGCCGACGCGATAAACGCGCCCCGTTTGCGCGCCTTCCACGCTGCGCAGATACGCTTGCGCGGCGCGTTGCGCGGTGACCGGCTCGAAGCCGCGGAAGTACGGCGCATAGCTTTCCATCGATTCGCTCAGCACTGTCGGGCTCACGACATTGATGCGAATACCGCGCGGCAGTTCGATCGCCGCGCCTCGCACGAAACCTTCCAGCGCGAGATTGACGGTCGTCGCATTCGCGCCTTCGCGGATCGGCTCGTCGGCGAGAATGCCGCTCGTCAGCGTGAACGAGCCGCCGTCGTTCACATAGTTCTGCCCTGCGAGCACGACGTTGATCTGTCCCATCAGCTTGTCGCGCAGGCCGACCCAGAACTGCTCGCTCGTCATTTGCGGCAGCGGTCCGAAATGCACTTTGCCGATGGCCGTGACCACGCCATCCACCTTGCCGATCTCGCGAAAGAGCCGCTCGACGCTCGCAGGGTCGGTGCTGTCCACCTGATACTGGCCGCGCGTCGCGCCCACTTCGATGACTTCATGCCGAGCCTTCAGCTCCGCGCTCACTGCCTGGCCGAGTGTGCCGGTGGCGCCGATCACGAGGATCTTTTTCATTTACCGCTCCGTCGAGTTGATGTGCGCCGATTGTGCACCGGGCCGCATGGCAGAAAAACGCCCGGCGGCGAGCAGGTCTCGCAACCACCGGTTTGTAATCGAAGACATCCGATAAAAAGCGCGCATTGCTATTTAAACGGCGTGCGCGCTGTTATGTCCGGGCCACTCGGCTTCATCGCCGTGATTCAAACACGCGCGCAAACCACATGATTATCTAACTCGATGTATTTCGATCACGCGCGTAGGCCGCAAATGATTAAGGGCATAATGGATGCGGCCGCGTTCACCGCGATTCTCGCCCGCACGCGAATAGTCGAAGAGATCCTCTGCGGAATGGATTCCCTGCGGCTCGACCATGCCTTTGTCGACGACGGTATAGCCAGGCTCGAGCGCAAGCAGCAGATGATTGCCGCCGACCCGGCTGTCGAATCCCGCCATGCCGTCGAGCGCTTCCGCCACGCTGTTGACGAGCGTCGCGTTGCTGGTCGTGATTTCGTCGACGGCAATGGGGCTTTGACCCGCAATGCGCGCGGCTTCGTGGTTCTTGCCGTCGGTGTCCACGGTGCTGTCGTGCGTGCGGTCGTTATACAGTTCCGCGCTGCATGAGTGGCTTTTGACGGTTGCTTTGGGCGCGTCTGCGGAATTGTCGATAGCGCTGTTCATATGCATTCTCCTTTCAGGAAGTGAGGTCCCCGAGAGCAAGGTCCGTTCCTTTTGCAGGGCGATTGCGTTCGCGCGTCTTTCGTTTTTTTTAATGAACGCGCATTTTCTACAGAGTATGATCATACTCCGGCGTGGAATTGCTGCCGCTGTTTGCAAACGCGGCGCGATGAACGCGGGCTTACTTAAAACATTCTACGGGGCCGTCAGGGCGGGTGACATATGCACTTTGATGCTGCATTCACACATCGCGGCTATTTGTTAAATTGCGCACCGGCGCGCGCCGGCGATGGCAAGTGGCAGCCTTACGTGGTCATCTCGCGCTCGAGCGACGGCGAACTCGTCGCCAACCGTTTTTTTCCAACCGACCTTTGCTTCCCCGACGAAGCCACGGCCATCGCCCATGCGCGCGATTGGGCCGTGCGCTGGATCGACGCGAGCAGCGTGACCATCTAGGCGGGCACTTGCGCCTGGACTTGCACCCGCACTCGCGCTTCGCGCAATGCTGCGCGAGCCCGCGCAAAACGCGGTAATCTCTCGGGACAATCACTCGATACCGTGCTCGCCGCACGGCGCTGTCCGTTTATGCCTAATGTGCCTTCCCAGAACTGGGGCCTCGAACAAATCGTCGCGGACTTGCGCGCGTCGCGTGAAGAACTGCATCGCACGCGGCATCCGCTCGGCATTCGCGAGTTGCCGTCACGCGAAGCGGTGGTCGGCATCGTCGCCGGCTTGCGTGCCGCGCTGTTTCCCACGCACTATGGCGCGCCCGATCTGACTGACGAAACCGTCGACTACTACGTCGGCCATACGTTAGAAAGCACCTTGCGTTTGCTCGCCGAACAGATTCGCCGTGCGCTGCGATTTCTGCCGGAACACGCGCAAACGCCGGAGGCCGAGTTGCGCGAGCGCGCCTTCGAAGTGGCTCGCCAGTTCGGCACGCAGTTGCCGGGCATTCGCGCGCTGCTTGTCAGCGACATTCAGGCCGCGTTCACCGGCGACCCGGCCGCGCAGCACATCACCGAAATTCTGCTTTGCTATCCGGGCGTATGGGCGATGACGCATCATCGTCTCGCGCATGCGCTGCATCGTCTCGGCGTGCCGTTGCTCGCGCGCTTCATCAACGAGATCGCGCACTCCGCGACCGGCATCGACATTCACCCAGGCGCGACGATCGGCCCGAGTTTTTTCATCGACCACGGCACGGGCGTCGTGATCGGCGAAACGGCGATCATCGGCGAGCACGTGCGCGTGTACCAGGCGGTGACGCTCGGTGCGAAGAGCTTTGCCGCCGATGTCGACGGCACGCTCATCAAAGGCAATGCGCGGCATCCTATCGTCGAGGACCACGTCGTGATCTACGCCGGCGCGACCATTCTCGGACGCGTGACGATCGGGCGCGGCTCGGTGATCGGCGGCAATGTGTGGCTCACGCATAGCGTGCCGCCCGGCAGCAGCGTCTCGCAAGGCAAGGTCCGCGAAGGCGAGCGCGGCGACGAAGGGCGGCGCTGATGCCGGCGCGCGACGGGACGCGTGGCCGCGTCCACATGCCCCGTTGCGCGATTGCCGGCGTCGAGGCGACCGTCGCCGAAACCGCGCGCGCGTTTCCGCGTCATTCGCATGACCGGTTCGGCGTGGGCGTGATCGTCAGCGGCGGACATAAGTCGGCGAGCGGCCGCGGTCCCGTCGAAGCGCGCATGAACGACGCGATCATGGTCAACCCCGGCGAAGTGCACGACGGCAGTCCGCTCGACGAGCGCGGCCGCGCGTGGCACATGCTGTATTTCGAGCCGTCGATGCTCATCAGCGCCGCAGCCGAACTGAACGCGACCGAAGCCCGCGAGGTCGAGCTCACGCAGCCGGTCGCGCACGATCCGCTGCTCAAGCATTTGTTCGAACGATTGTTTGCGATGGCCGTGCAGCCTTCCGCGCGTGACGATCTCGCGTGTGAACAGGCGCTGGTCGAGTTGGTCGCGCATTTGCTGTCCGCGCATGCAACCTGTCGGGCAACCGGTCATGCGCGTATGTTGGGCACGAGTTCGGTTGCGACTATCGCGCACGCGAAAGCACGCATCGACGACGACCCCGCCGCGCCCCTCACACTCGCCGATCTCGCCGATGAAGCGGGCATCAGCCGCTTTCAGTTACTGCGAGCTTTCGCGCACGAAACGGGCTTGCCGCCGCACGCGTACCGGATGCAACGGCGCGTGGTGCTGGCGCGGCAATTGATAGCGCGCGGCGTATCGCTTGCCGACGCGGCGGCTGCGGCCGGCTTCGCCGATCAGAGTCACATGACGCGGGCTTTCGTGCGCCTGCTCGGTGTTACGCCGGCCAACTATGCTGCAGCGATGCGTTAAACAGCGTGGGGGGACGCGTGAGCCGAGCGGCGCTTCGATGCGCGTTCGGCAAGCCCGCCGCTAGAACCGCAAATGCTTCAGCAGATCGAGTTCGCGCATGCCCGGCAGCCCCACATGTCGCCCGATAAACCAGGCCGCGGCCCATGAAGCGGCGACCACGATCAGGTCGCAATGTCCGCTATTCCATAGGTTCAACGAATGCCGTCCGGCGATCCACGGTACTCCGAGCGGGTTCGGCCAGTCGGCGAGCAGATGCATCAGTCCGCCGCATGCGAAGCCGAAGGCGGCCGCCGCATAGATGGAGTGCCCGAGCTGGAAGTATGAAACCGCGAGCAATGCGATCCAGCCGATGCCCCAGTGCGTCAACGTACGGTGCGTGATCCACAGCTTGCGTTTGCGCGACCACCAGGCGACTTCGAGCCAGTCGGGCGCCGTGCTTCCCGCGACGCCCGCGATAAAGCTCATCAGTACGCCGAGATAAAACAGGCCGTCGTGGCCGCCGCCCGTGTGCATGACGAGCGCCGCGGCAATGGCGCCGGCCGCGAAACCGGTTGCGTGATGTGCGTTGCTGGATGCCATCGGAATGAGTGGCGCGCCGCGCCGCGTGAAGAAGAAAGGGCGGCTATGTTCGCAGATGCGCGCCCAAAAAAATAGCCGGGACGCCGAACTAAAAGTTCATGTCCCGGCATGGCGCGTGAAGCGCGAGTCATGCGCGCATCACATGAGAACGAGCATGCCTCGCACAAACCTCACGTCGCGCATCGCGCAATGTTAAAGCGCATTTCCGGTTCCGGCGGATCGTCGGGCGCATTGGCCGGATGCATCACCTTGATGACGGAGCCGGCGTTCGACGGCGTCAGCGTGACGAAGTACGAATTGTTCGAGTCGGAGCCGACTGCGATTTCGGTCGCGGTGCCGACGCGCGACAGACGCACTCGCGACAAACGGCTTTCGAGGCAACTCGCGACGTACGCGGGCGCGCGCTGCGAGGACACATAGATCATGGGCTGCGACGGGTCGCGCGCGGAAGGTCCGCTGGACGAGCCGCAAGCCGCGAGTGTCGCAATGACAGCGGTGGTGGAAGCGAGCAGAAAGATTCGTTTCATGGCGATGTCGTCGGCGTCCGTGGTCGGGCGCGGGAACTTGGGGGCGGGCGAAGCATGACGTGCGCCGTGCGCTAATCAATGCGCTGGCTAATGCAGCGGCCAACGCAATGCACGCTTCGCGACAAAGCCGCTCTTCGCCGGTTTGACAATCATGCTGCAAGCACGATTTCAATCGCGAGCAAAAGGCGGACGCCCGAGTATACCCAGCACGCATTCGCGCCGTCACTTCCGTTACAAGCTGATACGTCGCTGCGTTTTTGAGCGGCTTTTATAGAGGCTTTACAAGCGGCCGCGCAAATCGCCAGATGCCCGCTTCGACTTGTCCGTTCGTCATAGTGCGGCGTTCCGCGCGCTCAAGGCAGGTAGAATTGCAGGCTCGACATGTGTACTAGTCCAGCGAAAGTGAGTGAACCTGCAATGACCGACCCCAACCTTCCATCGTCCGATCCTGCTCTTTCCACGACGGAAGGCTCGTCCGCACCGGACGCCGCGCAACTCGAAGGCGAACTGGACGTGGTCCACGAAGACCGTCTTTGGCGCGACGACGGCTGGACCGCGCGCGTCATCAAGAACGAAGACGACGAAGGCTGGGCCGTCGCAATGATCAAGGACGGCGAAGCGGAACCCGCGCTCGTCGGCCCGTGGACGATGGGCCGCAACAAGAAAGACCCGAAGCCGCTCGACACCGGCGCATTCAACACGCTCGTCAAAACCGCGTCGGAAGTATTGCGCCGTCATGAGCAGCAGTTGCGCGCGCAGCTTCACAAGGCCGTACGTGTGCCGAGCGCGGACGGCAACGACGAACTCGACATCACGCTCGACATCGTCCCCGACGAAGACGAGCCGTACGCGCTGCTGACCGCGCTCGACACTTTCGGCGAGCAGCTCGCGCAAGTGCAGGTCGCGCCGAATTTCAAGCTGAGCAAGGCGAGCGCTTCGGCGTGGGTCGAAAACGAATTCCGCCGTCCTGGCTGAAAATCCCGCTCGCAAAGGAATGAGCAGCGCAGGGTAGGCGCCGCAAGTATTACCAACGGCTGTCAATATACTTTCACATTCGCTTCATAGAATCCTCGCGTCATAGCGGCGCGAGCGTGAACCATGGTTTCGATCCGGGCCGTGCCGGCTGTGAGTTAACCCACGCCACCACAACCAGGATTACGACAACATGGCAGAGCCGTTCGATCTCTCCCGCCGCAAGGCCCTGAAACTGTTTGCCGGTGTACCGATGCTGCCGTTAGGCGGCCTCGCCACCGCGTCCATGTTGAGCGCCTGCGGAGGCAGCAGCAACGATCTCGCGACGACAGTCAAACCGGTTGCCAACTTCGTGTCGGCGGCTTTCAGTTCGATGGCCGCGCCGACGCTGGCCGACCCCGCGGCGATGGCAAAGACCACGGTCGCCTCCACGCTGACGGTGCAGTTGAGCGACGGCAGCAGCCGCGCGTTCAAGTTGTCGTATCAGCCGTTTTTCATCACCGGCGACATGGTGCCGAACATTCAGGGCGGGACGATTCTCGCGGGCGGCTACGTCGACATCAACAATCAGCCGATCGTCGATCAATCCGTGGCCGGCAAGGAGCGCCAGTTCTATTCCGATTGCCCGGACGGCAGCTCGCTGATTCGCCTCGACAATCCCACGGTCAAGGGCATCAAGGGCAAGGCGGTGTTCGCTGTCGTGCAATTCGAATACGCCACGCGCGATCAGAGTCTCGTGTCGATGTACGGCCAGTTGCCGTCGCCGATTGCCGTGCTCACGCTCGACCAGGACCAGGCGACCGGCAAGCTCACGCTGGTCGGCTATCACAACGTGGATACGTCGAAGGTGCATGGCTTGTGGATCACGTGCGGCGCAAGCCTGTCGCCGTGGAATACGCATTTGTCGAGCGAAGAGTACGAGCCGGACGCGGCGACGATCTCTTCCAATAGCCAGTTCAAGGGCTTTAGCCGCAACCTGTACGGCAGCGACACCGCGGCGAATCCGTATCACTACGGCCATTTGCCTGAAGTGACCGTGAATCCCGACGGCACCGGCAGCATCAAGAAACATTACTGCCTTGGCCGCATCTCGCACGAACTGGTTCAGGTAATGCCGGACAAGCGCACCGTGCTGATGGGCGACGACGCCACCAACGGCGGCCTCTTCATGTTCATCGCGGACCGCGAAGCGGACCTGTCGGCGGGCACGCTGTACGTCGCGAAATGGACGCAGGTGTCGTCGAGCGGCGCGGGCGCGGCGACGCTGTCGTGGATCAACCTGGGCCACGCGACGAGCAGCGAAATCGAGTCGCTCGCGAACACGCTGACCGCGGCCGACATCATGGACGTCAAGACCGCCGATCCCGCCGACCCGTCGTACACGAAGATCAATTTCAACGGCACGTTCAACTGGATTCGCGTGAAGCCGGGCATGAACAAGGCCGCGACCTTCCTGGAGACGCATCGCTACGCGGCGCTTGCCGGCGGGAGCATGGGCTTCACGAAACTCGAAGGGACGACCGTCAATATCAAGGACAAGGTGCTGTATTCGGCGATGTCGCGTATCGAGAAGTCGATGGTGCGCGGCAATGCGGCATCGACGGATGTCGCGGTCGACAAAACCATCAGCGCCGGCGCGGTCTACGCGCTGAACATGAAGGGCGGCCAGCTCGACCGCAGCGGCGGCGCGATCAATAGCGAGTGGGTGCCGGTCGACATGGCGGCGCCCGCGGCGCTCGTCGGCGAGGATCTCTCCACGGCGGATGCGCTGGGCAACACCGCGAATCCCGAGCGCATCGCGAACCCGGACAACCTCAAGTTTTCGGAGAAGCTGCGCACGCTGTTCATCGGCGAGGACAGCGGCATGCACGTGAACAACTTCCTGTGGGCGTACAACGTCGACACGAAGACGCTCTCGCGCGTGCTGTCATGTCCGGCCGGCGCGGAATCGACAGGCCTGCACGCGGTCGATGAAATCAACGGCTGGACCTACGTGATGAGCAACTTCCAGCACGTCGGCGATTGGGAAAGTCCGCTGCACGACAAGGTCAAAGCGACGCTCGATCCGCTCGTGCGCGCCAACTATAAGGACCGCTTCGGCGCGACGGTCGGCTATCTGACGGCCGATCCGACGTCGATCAAGCTGTAACTCTCGCACCCGAGGCGGCGCGCGCCTGCATCGAATCGCCCATGCGCGGGGCGCCCATGCGCGGGGCGCCCATGCGCGGGGCGCCCATGCGCCGCCTCAGCTCCGCTTGCAGAAGATCGCCGTGATGAGCGGCGCCACGCGGTGCACGATCGCCGTCCCGCCGGCCGACGTCACCGCGTTCTTCACCTTCGATTCGCTCCCGAACACGACCACGCCATAGGCCGAGCGCGCGACCGGCTCGCCGTCTCCCACGCGGAACATCGGGTCGTCCTTTTCGTAGCCGACCACCGCGAAAACGTGAAATCCGAATGCGCTGAGGTCTGCGCCTTGCGCGGGAGAGAATGCGTTGATCGAATTGCTTTCGACCCGCGTCGGTTTCGGATCGATCAGTTGCTGCCCGGCCAGATCGGCGATGAACTGATGGCCGGTTTCATTGCAGGCGAGCGGCGCGTCGAGCGCGGCGGCATGCACGGCGAGCGGCAGCGCGCCGGCCGCGATAGCGAAGACGGCGCGGCATAAGGCACGCGATACGGAAGAAGAAAAAAAGCGTTTCATGGCACGGACGGCGGCATAGTCGATCTGGCGCGATGTAGTGTCGATATAGTGTCGATGTAGCGTGTCTACAACGCGCGGCGCGGCGATAAACTCAGAGCAGGCAGCTCGCGAAGACGTTGCGCATCGGTGCGATCGCGCGAGGCCGGCCCAGCAGGACTCGCACTTTATCGCGGTTCGGCAAATCCTGCTTCATTCGCGGTAGGTGACAAATCATCGCAAGTCGTCGACAAAGCATTGGCAAATTACCGGCAACCGATCCGCAAACGATTAGCAAACGATTAGCGAGCCGCATAAACCGCAAAGAAACTGACGCGAAGAAAGCAATCTTTCGCGATCCCGTATATATTTCCGGGTTATGAATTCAACACCGCACACTCCAATTAATGTGCCGCCGCCCAGGACCTGGGACGCGCGGCTGGCCCGCCGGCTCGTGACTCCGCTCGTGAACACGCGTGTTTCGCCCAATCATCTGACTACGCTGCGTCTGTTGATCGGCGTCGCAGGCGCGCTGTGCCTCGCGCGCGGCGGCTTCGCATGGGCCAATGCGGGCGCGGTGCTGATCGTGCTCTCAAACTTTGTCGATCACACCGACGGCGAGCTTGCGCGCATCAGCGGCAAGACGAGCCGGATCGGTCATTTTTACGACCTGGCTTCGGACGCGCTCGTCACCGTCATGCTGTTCATGGGCATGGGTATCGGCGCAGGCGCGTCGAATCTCGGCGGCTTCACCGTGGATGCCGGCTGGCTTGGCGCCGTCGCGGGCGTCGCGGTCGCGCTGATTTTCTTTCTGCGCATGCGTATCGAGGAAATGGCGGGCAAGGCGGGCACGAAGCAGGCGGCCGTCGGCGGCTTCGAGACCGAAGACGTACTGTATCTGCTGCCCATCGTCACGTTGACGAGTGTGACGATGCCGTTCGTCGTCGCCGCGTCGATCGGCGCGCCGCTCTTCGCGGTGTGGGTCATGATCGACTACTGGCGCGTGGTGCGCCGCACGGCGCAGCCGTCCGCGGCGGCTGCGGCTGCCACCGAAACGACTCAGGCGTGGGCAGGCAAATGAGTACACACGCCGAAGACGACGTGAGCGCATCGATTCCCGAACAACACGCCGCGGCTGCGCTGGACATAGCCCCGGCAGTTCCCGCAGCCCCGGCAGCGCCGGACGCCGACCGTGCCGTCGCGAGCCGCACGCGCGCATTCGACACTCCGCGGCTGCGCAAGGACTTCGCCGATCAGGGCGCGTTCCTCTACATGGAGGACTTCCTCGCGCCCGAAGTCACCGCGCAGCTCGTACACAGCGCGCGTGCGCTGCTCGACGAAGTCAACCGCAACTATCTGCCGGGCCACAAGCAGGGCGGCAGCGTGAGCCGTCATACGATCGACCGCCTCGCGCCGTTTATCGCCGAACTGTATCGCTCGAAAGAGCTGATCGGCTGGCTCGAACAACTGAGCGGCGACAAGCTGCAAGTGTCGCCCGCGGACGATCCGCACGCCTACGCCCTGTATTACTACACGCGGCCCGGCGATCACATTGGCTGGCACTACGACACTTCGTACTACGACGGCCGCCGCTACACGCTGCTGCTCGGCGTGATCGACGAATCGTCGTGCCGGCTCGACTATGAATTGCATACGCGCAATCCCGATGTGCCGGACCAACCCGGCTCAGTGCAAATTCCGCCGGGCGGCCTCGTGTTTTTCGACGGCGACAAGCTGCGCCATCGCATCACGCCGGCCGGCCCGAATGAAATGCGCGTATCGCTCACGTTTGAATACGTCACGGACCCGAACATGCGTCCGTGGCGCCGTTTGATTTCCAACATGAAAGACGCGATTGCTTATTTCGGCTTCCGCCAGGTGTTTCGTCAAATGACTCAGGCGAATACCCGCGGTACTCGCAAGGACCGCGCATGACTCGCGCGGCCCTGATTCTGCTGTCGATCGGGACGGCGCTGTTTGTCGGCCTGCTCGCATGGCAGGGTTTCGGTTCGGTCGCCTCGACGCTGCTCGCGGCCGGCTGGGGGCTCGCGCTCGTCGCGGCGTTTCACGTCGTGCCGCTCGCACTCGACGCGGTCGCGATCTCCGTCCTGTTGCCGCGTGGCCGCGAGCGGGCGCCTCATCCGCAGCAGCACCTTGCAGTGCGCGACGCGCTGTTCGCCCGCTGGATCGGCGAATCCGTGAACAGCCTGCTGCCGGCCGGCCAGATCGGCGGGCCTGTGGTGATGGTTCGGCAACTGTCGCAGCGCGGCATGCGCATGCGCGACGCGGCCGCGGCCATCACCGTGAGCACGACGGCTCAGGCGCTCGCGCAAATCATCTTCGCGCTGTTCGGGCTGCTGACGTTCGGCGCCTATGCCGCGCACGGCGCGCTGCACGACCTGCAAACCGCGACGTGGATCGCAACGGCGGTGCTCGGCGGCATGATCGTCGGCTTTTACTATGCGCAGCGGCGCGGACTGTTCGGCCGGCTGCTCGGCGTACTGTCGAAAGTGTTCGGCAAGCGCGACTGGTCCGGGCTGATGAACCGCGCCGAAGCCGTCGACGCCGCCGTGCAGGCCATGTACCGCGAGCGCGGCCGGGTCGCGGCGAGCTTCGCGCTCAGCCTCGCCGGCTGGATCGTCGGCACGGTGGAAGTGTGGCTCGCGCTGCGCTTTCTTGGCCATCCCGTCGACTGGGTCGACGCGCTGCTGCTCGAAAGCCTGGGCCAGGCGATTCGCGGCGCGGCTTTCATGATTCCAGGCTCGCTCGGCGTGCAGGAAGGCGGTTATCTGCTGCTCGCGCCGCTGGTCGGCTTGCCGCCGGACGCGGCGCTCGCGCTCTCGCTGACCAAGCGCGCGCGCGAAATCCTGCTAGGCTTGCCGGGTCTGCTGGTTTTGCACTTCAGCGAAAGAAGCTGGCAAAGGCGGCGTGCCCTTGGGCGCGTTCCCGCTGTCGATTAAACTCCGTATCTTTTCAAAGGACCGCGCATGCGTGCCATCATTCTCGCTGCGGGCCTCGGCCTGCGTCTCCAGCAACCGCCGGAAGCCCAGTTCCCGAAATGCCTGTTGCAGTTCGACGGCATGAGCCTGCTCGAGCGGCATCTGCAGATGCTCGAAACCGCCGGCGTGACCGAAGTCGTGCTGGCGCTCGGCTTTCAGCCCGAGTCGGTGCAAGCAGAACTGGCGCGCATCAACTGGCCGCACCCGGTCGAAACCGTGCTGAACACGCGCTATGACCTGGGCAGCGTGCTGACGGTGCACACGGTGGCCGAGGCGCTCACGCGTGGCGGCGACGTCCTGCTGATGGACGCCGACGTGCTCTACGACGAGCGCATCCTGGCCGCGCTGGTCGCGGGCGAAACGGTCAACCGTCTGTTGATCGACCGCGACTTTGAAGCCGGCGACGAGCCCGTCAAACTGTGTCTGAAAGACGGCGTGCCGGTCGAGTTGCGCAAGCAGCTTGCCGTGAATCTTGAGTACGACACGATTGGCGAGTCGGTGGGCTTCTTCCGTTTCCGCGAAGAAACCGCGCGGCGCTTTGCGGAAATCGTCGCGGGTTATGTCGACAGCGGCCGGGCCAACCTGCCGCACGAGGAAGCCGTGCGCGACCTGCTGCTCGAGCGCAGCCAGGTGTTCGATACGGCCGACGTGACCGGCGCGCCGTGGATCGAAATCGACTTCCCGAACGACGTGGCGCGCGCCACGACTGAGATCCTGCCGCAGTTGCAGCCGCTCGTCAGCGCTTCACGCTGAGTCCCCACTGACTCCTCGCTAAGCGCGTTTGACGCACACGACAAAGAGCCGGCTCGATGCCGGCTCTTTGTCGTTCAAGGTCTATACGAGCACCATCGGCAACAACATGCGTCGCCGATGCAATGCCATAATCGACGCTTTACGCCGACGGCCTTGTCACCCGTCGCCCTGCCAATGCCCTTCGCTTTAGGCGCTTTCATCGTCCCGCTGATCGTCGCGTGCGCGATGTTCATGGAAAACGTGGACGGCACGGTTATCGTGACGTCGCTGCCCGTGCTGGCCCGCGATCTCGGTCAGGACCCCATCACGCTAAAGCTCGCCGTTACCGCGTATGTGATCGGCCTCGGCGTATTCATTCCGATTTGCGGCTGGGTCGCGGACCGCTTCGGCTCGCGCACGGTGTTTCGCACGGCGATCGGCATTTTCATGGCCGGCTCGCTGATGTGCGCGGCGTCCACGTCGCTCGGCATGTTCGTGGTCGCGCGCTTCGTGCAAGGCATTGGCGGCGCGATGATGGTCCCGGTCGGCCGCATCATCATCTTCCGTTCGGTGCCGAAGTCGGACTTCATACGTGCGGTCAATTATCTGACGGTGCCCGCGTTGCTCGGGCCGGTGGTCGGTCCGCCGCTCGGCGGATTCATCACGACGTATCTGCATTGGCGGCTGATCTTCTTCGTCAATATTCCGATCGGCCTGTTCGGCATCTGGCTGGCGAACAAGCACATCGCCAATGTGCGCGAAGCGCATCCGGGCCCGCTCGACTGGACCGGCTTTCTGCTGTCCGCGAGCGGCGCGTCGCTCTTCATGCTCGGGCTTTCGCTGGTGGGCGGCGAACTCGTGTCGAACCCGGTGTCGTTCGGCATGTGCGGCGTCGGCGTCGTGCTGCTCGTGATTTATGTGTTGTACGCGAATCGCGTGGAAGCGCCGGTGCTCGATCTGCGCCTGTTGCGCATTCCCAGTTTTCACGCGAGCGTGGCGGGCGGATCGCTCTTTCGCATTGGCCTCGGCGCGGTGCCGTATCTGTTGCCGCTCGCGTTGCAGGAAGGTCTCGGCATGACCGCATTCGTGTCGGGTTCGATCACCTGCGCTTCCGCGTTCGGCTCGATCTTCATGAAGGCGGCAGCCTCACGCATACTCGGACGCTTCGGCTTTCGCACGGTACTGATGTTCAACGCGGGCTGTGCGGGCGTGGCGATTGCAGTCTACGGCCTGTTCTTTCCCGGCACGCCGCACTGGTTGATCTGGTGTGTCGTGCTGTTCGGCGGTTTCTTTCCGTCGCTTCAGTTCACTTCGCTCAACACGTTGGCGTATGCCGACATTCCGAGCCGCGACGTCGGCCGCGCGACGAGTGTCGCCAGCGTGATCCAGCAGATTTCACTCGGGCTCGGCGTGACCATCGCGGGCATCGTGCTGCAGATTTCGCATAACGTGCAGGGCCATTCGAGCATCGTGTTCTCCGACTTCTGGCCGGCGTTCGTGGTGGTCGGTCTGTTCTCGTTCCTGTCGATTCCGGTCACCGCGCGCCTGCCGCACGACGCCGGCGATGAAATCGCACGCGGCCGCCGCGGCACCGCGTGACCGCATGAAGCGGCGCGATAAGCGCCGCCCTGACGCTACACCGCTTCCTTCACCGCGCGCAGGAACTGCTGCGTGCGCTCATGCTGCGGCGCGCTGAAGAACTGCTGCGGCGGACCTTGCTCGATGATCTTGCCTTGCGAGAAAAAGCACACACGGTCCGCGAATTCGCGCGCGAAGCCCATCTGATGCGTGACCATCAGCATGGTCAGATTGTGCTCGCTGCCAAGCCGGCGAATCACGTTCAGCACTTCGCCGCACAACTCGGGATCGAGCGCCGACGTCACTTCGTCGAATAGCATCACCTTGGGCCGCATCGCCAGCGCCCGCGCAATCGCGACGCGCTGTTGCTGACCGCCCGACAACTGCGACGGATAGTGATTGCACTTGTCCTCGAGGCCGACGAGCGACAGCAGATCGCGTGCGCGCTCGGTCGCTTCCTTGCGCGAAAGGCCGAGTACCTGCATCGGTGCTTCTATCGTATTCGCGAGCGCCGTCATGTGAGGAAACAGATTGAAGCTCTGAAACACCATGCCGATCTTGCTGCGCACGCGCCGCAAATGTTTCAGCGATGCGGGCACCAGCTCGCCGTTCTTGCGCATATGCGTGAGCGGCTCGCCGTCTACTTCGATCATGCCGCCCGTGAGCGGGTCGAGTGTCATCAGCACGCGCAGCAACGTCGACTTGCCCGAACCGCTCGGACCGATGATCGCGACTTTCTCGTTGCGGCCAATATCCAGGTCGAGTTCGTCGAGCACCGTCAGCGCGCCATAGCGCTTCGTGACGCCGGCGAAGCGCACCATGGGCGCCTCGCCCGGTGCGCCGGCCTGCGGGTCGAGTACGGAAGCGGGATCGTCTCGTTTCATCGGGTTCTCCACGGATAAGGCCGAATGCGGCGGGGTCGGGGTGTCGACGTCGGTTCTCACGGTCATGGCAACCTCAGACCGTATTCGAGCCGCCGCACGAGTTGCGCGAACGTGATGCTGATTAACAGAAAGAAGATGCCGGCCAGCGTAATCGGCTCGAGATAGCGGAACGTTTCGGAGCCGATGTTCTTCGCCTGCTGCATCAATTCGACGACGGTAATCGCCGACAGCACCGGCGTGTCCTTGAACATCGCCACCAGGTAATTGCCGAGCGCGGGAATCACCGGGCGAATCGCCTGCGGCAGAATCACGCCGCTATACGTGCGCCACGGCGACAACGACAACGCGCACGCCGCTTCCCACTGGCCGCGCGCCACGCCGTTCAGTCCCGCGCGATACACCTCCGACGTGTAGCACGCGTAATGCAGCGCGATACCGACAGTGCCCGCCGTCAATGCGGACATCGTGATGCCATACACCGGCAGCACATAAAACAGTACGTAGACCTGAATCAGCAGCGGCGTGCTGCGAATGAATTCGACGATAAAGCCGACTGTGCGCGACACTGCCTTGACCGGACTGCGTCGCAGCACGGCCAGCACGAGGCCAAGCACGAGCGCGATCGCAAAGCCGATCAACGTGATGAAGATCGTGTACATCGACGCGCGCAACAGCGCCGGCAGAATCTGCTCCGCGTAATGCAGGTCGAAGAAGCTGCTCATCGGGCGGCCCTCTGGAGAATGCCGTGGCTCACGCGGCGCTCGAAATGCCGCATCAACGCAACCAGAATCTGCGCGAGCACGAAGTAGATGACGAGCGTGAGCATGAAAATCTCCGCGGTCTTGAAGGTCGCTTCGTCGAGTTGCCGTGCGCGAAACGTCAGATCGGAGAGCGTAATCAGCGACACGAGCGAGGTGCCCTTGAGCAACTCGATCATCAGATTGGTCGCGGGCGGCAGCGCATTGATCATCGCTTGCGGCAATATGATGCGGCGCATTCTGGTGAGCGGCGACATGTTGAGCGCGAGCGCGGCCTCGAATTGTCCGCCGGGCACCGAACGCAACGCGCCGCGCAAAATCTCGGAACCGTACGCGCCGTAATGCAAACCGAGTCCGACGATAGCCACCGTAAACGGCGTCATTTCGATGCGAAACGGCGGCAGCGGCAGCACGAAGAAAAACCAGAACAGTTGCACGAGCAACGAGGTGCCGCGGAATATCTCGACGTACGCATTGCCGAGCCAGCGCAGCGGCGTCCACGGCGCGAGCTTGGCGGCGGTCGCGATAAACGCCATCGCGATCGCGAGCACCGTGGCCAGCGCGGCGATCTCGACCGTCACGAGTGTGCCTTGAAGCAGCAGGGGAAACAGTTCACGCATGGCGGGTCCTCGCTTGCATGACGGCATGTGCGCGTGCACACGCCTTTGAATTCAGAGCCGGCGTGGCCGGCACGCCCGAGACTCGCTTACTTGCCGCAGATGTCGGCGGCGGTGCGCGTCGTCAGATTGGTTTTGTCGAAACCGAATGCGCCGACGGTTTGCAGATGATCGGGCGTGCCGAGCCAATCGTGCAATTGCTTGTTGACCGCATCGCGCAGGTCCGTGTCTTCCGGGCGGAACGCGAGCGCGCCGTAGCCGGTGTGCTTCGGGTCGCCCTTGAAATTGGCAACCGCTTCCACCTGGTCGGAGGCTTTCGCGGCGAGGCCCTTCATGGTCAACGCGGTGCCCGCCGCGGCGTCGGCGCGGCGCGCGCGCACGGCCTGCAATTGCGCGGTCGTGTCGGGCACTTGCATGAGTTGGGCGTCTTTCACGCCGGCATCGCGCGAATTGGCGAGTTCGACCGCGCCGGCCATCACCGCGAGCTTGATGTCGGGCTGCTTGCCGATATCCGCGTAGCTATGAAGATTCTTCGGATTGCCTTTGGGCACGAGCAGCGTGTCCTGGATCTGATACTGCGGATTCGCGAACGCGACCTGCTTGCAGCGCTCCGGCGTGATGTACATGCCGGCCGCGATCACGTCGAAGCGGCCCGCGCGCAGGCCAGGAATCAGCGAGCCCCATTCGGTCAGCACGCCGTCCACTTTCTTCACGCCCATCCGCGCAAAAATCTTGCGGGCGATTTCCGGAGACTCGCCGGTCACCTTGCCGTCCGGCGTCGTGTACGCGAACGGCGCTTCGTTCGCGTAGCCGATACGTACTTCGCCGGTGCGCTGGATGCGCTGCAACGTCGTTTCAGCCGACGCATGTTGCGCCGCCATGCTCAGGGTCGCCGCGGCGACGCAGAGGGCTCCCAGCAATCCTGAAGTGCGCTTCGCTTTCATATCGATTCCGTTGATAGCAGTGGTGAATGAGGTGATGAATTAGGCGATGAATTAGGCGTCTTGCCCGGCCTTCCGCCGCAACCCTGAATGCAGCATACAAAGCCAATTTTTTAATCCGATTGCTCTAGGACAATAATTTTCCGGGCCTGTTTCGCGGCAGTATGAGAAGCGTGAATAGGCGGCATGGCGGGCTTATACGCGGTTGTCGGGCAAGGGTATACGACGACAGGACGGGCGCGGTAACTCGTCGCACGGGCTCGCGACATCGAATGACGGAGGATGCAAGTGATTGGGCAGTGGCGTGATGCGGTGCGTGCGGTGCACGGCGTGGAGTCGAAATACAAACGGCTGGTGAAGGCGATTGCGGGCGATATAGAAAGCGCGTCGCTGCCTGCGGGCGCGCGGCTCCCGCCGCAGCGCGATGTCGCCGCGGAACTGGCGATCAGCGTGCAGACGGTGACCAACGCCTATAAGGAGCTCGAGCGGCAAGGGCTGATTCGCTGCGAGGTCGGGCGCGGCAGTTTCGTTGCGGCGCGGGTCACGGAAACCATGTCGAACTACATGCTCGACACGGCCGAGCGCTCGGTGGTCGACTTTTCGATTGCGCGCATCATTCATACGCCCGAGCACGATGCGATGTGGCGCAAGGTCTGCGCGACGCTGTCCACGCTCGACGACCAGCCGTGGATTCGCGCATTCCGGCCGATCGCGGGCTTCGAGCATCATCGGCAGGCGGGCGTGGCGTGGCTCGCGTCGTTGGGCATGCCGGCTTCGGCGGATACGCTGCTCGTGACGAACGGCGCGGCGCACGGCATCTTTCTCGCGCTCGCGTCGCTCGTCGGTCCCGGCGATACCGTGCTGTGCGAAAGCCTCACGGATCACGGCGTGATCGGCTCGGCCAACGTGCTCGGCTTCACGCTCAAGGGACTCGAGATCGACGAATACGGCATCCATCCCGAGCATTTCGAAGAGATGTGCGACAGCGAGCGGATCAGTGCGCTCGTCTGCACGCCCACGCTGAACAATCCCACTGTCGCGATGATGCCCGACTCGCGCCGCCGGGCGATCGCACGGATTGCGGAGCGCTACGGCGTGTACGTGATCGAGGACGACGTCTACGGACCGTTGCCCGCCAAGGCCGCGACGCCGATTGCGAGCCTCATCCCCGAGTTGTCGTTCTACTGCACGAGCATGACGAAGTCGGTGCTGACGGGCTTGCGCATCGGCTATCTGACCACGCCGCGGCGGCTCGCGCTACGCGCGGAAAGCGTGTTGCGCGTGAGTAGCTGGATGGCCACGTCGCCGATGGCCGAGGTCGCGACGCGCTGGATCGTCGACGGCACAGCGGAGCGCCTCGTGCAGGTTCAGCGCGAACGCCTGGGAAGACGCCAGGCGCTGCTTCAGCAAACGCTCGGCGGCTATGTGCTTGGCGCGCATCCGCAAGCGCTGTCCGCGTGGCTGCGCGTGCCCGAGCACTGGCAGGCCGAGCGGCTCGTGCGGGAACTGCGCAATCGCGACATCGCGGTGACTTCCGCCGATCCGTTTCTCGTGCGCGGCGCGGACCGGCCGAACGCAGTGCGCGTGTGTGTCGGCGCGGAAGTGAGCGACGATACCTACAAGGCGGCGCTCGACACGATGCGCGAGGTGTTCGAGCAGTATCCTCAGGTGCACGATTTCACATAAACGCTGCATGGCTCGCGCAGTGTGCGGGAAATGAACTAGGACAATAGAAATCGTTTTTTAGAACATTAGACTGGGCTGCATTCAAACGATGCGGCCGCAGCCGGCATGACGCGTTAGTCGTCGTGAAGCAGCGCAGGCATCGGATTAACCCTTTCGTGCAGGGCCGAGTTCATGTCCGCTGTTCTGTCGCTGGCCGATGTCTATCGCGCGCGTCGCCGTATCGAGGGGCGCGTGTTGCGCACGCCGCTCATCGAATCGCCGAGCCTGTCGGCCATTGCCGGTGCGCCGGTGTTCCTCAAGCTCGAAACGGTGCAGCCCACCGGCAGCTTCAAGCTGCGCGGCGCGACCAACGCGCTCGCTCAACTCGTGGAGCAGGGCTGTCGCAAGGTCGTCACTGCATCGACGGGAAATCATGGGCGTGCGGTGGCGCATGCGGCGCGTGCGCTCGGTATCGAGGCGACGGTCTGCATGTCGGCGCTCGTGCCCGGCAACAAAGTAGAGGCCGTGCGCGCGCTCGGCGCGCAAGTGTGCATTGTCGGCAAAAGCCAGGACGATGCGGAGCATGAAGCGCTGCGGCTCGTGCGCGAAGAGGGCTTTGCTTATGTGCCCCCGTTCGACGATCTCAACGTGATCGCGGGGCAGGCGACCATCGGGCTCGAGATCGTCGAAGCGTTGCCGGACGTCGCGCATATCGCCGTCCCGTTGTCCGGCGGCGGTCTGTTTGCAGGCGTCGCGTTCGCGGCCCGAAGCGCGAATCGCGCGATTCGCATGACCGGCGTGACGATGGCGCGCGGCGCAGCGATGCATGCGAGTCTCGCAGCCGGACGGCCCGTGCTTGTCGAGGAACTCGATACGCTGGCCGATTCGCTCGGCGGCGGCATCGGCCTCAAAAACCGCTATACGTACCAGCTCACGCGCGATCTCATCGACAGCACGTTGTTGCTCGATGAAGACTCGATTGCGCGCGGCATCGTGCATGCCTATCAGCATGAGCGTCTCGTCGTGGAGGGCGCGGCCGCAGTCGGCATCGCCGCGCTGCTCGACGGCTTGCTGCACGACACGCGTGCTGAACGCGGCCCGCTGGTCATCATTGTGACCGGCGCGAATATCGACATCGATCTGCATCGCCGCATCGTCAATGCGATGCCCGCGCAATCCCATTTTCATCAAAGCTCATGACGTCCATCACATTGCTCGGCGAAGCGCAGCTTCGCGAACTCGTGCCGCTCGATCTCGCGGCAATCGATCAGGTCGAAGCCGCCTTCCTCGCGCTGGCTACGGAAGATGTCGCGATGCCGCCGATCTTGCGTCTCGATCTGCCCGCGCAAAACGGCGAGGTCGATGTCAAGACCGCTTATCTGCCGCGCTTCGACAGCTTCGCGATCAAGGTGAGTCCGGGCTTCTTTAATAACCCGGCGCTCGGTTTGCCGAGCCTGAATGGCTTGATGCTGGTGCTGTCCGCAAAGACCGGCCTGACCGAAGCGGTGCTGCTCGATAACGGCTATCTGACGGCGGTGCGTACCGCAGCCGCCGGCGCAGTCGCGGCGCGCTGGCTCGCGAAGCAGCACACGCCGCAAGTCGCGGTGCTCGGCGCGGGCGAACAGGCGCGTCTGCAACTGCAGGCGCTGATGCTGGTGCGCCGCGTCGAACACGTTCGCGTGTGGGCGCGCAATCGGTCCAACGCAGAGCGGTTTGCCGAAGAGATGACCGCAACGCTCGGCGTGCGCTGCGAAGCCGCACGCGATGTCGCTCATGCGCTGGCCGAAGCGGACGTCGCGATCACGACGACGCCGAGCCGCACGCCGCTGATCGAAGCCGCGCATCTGCACGCCGGTTTGCATATCACCGCAATGGGCTCGGACGCCGAGCACAAGAATGAGATCGCGCCGGCGGCATTGGCGGCGGCGCGCTACATCTGCGATCGCGTGCAGCAAACCCGCGTACTGGGCGAATTGCATCATGCGCTGAATGCGCGCGCGATCAAGACCGACGCGTCGATTGCCGAGCTGGGCGAAGTGATCGCGGGCAAGGCCGTGGGCCGGACGAGCGATACGGACGTGACGATCTGCGATCTCACCGGCACCGGCGCACAGGACACGGCGATTGCCGCGCTCGCCTTGCAGCGCGCGCGAGCCGCGAACGCAGGAACCGTTTTTCGTAACGATGTAGAGCGCTAAGAGGGGACGATGTCCGAGACAACTCAACTGGAACGCAATGTGAGCGATCAGGCGTTGGCTGTACGCCTGCCGTTCGAACGAGCGGAATACGACGCACGTATCGGCAAGACCCGCAAGGCGATGCAGGCCGCCGGGATCGAACTGCTGATCGTGTCGGACCCGACTAATATGGCGTGGCTGACCGGCTACGACGGCTGGTCGTTCTACGTGCACCAATGCGTGCTGCTTGCGCTCGACGGCGAGCCGGTATGGTTCGGCCGCGGTCAGGACGCGAACGGCGCGAAGCGCACGGTGTTCATGCAGCACGACCATATAGTTGGTTATCCAGATCATTATGTGCAGTCGGCCGTGCGTCATCCGATGGACTACCTCGCGCGCGATGTGATTGAAGCGCGCGGCTGGGGCGCGCTGAGAATCGGCGTCGAAATGGATAACTACTATTTCAGCGCAGCGGCTTACCGCTCGCTCGTCCAGCATCTGCCCAACGCGAAATGGCATGACGCAACGAGCCTCGTGAACTGGCAACGCGCAGTGAAGTCGCCGCGTGAAATCGAATATATGCGCGTGGCGGCGCGCATTGTCGAGGCGATGCATGAGCGCATTGTCGAGCGAATCGAGCCGGGCATGCGCAAGAACGATCTGGTGGCCGAGATCTATTCGACGGGCATTCGCGGCGTGGACGGTTACGGCGGCGACTATCCGGCCATCGTGCCATTGCTGCCGACCGGCGCGGACGCCGCCGCTCCGCATCTCACGTGGGACGACACGCCGTTCGCGAAAGGCGCGGGCACGTTCTTCGAAATTGCCGGCTGCTTCAAGCGCTACCACTGTCCGCAGTCGCGCACGGTGTTTCTCGGCAAGCCGCCCAAGCATTTCATCGACGGCGAACGCGCGGTCGTGGAAGGCATCGAGGCCGGGCTTGCCGCGGCGAAACCGGGCAACACCTGCGAGGACATCGCCAATGCATTCTTCGCGATGCTGCACAAATACGGCATCGAAAAGAACAGCCGCTGCGGTTATCCGATCGGCGCGAGCTATCCGCCGGATTGGGGCGAGCGCACCATGAGCCTGCGTCCAGGCGACAAGACCGTGCTCGAACCGGGCATGACGTTTCACTTCATGCCGGGCCTATGGCTCGACGATTGGGGACTCGAAATTACCGAAAGCATCCTGATCACGGAGAACGGTGTCGAGACGTTCTGCAATACGCCGCGCAAGCTGTTCGTGAAGGAGTAGTGCATATGCGCGCCTCGCCTATTCAGCCGACCGTCGACTTCAATGTCGACGGCGAACAGCATGGCTTTCTAAAACTGCCGCATTCGCACGATGCGTCCGCGTGGGGCGCCGTGATGATTCCCGTCACCGTGATTCGCAACGGCGAAGGGCCGACCGCGTTGCTCACAGGCGGCAATCACGGCGACGAATACGAAGGGCCGATCGCGCTTTCACAACTCGCGTCGACGCTCAAAGCCGCGGACGTGAAAGGCCGCGTGATTATCGTGCCGTTCATGAACTACCCGGCGTTTCGCGCGGGCAGTCGCACGTCGCCGATCGATCGCGGCAATCTGAATCGCAGTTTTCCTGGCAAGCCGGACGGCACCGTCACCGAAAAGATCGCCGATTACTTTCAGCGCCATTTGCTGCCGCTCGCTGACTATGTGCTCGATCTGCACGCCGGCGGCCGCACGCTGGACTTCGTGCCGTTCGCCGCGATCCATCTGCTGTCCGATGAGCGGCAGCAGGCGCGCTGCGAAGCGGCGATGCGCGCATTCGGCGCGCCTTATTCGATGCGTATGCTGGAACTCGACAGCGTTGGACTCTTCGATACCGCGGCCGAGGAAGCGGGCAAGGTTTTCGTATCGACGGAACTCGGCGGCGGCGGCACGGCCACCGCGCAAAGCGTTGCGATCGCCGTTCGCGGCGTGCGAGGATTTTTGCAGCACGCGGGCATTCTCGTTCAGGAACCGGGCGAGCAAGCGGCACGCACCACCACATTGCTCGATATGCCCGACGGCACCTGCTTTACCACCAGCGAACACGACGGGCTGCTCGAACTGTGCAAGGACCTCGGCGAGATGGTGGAAAGCGGCGAGGTGATCGCGCGAATCTACGATGCGTCGCGCACCGGCGTTGCGCCGGTCGAATATCGTGCACGCCGCGGCGGCCTGCTCGCGGCGCGGCATTTTCCGGGGCTCGTGCGGATCGGCGATACGGTTGCGGTGGTCGCCGATGTCGTCGAGCGCGGCATACCGGTGAGCGTCTGAGCGCGATGAAACTCGACCGCTACGACCTGGCGATTCTGCGGATTCTTGCGCGCGACGGACGCATCACGAAGTCGCGCCTCGCGGAAGAAATCAATCTGTCGATTTCGCCGGCATGGGAGCGCGTCAAGCGCCTCGAAGACAGCGGCGTGATTCGCGGTTACCGCGCCGACGTCGACTGGCTGCGCGCGTTCAAGGGCGCGCGCGTGGTGGTCGAGGTCACGCTCGCGCGGCATACCGCGCAGGACATGCGGCGTTTCGAGGAACGCATTGGCGCGTCGCCCGAAGTCGTGCAATGCCATGCGACGGGCGGCGGCGTCGACTATGTGATGCACGTGATGGCGCGCGACATCGACCACTATCAGCGGTTTATCGATTCCTTGCTCACGGCTGAACTGGGTATCGAAAAGTACTTCACGTACATCGTCACGAAGGTCGTGAAAAGCATGCCCGAAGGTGTGCCCGACTGGGCCGACGAATCGTTCGGCGACGACAGTTGAAGCACGCGGCGACGCTGCCGAAAAAACACCACGCGCCGCCGCGCATTACGGAAAAAACGCCGGCTTCGGCGCACGCGAACCGAAAAAACCGCGAGGCCGCTCAACGTACAGTGACAGACATACATCGCACACAGGAGGTCGTCATGTTGCTGGGTCATCCGGTTCTGTTCAAATCGCTGTGTTACGTCGACGGGCGCTGGGTGCATAGCGCAAGCGCGGCAAGTGTCGCCGTGCGCAATCCCGCGGATCAGGAAGTGCTCGGGCATGTGCCGATGCTCGACGCGGCGCAGATCACGGAAGCCGTCGATGCCGCGCAGCGTGCCTTTTCCGCGTGGCGCTGGCTGCCGGTCGCGAAGCGCTCGACGTTGCTGCTGCGCTGGCACGAACTGATCCTGCGCCATCAGCACGACCTTGCGGCGATTCTCTCGCTCGAACAGGGCAAGCCGCTCGCCGAAGCACGCGGCGAGATTGCGTATGGCGCGAGCTTCGTCGAATGGTTCGCGCATGAAGTGCGGCGTCTGAATGGGCGCACCATTCCCACGCATATCGACGGCGCGCAACTGGGCACCGTGATCGAACCGGTGGGCGTTGCCGCGTTGATCACGCCGTGGAATTTCCCTTGCGCGATGATCACGCGCAAGGCGGCCGCCGCGCTCGCGGCCGGTTGTACGGTTGTCGTGAAGCCGGCGCATGAAACGCCGTTCTCCGCGCTCGCGCTCGCTCAACTCGCCGAAGAAGCCGGTTTTCCAGCGGGCGTATTCAACGTGGTGCTCGGCGAACCGCAAATGGCGATGCAAACGCTCGTCGGCGATTCCCGCGTGCGCTCGGTGAGCTTCACCGGTTCGACTCGCGTCGGCGGGCTCGTGATGCAGGCCGTCGCAAACGCGGGCATCAAGAAGACGGCGCTGGAGCTGGGTGGCAACGCGCCGTTCATCGTCACCGAAGACGCCGACCTCGAACAGGCCGTGCGCGTCGCCATCGCCGCGAAATTCCAGACGTCGGGCCAGGATTGCTGCGCGGCCAATCGCATTTTCGTTGCGCGTCCGTTGTACGAGACGTTCGTCACGCGATACAGCGACGCGGTTCGCGCATTGAAAGTGGGCTCGGCACTCGAAGCCGATGTGGACGTCGGCCCGCTGATGCATCAAGCCGCATTCGACACGACCATGCAGCGCGTCGCCGATGCGCAAGCCAAGGGCGCGCGCATCACGGTTGGCGGATCGGCGCACGAACGCGGCGGCTGGTTCTTCGAGCCGACCGTGGTGGCCGACGCCGCGCCTGGCATGCGCATCTACGACGAAGAAAACTTCGCGCCGATTTCCGCACTCACGCCATTTGATTCGCTGGACGAAGTAATCGAGCGCGCGAACGACACCGAGTACGGTCTTGCCGCATATGTCTGCGCGCGCGATCTGAACACGGTCTTTCAACTGATTCGGCGCCTCGACTTCGCGATGGTCTCGGTGAACGGCGCCAAGTTCACGGGGGCGCCGATTCCGTTTGGCGGCATCAAGTCGTCGGGACTCGGCCGCGAAGGCGGCGCCGAAGGCTTCGAACCTTTTGTGGAAACACGCTATTTCTGCCTCGGCCAACTCGGCTTGCCGGTGACGCAAAGCCTGCCCGCTCGCAGCGCCGCGGCCGCCTAACTCATTCACGCATTCAACGAAGGAGCATTTGATGACTCAGCCCGAACAACTCGATCAACTCTTCAGCGCCGACCGCGCGCATTTCATGCACCCGTCGACGCATGCTCACGACCACGCGAGCGGCGCGCTGCCGGGCCGCATTGTGACGGGCGCAAAAGGCATCCGCATTGAAGACCATCAAGGCAAGTCTTTTATCGACGCCTTCGCGGGTCTCTATTGCGTGAACATCGGCTATGGACGCACCGAAGTTGCCGAGGCCATTTACGAGCAGGCGAAGAAGCTTGCCTACTATCACACGTATGTCGGCCACTCGACCGATACGATCATCGAACTGTCGTCGCGCATCATCGATTGGGCGCCGCAGGGCATGAAGAAGGTGTACTACGGCATGTCGGGCTCGGACGCGAACGAAACGCAGATCAAGCTCGTCTGGTACTACAACAACGTGAAGGGCCGGCCGAACAAGAAGAAGATCATCTCGCGGCAGCGCGGCTATCACGGCTCGGGCATCGTGACGGGCAGCCTCACGGGTCTGCCGAGTTTTCATCAATACTTCGACCTGCCGATCGAGCGCGTCAAGCACACCACGTGTCCGCACTGGTATCGCAATGCGCCGGCCGGCATGAACGAAACGCAGTTCGTCGCATATTGCGTCGAGGAACTGGAGCAACTGATCGCGCGCGAAGGCGCCGACACGATCGCTGCGTTCATCGGCGAACCGGTCATGGGAACGGGCGGCATTCTGCCGCCGCCTGCCGGCTATTGGCCCGCGATCCAAGAGGTGCTGAAGAAGCACGACATTCTGCTGATCTCCGACGAAGTGGTGTGCGGCTTCGGCCGTCTCGGCTCGAAGATGGGCGCGCAGCACTACGGCATGACGCCCGACCTCATCACCGTCGCGAAGGGTTTGACGAGCGCGTATGCGCCGCTCTCCGGCGTGATTGTGAGCGAAGGCGTGTGGGATGTGATCGACAAGGCTTCGCAGGAATTCGGTCCGATGGGGCACGGCTGGACCTACTCGGGACATCCGGTCTGCGCGGCAGCGGCGCTGGCGAACCTCGATATTCTCGAGCGCGAGAATCTTACGCAAAACGCGGCGCAAACCGGCGCGTATCTGCTCGAGCAATTGCATGCCGCGTTCGATTCGCATCCGCTCGTCGGCGAAGTGCGCGGTGTGGGCATGCTGGCCGCGCTCGAATTCATGGCCGACAAGGACGCGCGCCGTCCGTTCGATCCGGCGCTGAAGGTCGGCCCGCGCGTGTCGGCTGCTGCGTTGCAACGCGGGCTGATTGCGCGCGCGATGCCGCATGGCGACATCCTCGGTTTCGCGCCGCCGCTCGTGACTTCGCGCGACGAGGTCGACGAAATCGTGAAGCTCGCTCGCGCCGCAGTGGATGAAGTGGCCTCGCAGGTTCTCACGCCGGCGGCTGCTGTTTAATCGAAGTCATACGCCTCTTTGTGTGCCGCAGCAGGTGCCTTACGGATTTGCGCGGCTTCGCAAAGAGGCGCTTCGCATGTTATAAGCCCAAGGGAACTGTCGTTATCGTCAGGTGAAACAGTCGTCTTGGGGGATTAACAATGAGGTTGTTCCGCAACGCCAGATCGTCGGCCAGCGTGTTCGCACTGGCCACTGTGTTGTCTGTTTCCTTCGGCTTTCTCGAGGCCACGCCGGCCGTCGCGAAGCCGCCCGTCAAAGCGCAGCCCGCGGTTCTCACCGCGTCCGCCATCGCGGTCGCGGACGAGTACAGCGCGGATGCCGCCGAACAGATTTTCAAGGAAGGCGGCAATGCGGTCGATGCCGCGGTGGCCATCGCCTTCACGCTTGCCGTGACTTATCCGGAAGCGGGCAACATCGGCGGCGGCGGTTTCATGACGCTGTACGTGGCCGGCAAGCCGTACTTTCTCGACTATCGCGAGCGCGCGCCGCTGGCGGCAACGAAGAACATGTATCTCGACGATAAGGGCGAGGTCATCAAGGGCATGAGCCTGTACGGTTATCGCGCGGTGGGCGTGCCCGGCACCGTCGACGGCATGTGGCAGGCGCAGCGCCGCTTCGGCAAGCTCAAATGGAAGCAGGTGCTGGCGCCGGCCATCCACTATGCGCGCGACGGCTTCGTGGTCAGCGAGCAATTGCAGGAGCGCCGCGATGCGGCGGCCAAGGAATTCGCCGGCAAGACGAACTTCGACACGTACTTCGGCAACATGAAGCAGGGCGTCAACTTCAAGCAACCGGATCTCGCCGCCGTATTGCAGCGGATTTCCGATCAGGGCGCGAAAGATTTCTATTCCGGCAAGACGGCTGATCTGATCGCCGAGTCCATGCGTGGTCACGGCCTCATCACCAAGGCCGACTTGCAGCAGTACAAGGCCGTATGGCGTCAGCCAATTCAGGCCGACTGGAAAGGCTACCGCGTGTACACTGCGCCGCCTCCGAGCTCGGGCGGCATCGGCCTCGTGCAACTGCTGAAGATGAAAGCCGATCGCGCGGACGACTTCAAGGATGTGCCGCTCAATTCGCCGCAATACATTCATCTGATCGCGGAAATCGAAAAGCGCGTATTCGCGGACCGTGCGCAATATCTCGGCGATCCGGACTTCTACAAGGTGCCGGTCGCGCAATTGACCGACGACGCCTACATCGCGAAGCGCGCCGCCGAGGTCAATACGGAAACGCCGTCGGACACGAAGAGCGTGCAGCCGGGACTCGGCACGTCGATGCCGGAGAAAGCGGAAACCACGCATTTCTCGGTCGTCGACAAGTGGGGTAACGCGGTGTCGAACACGTACACCGTGAACGGTTACTTCGGCTCGGGCGTGGTCGCCGATCGCACGGGTATCGTGCTGAACGACGAGATGGACGACTTCTCCGCGAAGCCGGGCGTCGCCAACATGTTCGGCGTGGTGGGCAGCGACGCCAATTCGATCGAACCGAAGAAGCGCCCGCTTTCGTCCATGAGCCCGACCATTCTGACGAAAGACGGCAAGGTGTCGCTTGTGATCGGCACGCCGGGCGGCTCGCGCATCTTCACGTCGATCTTCCAGGTGATCAACAACGTCTACGACTTCAATATGCCGCTGCCGGAAGCGGTCGCCGCGATGCGTTTCCATCATCAGTTGCTGCCGCCGAACACGATTTTCTGGGAGCCGTATATGCCGATCGACGGCGAGCTTGCAAAGGCCGTCGAAGCAAAGGGCTATACGCTGAAGGCGCAGAATTTCAACGGCGACATTCAGGCGATCAAGATCAACGACAACACGCCCGAACCGGCAGCCGATCCGCGTGGCCGTGGCGTGACGCGGATTATCCAGTAAGCGTTGTGCGGATTGTGTGAGCGGTGCATGGGTTGAGATGTGCCGCTCACAATTAACGGAAGACCTCGCGCTCGAAAGAGCCCGGGGTCTTTTTTTCGTGCCGTGTGAGACACTTTCCGGTACTCGCGAGCCATTCGCGGCCGCTACCCAGGGAGTGAGCCACCATGAATCTGTCTGCGACGCCTTCCGACGTGCCTGCACCATCGTCCGATGCCGAGCCGCGCATCGAGTCGCTCAGCGCGATTACGCTCGCCACCGGCGACATGCGGCAAGCGGTGCGCTTCTATCAGGCTCTTGGCTTCCCGCTCAAATTCGGTGGAGAAGACGCGGCGTTCACGTCGTTCGAATTCGGCGGAACGTATCTGAATCTGATCGCCGATCCGCGTGCGCCGGTGAATTGGTGGGGCCGCGTCATCGTCTATGTGTCCGATGTCGACGCGGTTTATCGCAAGGCGCTGGCGGCGGGCTTCGAGCCGTCGTTGGAGCCGTCGGATGCGCCTTGGGGCGAGCGCTATTTTCATATCAGCGATCCGGACGGCCACGAACTCAGCTTCGCGAAACCGTTGCGCGACGCGCGGGCGTCGGCGAAAAACTCGCTATCATGAAACGGCTGAACGGTAACACGGCTGACACCGGGCGCACCGATAATCGGGCGCGTCCGCGTCGCGCTTGCCGCCGCGCGCCCGATCATTTCCGTCGCCAGGAGAGCCGCAATGAAAGAGCAGGACCCGAGACCCGAAGCCGAGTTGCTGACTGAGCGGCAACGCCGTTTCGAGGAGGACCTCATCGACGCGTACGACGAGGAACTCGAGATGGAGGTCGACGACCGCATACTCGACGGTTCGGAAGCCTTCACGCCGGAGAACCGCGAAGCACGCAAGATGTACTTCCGCGAGTTGTTCCGCCTGCAGGGCGAACTGGTCAAGCTGCAGGACTGGATCGTGGAGACGGGGCATCGCCTTGTGGTCATTTTCGAAGGACGCGATGCCGCGGGCAAGGGCGGCGCGATCAAGCGCATCACGCAGCGGCTCAATCCGCGCGTGTGCCGCGTCGCGGCGCTGCCGGCGCCGAACAACCGCGAGCGCACGCAATGGTATTTCCAGCGCTATGTGTCGCATCTGCCGGCCGGCGGCGAGATGGTGCTGTTCGATCGAAGCTGGTACAACCGCGCGGGCGTCGAACGCGTGATGAATTTTTGCACCGACGACGAATACGAAGAGTTCTTCCGCTCCGTGCCGGAGTTCGAAAAGATGCTGGTGCGCAGCGGCGTGCAGATCGTCAAGTACTGGTTTTCGATCACCGACGAAGAGCAGGAAATCCGCTTTCAAAACCGCATTCACGATCCGCTGAAGCAGTGGAAGCTCAGTCCGATGGATCTGGAAAGCCGGCGCCGCTGGGAGGCCTATACGCAGGCGAAGGAAGTGATGCTGCAGCGCTCGCATATTCCCGAGGCGCCGTGGTGGGTCGTGCAGGCCGTCGACAAGAAGCGCGCGCGGCTGAACTGCATCCAGCATCTGCTGAACCAGGTGCCGTATCACGAGATCGAGCATCCGCGTGTCGAACTGCCGGCGCGTGTTTATCACGACGAGTACAGCCGCCAGCCGGTGCCGGCTTCGATGATCGTGCCTGAGGTTTATTGAGGGGGGAGTCGATTACGTGCGCGCGATCGACTCAGAAGCGCGCGCCTTTTAATCGACTCATGATTTGAGGCGAATGCGGGCCTTAATCGCCTCAAATCTCATCAGTATCATGTCGGCGCCTTCAGACCGCAGCAGCGGCGCTAAACCACTGCGGTCTGAGCGAAGCTGCATAACACCTCAGAACACCGCCCGAAACACCCAATACAATCCCGCCGCGAGCGCGATCGAAACCGGCAGCGTCAGCACCCACGCGAGCACGAGGCTGCGCACCGTCGCCCATTGCAAGCCCGAGCCGTTCGCGGCCATCGTGCCCGCCACGCCGGAAGACAGCACGTGAGTCGTCGAAACCGGCAGACCGTACATGTCGGCCGCGCCAATCGTCATCATCGCGACCAGTTCGGCGGACGCGCCCTGTCCGTACGTCAAATGCTGCTTGCCGATCTTCTCGCCGACAGTCACGACGATCCGCTTCCATCCGACCATCGTGCCCAGGCCCAGAGCAATCGCGACCGCGACCTTGACCCACGTCGGAATGAACTTGGTGGCGTGATCCGTTTGCGCCTTGAAGTTGTCGATGGCCTTCGCGTCTTCCGGGGCGAACGCCGGTTGCTTCGCCTTGTTCATCAGGCGGATCGCTTCCGACGCGACATACATGTTGTTGCGCACGTTATCGACGATGCCTTGCGGTACGCCGGCCATCGAACCCGAGGCGCCGACCTGCTGCGCGATCACGTCCGTCAGTTGTTTTAGCGCGGGCACGGTTGCAGGCGTGAGTTGATGCGTGCGCACATAGGCTTCGACATCGGCGCGCGGATTGGCCGACGGCGGCGCGCCGTTCGTATAGCGCGCGAGCGCGGCCGACGTTTGCTGGGCGACCGCGACGAAGGTCTGCGTTTCAGCGGGCGTGACGGCCTTGTTCAACGCATACGCCGTCGGCACGGTGCCGATCAGGATCAGCATGATGAGGCCCATGCCCTTCTGGCCGTCGTTCGAACCGTGCGCAAACGAAACGCCCGTGCAGGTCAGAATCAGGAGACTGCGAATCCAGAACGGCGGCGGCTCCTTGCCCTTCGGTTCGGCGTAAAGTGCGGGCACGCGCACAACGGCTTTGAGGATCATCAACAGCAGGCCGGCCGCGAGAAAGCCGATGAGCGGCGAAAACAGCAGCGACTTGCCGACGCCCAGCGCCTGGTTCCAGTCCACGCCACTCGTGCCGCTCGCGCCATGCATCAATTGATTCATCAGGCCGACGCCGATGATCGAGCCGATCAGCGTATGCGAACTCGACGACGGCAAGCCGAAATACCAGGTGCCGAGGTTCCAGATGATCGCGGCAATGAGCAGTGCGAACACCATCGAAAAGCCGGCGCTGCTGCCCACTTGCAGAATCAGTTCAACCGGCAGCAGTTGCAGAATGCCGAACGCGACCGCGCCGCTCGAAGTCAGCACGCCGAGAAAATTCCATGTGCCCGACCACACCACCGCGAGATTCGGCGCGAGCGAATGCGTGTAGATGACGGTCGCCACCGCGTTCGCGGTATCGTGAAAGCCGTTGACGAATTCGAAGCCGAGCGCGATCAGCAGTGCGACGCCGAGTAGCAGATACGGCAGGATGGAACCTTCGCGCACGGGTTGCAGGTCGCCCACGAGCTGCATGCTGCAATAGCCGATGCCGACTACGATCACGGCGAGGAAAACCACGAGGCCAAGATTGCGCCCCTTGCCACTGACCCCGCTCGATTGCGGGTATGAAAGCTCCGGCATGACGTGTGCCCCTGGAAGAATGTCGCGGAACTACCGATCCTGCTGGGCGCGTGTGTCGGTACGATGACAACGGCCGGCGCTCGCACAGAAGGGCTCGCACCTGACGACGCTGGCGGATCGCGCCTCGGTTTTGCCGCTGCGAGGCAGGGTGCTAGCGGCATGCGGGAATCTTTTTTGCTACGCTGGAAACGCGCAGCACTTTCCAGGGAGCTTCAATGAAGCGCGACGGTCACAAGGAAAACCGCAAGGCGGACGCAAGCGCCGCGGCCACTGGTTCCAACGCGAGCGAGCCGACGGCGCAGGCGGCGTTTGCATCGTATGCGGCTCCGCTCGTGAGCGACGCGATCACGTACGCCAATGCGGTGCGCGACGATCCGTCGCCGGAAGCGCTGCACAAACTCCGCGTTTCGCTGCGCCGCTTGCGTTCGTTGTGGTGGGCCTTTGCGCCGCTCCTCGAAAAGGGCGAAAACACGCGTCAACGCGCGCTCTACAAGTACCTGGCCACGGCGGCCGGCAAGACGCGCGACTGGGACATCCTGATCGAACTGATCCGGCATGAAGACAGTGGCGCGGGCAGCGTCGCGCCGACGCTCGAGAAAGCGCGCGGCGATGCGCTCACAACGAGCCGCGAAACGCTGACGAACGCGGACGTCAAACATCTGCTGCGGGACGCGTTGACGAGCGCATCCACCGACATCAATACCGCACATGAACGCGTGCCGCTGCGCAAGTTTGCCAACAAGCGGGTCGCAGCGTCCGAGCGTTCGCTGATGAAGCGCGCGAAACGCGCGCGCCACGCAAAGCGCTCGAACTACGCGGCTTTTCACGACGTAAGAAAGGCCGGTAAGAAGCTCCGCTATCTGCTGGAGTTTTTCGAGCCGGTGTTGAGCGGCAGCCACAAGCGCACGCTCAAGCGTCTGAAGCAGGTACAAAAACGTTTCGGGACACTAAACGATATCGTCGCAAGCGAAGTATTGCTGCGCGACAACGCCGGCCTGTTCGCCGGCTCGGGCGACGCAGCGGACGTGCTGCAGTGGCTGCACAAGGAGCGCAAGCGCCGGATGCGTTCGGCAGCCGGGCTGCTGCGCAAACTGTGACGCGCGAAGGTAACGTCCGAAGGTAAATAACTCATAACGGCCCGATGTCGATTCATGCGGGCCCGCTTGCAACGGAGGCAACGCGCAGGTGGCACATCGAGCGCATTGGCAGCGAAGGCGCTGGCGCAGAAATTTGCGGCACGGAGCAGCCGGCGTCGCGCGCTACGTGGGCAATCATCCGGTGCTCGCCGGTCTGGCCGGCACGCTGGTCGCCGTCGCGATGGCGGGCCTCACGCTGCTCACGCTCCTCAACGGCCGCGCCGACGCGCTCGACCATGCGCGCGAGACATCGCAGAATCTCGTCTCGATCATTTCCAGCGACCTCGAAAGGAACGTCGAGATCTATGCGCTTTCGTTGCAGGCGATGGTGGACGGCGCCGAGCATCACCTGAGCGCGGATCTGCCGCCCGACCTTCAGCGAGCGGTGCTGTTCGATCGCGCGACCACGGCCGCGTATCTCGGCGGCGCATATGTCGTCGGTGCGAAGGGCGAGGTGATCGCCTCGCAAAGCGGCGAGATCAGCCCGACCGTTCGCTTCACCGACCGCGACTATTTCCTCGTGCATCAGCGCAATCCGGCAGTGGGACTTTATCTGTCGCATCCGTTTCGCTCGCGCTTGCGCGACGGCAAGTTGTCGATAGGTCTGACGCGGCGTATCAATGACGAAAACGGCGGCTTTGCCGGCGTCGCATTGCTCGCGATCCGCATCGAGTATTTCCAGCGTCTGCTCGACCGGATCAGCGTGGGCCAGCACGGCTCCGTGTTCATCGCGATGGACGACGGCACGCTGATCGCGCGCAAGCCGTACTCGCCGCGCGACATCGGCGCGAGCATCGCCGGTTCGCCGACTTTCCTGCGCATGGCCGCGCAGCGCGACGGTTCGTATGTGGCGCGCTCCGCCGTCGACGGTGTGCAACGCATGTTCACGTTCGTGCATGTGCCGGGCACGCCGCTGATCGCAGCCGTCGCGCCCGCCGTCGACGACGTGCTCTCGCCGTGGCGCCACCGCGCGATGATCGCCGGCGCGCTGACGCTCGCGTTCGGTACGGTGTTCGTGATCGTGTCGTGGCTGCTGGCGTTTGCACTGCGCGACAAGCTGCGCGCGCAGGCCGCGCTGATGCGGCTCGCCGCCACCGATCCGCTGACCGGTCTCAGCAATCGCCGTGTGCTCGACAACCGGCTCGACGAGGAATGGCGACGCGCGCGGCGCACGGGTCAGCCGCTGTCGGCGCTTTTCATCGACATCGATCATTTTAAGCGCTTTAACGACACGTACGGCCATGCAAGCGGCGACGAGGCGCTCAGCGCCGTGGCCGAATGCATTTCGTCGACGGTGCGCCGCGCCGTCGATCTGGTCGCGCGCTATGGCGGCGAAGAGTTTGCCGTGATCCTGCCGGACACCTCGGCCGATGGCGCCGCTGCCGTGGCCGAAAAGATTCGCCGCAACGTGCAGGCGCAGGACATCTTGCATGGCGGCGACGGCAGCGTGGCGGTCACGGTGAGCGTCGGTTGCGCGACGATGGTGCCCGCGCAGGGCGCGAACGCGCTCGATCTGCTGGCCGCCGCCGATCGGCAGCTTTATCTCGCGAAGGCGGCGGGACGCAATCGCGTTTCTTGCGGACGCTCGGCGGTGGGATCGGTGGCGGCGGACTCGCCGTCGTAAGCGAGACGACGCTCGGCCAACGCGCCGACGTTGCTCATGCGTTGGCCCTGCGTCGCGGCGCAAAACCGCGCAGCGTCACGGCGTTGTCCGCGGTGCGTGCATTGTCTGCGTCGCTGCCCGATTCGGCGTGCGAGTGCTCGAGCTTGCCCGTCGACGGCTCATCGGCGAGCAGCAAGCCCACCGGAAAACCGCGCCGCTGCCATGCATCGAGTCCGCCATGCAGCGCGCGAATCCGCGTATAGCCGTAGTTGCGCATCCGCACGCTGATCTCGGCGGCGGTGGCGCTGTCCGGGCATACGCAGTAGATCACCATGTCGTAGGCGCGCAGTGCGAAGTCGATCTGTTCGGGCGAGTGCGGATCGAGTGCGAGCGCGCCGGGAATCGGCGACGCGGCGTCGAGCGCCGCGCTTTGCGGGCGGGCGTCGAGTACCTTGGGCGTCGGCTTGCGGCCCGATGCGTGCGATCGTCGGCCATCCGCGTCGGCATCGCCATCGGCGATGAGAGCGGCCTCACGCCGCGCCCGCCGCTGCATCACGAGCCGGTACGCGAGATACAGCAACGCGACGGCTATCAGCAGGTCGATCACGGTCCCGCCTTGTGCTCTGACGAACGCGAACAGCATGTGCAACTGCCGCTCCGCCGCCGCGCCGCCGAGCAGCCAGAACGTGGCCCACGCCATCGCGCCGGTGAGGTCCCAGAGCGCGTAGATGCGGGCGTCGACGGCTGTGGTGCCCATCAGCGGCGGCGTGACCAGCGCGAGGCCAGGCACGAACTTCGAGATCGACACGAGCGGCACGCCGAAGCGCTCGAACAGCGCGCGCGCCTGTTCGACGCGGGCATCGACGGCAGGCAGCATCTGGCCAAGCACGCGGATCAGCTTGCGGCCGTAAAGACGGCCCGCGGTGAACCAGACGCCGTCACCAATCAACGCGCCCAGCACGGCCGCGGAGAGCACCGGCCAGAACGACAGGTTGCCCGCGGCAATCGCGGAACCGGCGAACAGCAGCACGGGGACCGCGGGAATCGGCACGCCGAGGCGCGTCAACAGCACGTTGACGAAGACAATCGCGCCGCCCCAGGTGGATACCGCCGACGACGGAAACTCGACCAATTAAGCGGCTCCTGTTTGTTGTTGGCAAGTTGGCTGCGCCGGTATTGCCGGCTGCCTGGCCCGACGCCTACGCAAAGCCTGTTCCCGCACGGCTTCGCATGCTTCCTTCGCGTGCTTCGTCAATCAGGATACTCGATGGATCGCGCACGCGGCCATCGCGCGTCGGTCTGCAATTTCGTTCAAGACCTGTGCGCGCCGCATGCTTAATCTGCGTGCTGGTCCCTTTGTTCCGGAGAAGCACGATGAATTCACGGTATGTCGGCTACATCTGCTGTGCGCTCGCGATGATCGGCGTCGGCAGCACGGTGGTGGTCAGCAAGTCCATTGCGGCCGGCTTGCCGCCGTTCAGCGCGACCGCGCTGCGCTTTGCGATTGCGTTCCCGTTGTTCGTGCTCGTGATGCGTTGGCGCGGCGTGCGCTGGCCGCGCCTCGACCGTCGCGACACCGCGCTGGTGATCGCGCAGGCCGCGGCGGGCAGCGTCGGCTATACGGTGTTGCTGATCAGCGGCATGAAGCTCGCTTCTGCCGGCGATGCCGGCGTGATCGCCGGCACCTTGCCCGCGGTATCGGCGATGGTGGCCATGCTCGCGTTGGGCGAGCGCCCGTCGCCCGCGCTGCTCGGCGCGATCGTTCTGGCGACAGCGGGCGTGCTTGCGTGCACCGTGTATGCCGGCGACAACGCCGCGCCGCACGCGGGCGGCTCTATTGTTGGCAACCTGCTGGTGTTCGCGGCGATTGTCTGCGAGGCGCTGTTCATTCTGCTCAATCGCAAGCTGCGCACGCCGGTTGCACCGCTGCCGCTGTCGGCGTCGATGTGCGGCATCGGCTTCGCGGTTTCTATCGTGCCCGCCTGCTTCGAGCAAGCCTGGAACATGCCGATCGACGCGGCGGCTCTCGGCGGCGTGCTGTATTACGCGCTGGTGCCGACGGTGGCCGGTTTCGTCCTCTGGTATGAAGGCGCGGCGCGCGTCAGCGGCGCGGAAGCCGGCCTGATGACCGCGCTCGTGCCGGTCAGCGCGTTGGCGTTGGCCGCGCTGCTGCTGCGCGAGCCGGTCAGCGCGGCGCAGCTTACGGGCGTGGCCTGTGTGCTGGGCGCCGTGATGCTCGCGACGTTTGGACAATCGCTCGGCGCGCGGAAGGTGGCGTGATGGACTCCGCGCTTACGTGTTATGCACCGCCACCGCGCCAGGATTGCCGACGATCGACAGAAACTCGCGCCGCGTGGACGGGTCCGTGCGGAACGTGCCCAACATGCGCGACGTGACCATCGTCACGCCCGCCTTGTGCACGCCGCGCGTCGACATGCACTGATGCGAGGCTTCGAGGATCACGCCGACGCCCTCCGGTTGCAGCACGTCGTTCAGCGTATCGGCGATCTGCACCGTCATCTTTTCCTGAATCTGCAGACGCTTCGCGAATGCGTCGACGAGCCGTGCGAGCTTCGAGATGCCGACCACGCGATGTCCCGGCAAATAAGCAACATGCGCGCGCCCGATAATCGGCACCATGTGATGTTCGCAATAGCTTTCGAAGCGGATGTCCTTCAGCACGATCATCTCGTCGTAGCCGTCCACTTCGGAAAACGTGCGGGCGAGAATCTCGCGCGGGTCGATCTGATAGCCCGCATAGAACTCCTCATACGAGCGCACGACGCGCGCCGGTGTGTCGATGAGCCCTTCGCGCTCCGGGTTGTCGCCGGCCCAACGCAGCAGCACGCGAACCGCTGCTTCCGCTTCCTCGCGGCTCGGGCGGCCATTCGCGGCCTCGGTTGTCGTCGTGGCTGTGGTTTGTTCTGTCTTGCTGCTGGTCATCCGTCGCTCCTCCGCGATCGCGCGTCGACCTCGAGTGGAGTGGAGCGCGCGGGTTCATGAGTACAGCCATTGTTCCATGTTTACGGCATAACGTGCCGATGCCCCTTCAGGCGTCGCGGAGCTGACGGTTTCATTTCGGCCACTCGTCGAGCGCGTCGTTGAAGAGTTCCGCGACCACGCCGCGCAGCCAGGTGCCGCGCGGATCGTTATGAAACTTGCGATGCCAGTGCTGCCGCAAATCGAAGCGCGGCAGCGGCAGCGGCGGTTCGACAAGTGTGATCGACGCATGCTCGGACACATACGCGAAGCCGATCGCGTGCGGCACCGTGGCGATCAGATCCGTGCGCGCGAGGATGAACGGCAGGCTCATGAAATGCGGCGTTTCCAGCACCGCGCGCCGCTTGATGCGCTTTTTCACGAGGTACTGTTCGAGGACTTCCTGGCTGCGTCCTTCGGCGCGCACCACCGCATGTCCCGACGCGACATATTGCGCGAGCGTCAGCGGCGCTTTTGATAGCGGATGACCGGTGCGCATCAGGCAAATGAACCGGTGCGTGAAGAGCCGCTGCTGAAAGAAGTTATTGCCCGACAGATCGGGGAAGTAACCGACCGCGAGATCGACGTCGCCCGATTCGAGCCCGCGTTCCACATGCGAGGGCGGCAGCGACACCGAACGCAGATTCGCGTGCGGCGCGCGCTCGGCGAAAAGCTGCAATAGCCGCGGCAAAAACACGATTTCGCCGACGTCGGAAAGCGCGATCGAAAAGGTATGCGTGCTCGTGTCGGGATCGAACTCCTGCGCGTCGAGCATGCCTTTTTCGATTCGCAGAAGCGCGTCGCGCGCCGCGGGCAGAATCGCCAGCGCGCGCGGCGTGGGCTCCATGCCTTTGGACGTGCGCACGAACAGCGGGTCGTCGAAATATTCGCGCAGCCGGCCGAGCGCCGTGCTCACGCGCGGCTGGCTCACGCCGAGCTGCTCGGCCGCGCGGCTCACGTTGCGCGTGTCCTCCATCGCAACGAGGTAGGGGATCAGGTTCAGGTCAAGGTTCGTGTCCGACATGCTTTTCGACGAGGGTCGCGTGGTCCTGTTCGTATTCGATGTGTCGATAAAGGGTAGCGGAAGAATCGCCGAACGCGATAGTGGGGTTTTCTTTGCTGCCGGTCAGAATCGGCGGCTCGCGACGGCCAGGTGGCGCGCACTTCGCCTTGCGGGAACCTATGATTAAGGGAAAGTCCGCGCCTTGACAATGCGGCGCAAGCGCAACCATAATCTTCGAATCGTTCGCTAATCGAATCAGTGTTCGCTATAAGAACATTGCAAAGTTCGCGAAACAGCGCCGACAACGCGATGGCGAGCCCGACGCGCGTAGCGCCTCTCAAGGAAATTCGACATGATCAACAAGATTTTCGAGTCACTTCAATCGGCCGTCGCCGATGTCCACGACGGCGCGACCGTCATGATCGGCGGCTTCGGCACGGCCGGCATGCCGTCGGAACTGATCGACGCGCTGATCGAGCAGGGCGCGCGCGAACTCACCATCGTCAATAACAACGCGGGCAACGGCGACATCGGCCTCGCGGCGCTGCTGAAGGCGAAGCGCGTGCGCAAGATCATCTGCTCGTTTCCGCGTCAGACCGATTCGTATGTGTTCGACGCGCTCTATCGCGCCGGCGAAATCGAACTCGAACTCGTGCCGCAAGGCAATCTGGCCGAGCGCATCCGCGCGGCGGGCGCGGGCATCGGCGGATTTTTCACGCCGACCGGCTACGGCACGAAGCTCGCCGAAAGCAAGGAAACGCGTCTGATCGACGGTCGGCATTACGTGCTCGAGTCGCCGCTTCACGCGGACTTTGCGCTGATCAAAGCGTATAAGGGCGACCGCTGGGGCAACCTCGTTTATCGCAAGACGGCTCGCAACTTCGGGCCGATCATGGCAAGCGCCGCAAAGACCGCCATCGTGCAAGTGTCGGAAGTGGTGCCGCTCGGCGCGCTGGACCCGGAAAACATCGTGACGCCGGGCATTTTCGTGCAGCGCGTGATCGAAGTGCCGCAAGCGGCACATGCCCCGCAACCCAATCCGCGCGACGCCGCAGCCTGAACCGGAGACCGACATGAAGAAACTGACCCGCGATGAAATGGCCAAGCGCGTCGCACTGGATATTCCCGAAGGCGCGTATGTGAACCTCGGTATCGGCGTGCCGACGCTGGTGGCGAACCACCTCGCCGCCGACAAGGAAATCTTCCTGCACAGCGAAAACGGCCTGCTCGGCATGGGCCCGGCGCCCGCGAAGGGCGAGGAAGACGACGAACTGATCAACGCCGGCAAGCAGCACGTCACGCTGCTGACGGGCGGCGCGTTTTTCCATCACGCCGATTCGTTTGCGATGATGCGCGGCGGCCACCTCGACTTCTGCGTGCTCGGCGCATTCCAGGTCTCGGCGAAGGGCGACCTGGCGAACTGGCACACCGGAGCGCCCGACGCGATTCCGGCGGTCGGCGGCGCGATGGACCTCGCGATCGGCGCGAAGCAGGTCTACGTGATGATGGAGCATCTGACCAAGCAGGGCGAAAGCAAGATCGCCGCGGAATGCACGTATCCGGTGACGGGCGTCGGTTGCGTCGACCGCATCTACACTGATCTCGCGATGATCGACGTGACCGACCAGGGCCTCGTCGTGCGCGAGATTTTCTCGGACATCGACTTCGACGCCTTGCTGAAACTCACGGGCGTGCCGCTGATCGACGGCACGCAGGCGGCGCGGGCCGCTTAAGCGCGGCTGACAACTGCGGGCACTGTGACGCGCAACGCGTCATACTGCCCGCAGTGCTACATTCACCAGATCATCCGATCATCGACGTCATCATGCTCGACTCCAGCGGCCGGCTCACCGGCCTTCTTTGCGGCACGCAGCCGATGAACGACATCTGGGCGCCGCGCGCCACACTGCAACGGATGCTCGACGTCGAAGCGGCGCTCGCGCGCGCTTCGGCCGCGCACGGCGTGATTCCCGCAGCGGCCGTCGCGGCAATTGAAGCCGCGTGCCATGCGGATCAACTCGACGCCGACGCGCTCGCACGCGACGCCGCGCTCGGCGGCAATCTCGCGATTCCTCTCGTCAAGCAACTCACCGCGCGCGTGAAAGCCGCCGACGCGCAAGCATCGAAATACGTGCATTGGGGCGCGACGAGCCAGGACATCATCGACACGGCGACGGTCCTGCAACTGCGCGACACCTTCGATTTGCTCGACAGCGGCTTGCAATCCACCTGCGACGCCATCGCGAAGCTCGCGGCCACGCATCGCGCGACGCCGATGATCGGCCGCACGTGGTTGCAGCAGGCGTTGCCTATCACGCTCGGTCTCAAGTTCGCGCAATGGCTCGACGCATTGCTGCGTCATCGCGAACGGCTCGACGCATTGCGCGCGCGCGTGCTCGTGCTGCAATTCGGCGGCGCGGCCGGCACGCTCGCGAGTCTGCGCGATGCGGCGCCGCAGGTCACGCAAGCGCTCGCGCAGGAACTCAGTCTTGCGGTGCCCACTTTGCCGTGGCATACGCAGCGCGATCGCATCGCTGAAACGGCATCGTTCTTCGGCATGCTGATCGGCACGCTCGGCAAGATCGCGCGCGACATCTCGCTGCAAATGCAAACGGAAATCGACGAACTATCGGAACCGGCCGCGGCCGGCAAAGGCGGATCGTCGACGATGCCGCACAAGCGCAATCCGGTCGGCTGCGCGGCGGTGCTCACGGCGGCCACGCGCGCGCCGGGGCTCGTCGCCACAGTGTTCGCGGGCATGGTGCAGGAACACGAGCGCGCGCTCGGCGGCTGGCAAGCCGAGTGGGACGCGTTGCCCGATCTCGCGCGGCTCGCGGGCGGCGCGCTTGCGAACATCGGGCAGATCGCGAGCGGACTCAACGTGAACATGCCGCGCCTGGCCGCGAACCTCGACGTCACGCATGGCCTGATTCTCGGCGAAGCGGTGATGCTCGCGCTCGGCGACAGCATCGGCCGGCTCGACGCGCATCATCTGGTCGAGAGCGCGTCGAAGGCGGCGATCCGCGAAGGGCAGACGCTTTTGGACGTGCTCTCCGCGGACTCCGCCGTGACCCTGCATCTTTCTGTCGAGCGGCTTAAGCAACTGCTCGATCCCGCTCAATACGTCGGCCAGGCGCACGCTTACGTCGATGCGGCGCTGGCGCTTCATATCGCGCGTTCGCAGCGCGCCACTTCGAAGGAGTAACCGGCATGCCATACGCCGCAGTCAACGGCACCGAGCTTCACTATCGGATCGACGGCGATCGTCACGGCAGCGCGCCGTGGGTGATTCTGTCGAATTCGCTCGGCAGCGATCTGTCCATGTGGACGCCGCAAGTCGCGGCCTTGTCGAAGCACTTTCGCGTGCTGCGCTACGACACGCGCGGTCACGGGCATTCGGAAGCGCCGAAAGGACCGTACACGATCGAACAATTGGCAGGCGACGTGCTCGGCCTGATGGATACGCTGAAGATCGCACGCGCGCATTTTTGCGGCGTGTCGATGGGCGGACTCACGGGCGTCGCGTTGGCCGCGCGTCATGCGAGCCGCTTTGAGCGCGTCGTGCTCGCGAACACGGCGGCGCGCATCGGCTCGCCGGAAGTGTGGGTGCCGCGCGCCGCGCGCGCTCGCAGCGAAGGCATGCAGGCACTCGCTGACGCGGTGTTGCCGCGCTGGTTCACAGCGGATTACTTCGAGCGCGAGCCCGTCGTGCTTGCGATGATTCGCGACGTGTTCGTGCATACCGACAAGGAAGGCTACGCGTCGAACTGCGATGCGATCGACGCGACCGATCTGCGCCCCGAAACGCCTGGCATCAAGCTGCCGGTGCTCGTGATCAGCGGCACGCACGACGTGGCCGCGACGCCCGCGCAAGGCCGCGAACTGGCGCAGGCGATTCCGGCCGCGCGTTACGTCGAACTGGACGCCTCGCATATTTCGAACATCGAGAAGGCCGATGCGTTCACGAAGGCTGTGATCGATTTTTTGACGGAGCCCAAATGAACGACGAAGACCGCTACGAAGCCGGACTCGGCGTGCGCCGCGCGGTATTGGGCGACGCGCATGTGGACCGCTCGCTTGCCAACCGCACCGAGTTGACGGAAGAGTTTCAGAACTTCATCACGCGTTATGCGTGGGGCGAAGTGTGGACGCGCGAAGGTTTGCCGCGGCACACGCGCAGCCTGCTCACGATTGCGATGATGGTCGCGCTCAATCGCAGCGAAGAACTCGCGCTGCATTTGCGGGCCGCGAAAAACAACGGCGTGACGCGCGAGCAGATCAAGGAAGTGCTGCTGCAAACCGCGATTTACTGCGGCGTGCCGGCGGCGAACTCGGCGTTTCATCTCGCCGATAAGCTGTTCCGCGAAGACGATGCGGCGGCGAAGACTTGAGGGTTTTGCTGTGGCGATGGTTTGATGAAGAAACGCGCGCCTGTGCTACGGCGCGCGTTTTTTACTGGGCGGTTCTCTCTCTCGAGTGCTTTACTTATGCCTCCGTGTCCGCACTCAAGCTAGCATTCGACGCGACATCAACCGGCAATTGCAGACGCACCGCGCGCAACACCGTATCTTTGATCACTTCGCGCCAATGCGCGAGCGCCGCCTTGTCCATCAGCGCTTCGCCGAGAAACGCGCCTAACGTGTACTGATTGGCGTTATAAAAATAACCGAGCGACGCGATCATCAGATACACGTCGCGTGCTTTGACGTCGGCGCGAAAAACGTGCTGCGCCTTGCCTGCGTCCAGCAACTTCTGCACGACTGAAATCGCGTAGCCCGAAATCTCCTTCAGCTTGGACGACTTCTTCGCATGCTTGCCTTGATGCAGATTCTCGCTCGATAGCAGCGTGACGAACTCAGGGTGATCGAGATAGTACTGCCAGACGAATTCGACCATTTGTTCGAGGCCGTGAACCGGGTCTTCAAGGTCGAGATCGAGTTTGCTTTCCGCTTCGTTGAACTGCGTGTAGATGGTCTCAAGCACTTCGACGAACAACTGCTCCTTGCTGCCGAAGTAGTAGTAGATCATGCGGTCGTGCGAGCGCGCGGCCTTCGAAATGCTTTCCACCCGGCCGCTCGCATAGCCCTGCTTCGCGAAGACCTTGATTGCCGCTTTCAGAATCTTGGCGCGCGTGTCCTGTGCCTGTTTCGCACGGATGCCCGTGGCGCCCGGCTTGCGGCCGGCAGTGGAATTCATGGCGATCTGGTATCTCTTCGTTGGCGTGTTGAAGGGATTGAACTCTCTTGCGCGCGCTTCGTTGGAATGCAGGCATCCTCATCATACCGTGCGCATTGCAGACTGCCGAGTCTCTTTCTAGCGATGCACGGTGAACTGCTTCGGCGTAAATTGAATCTCTGGCGACGAGGCCGCGTTCAATGTTGGAGTCAGCGTTTGAATGCGGCGGCGCACCATCCGCTTGCGGGCCGGAAACTCATTGCGCAGTCTATTTTGATCGGGTAGATTTCAGACAGCTTTGGTGTAGCGAACACTACACGAACGGCAAGTGACCGCAACATGGAATGATGCGTTGAAACATGCGAGTCACGCGAAAGTGCCCTTAAACAAGGGCTATTCGTCAGCCGGGCAGGACCGATTGTGATGTCGTCGTATGGAACCCCACTATGACAGAACATACGAAGGTCGATTTCGGTGCGGAACGCGTCGACGGCGATATCGCGTCGACGCCGGGTCCCACCGTGCTCGAGAAGGCGGCGCCGCGCAGCGAGCGTATGGCGTCGAACAAGATCGAATGCAATGCCTGTCCGGTGCTGTGTCAGATCTCCGAAGGGCGCACCGGCGCATGCGATCGCTATGCGAATGCGGACGGGCGGCTGATTCGCGTCGACCCTGTCGTATTCCTGTCGCGCTCGCAAGCCGATAGCGCAGATGCCCTGGTCGAATTCGGTGCGTCGTCCGAAGAAGCGCGAGACGATACCGCCAATACCGCGCTCTTCGTCACGGGCGTGGGCGCATCGTCCACCTATCCCGACTACAAGCCCGCGCCTTTCATCGTTGCCTCGAAGCTCGACGACGTCGACATGGTCACGGTCGTCACCGAAGGCATCTTCAGCTATTGCAGCTTCAAGGTCAAAATCGACACCGACCGCTTTCTCGGACCCGAGCAGGCGAACGTGCGTTGCCAGGGCGAGATCGTCGGCCATGTGACGACGGCGGAATACGGTTCGCAAATGTTGAGCGTCGGCGGCGTGCATCATCTGACCGGCGGCAGCAAGAAAGAAGGCCGCGTGACCTGCGACATGATGCTTGCACTCGGCAACAAGCAGGCGGTTGAACTCAGCATAGACGGCGGCGCGAGCCTCGTGGTGCGCGCGGGCGCGGCGCCAGTGGTCGACGGCGTCGAGGAACGGCGCATGCGCGTCGGCTGCGGTTCCGCGACCATCGGCATTTTCGCGAAGCAATGGTTCGGTCATGTCGACGAAGTCGTTGTAGTCGACGATCACATCACCGGCGTGTTGACCGAGCATCAGGCGGGGCGCTGCCTCGGCATGACGCGCTCGGGCATCAAGATTCGCGGACGCAAATCGACGCCAGGACGCTATTTTCAGGTGGCCAATCCAGGCATCGGTTGGGGCGGCACGGACATTCAAGACCCGCTCGCGATTATCGAAGGCTTCGATCCCGCTGTCGCTCAACCCGGCATGCGTCTCCTGATGGTGTCGACTACCGGCGAGCACGCGCAGTGGTATGAACTCGATCATGAGCTCGTGCCGCGCGTCGCGGCGATGCCCGATGCGGTGCGCCGCACGGTGGAACGCATCGGCGAAAACTGCGAGCCGTCGCTTGCCACGGTGCTGTTTCTCGGCGGCGCGGGCGGCAGTCTGCGCGCGGGTGCGACCGAGAACCCCGTGCTGCTCACGCGTGCGATCAAGCAGAAGCTCGTGAACGTGACGTGCGGCGGCGCGCCGGCTTATGTGTGGCCAGGCGGCGGCATCACTGTGATGGTCGACGTGTCGCGCATGCCCGACCGTTCGTTCGGCACCGTGCCCACGCCGGCGATCGTCGCGCCGATCGAATTCACCATGACGTATGACGCTTATCGCGATCTCGGCGGCCATCTGGATGCGGTGCGTTCGTTGGAGAGCGTGCTCGCGAATGGTCCCGAACATACGGAAGGCGCGCCGCTCGCGCGTCGAACGTTGGCGCGCAATCCGGACAATCCGTGGCCGCCCGCCATGCCGCCGATGCTGGGCTAACCGACTAACGCGGCTAACAATTCGGCCCACAACCACGCGATGAATCCAACCCGCACCCGTATCGACGCGACGCGCTGGCATTGGCAGCATGGCCCGATCGATCTTATCCTCAGCGCCGACGGCGAACCTGCCGCGCTGCAAGCCGCATATGAAGCGTGCTGGACGCGTTTCGTCGATGTATTGCCTGAGCTGGTCAGCGAACTGAAGATGCTTCGGCAACCCGTGCGCGCCGATGCACCGCTCAACGAATGCCCGCTGCAAGGCCGCGTGGCGCGCAGCATGTGGGCCGTGTGCCATCCGCATCGCGCGCGCTTTATCACGCCGATGGCAGCCGTTGCAGGCAGCGTCGCGGACGAACTGATCGGTGCATTCAAACGCGAAGGCGTGTCGCGCGCGTTCATCAACAACGGCGGCGACATCGCGTTTCATTTGACCGAAGGTCAGCAATATCGCGTGGGCGTGTTCGCGGATCTCTCGCAGTGGCTCACGAAGACGCAGCGTTCAAACGGCGATACGCTCGACGCCAACCTCACAATCGACGCAAGCATGCCGATTCGCGGCATCGCGACGAGCGGCTGGCGCGGGCGGAGCTTCAGCCTCGGCATTGCCGACAGCGTGACCGTCCTCGCAGGCGACGCGGCGAGCGCGGACGCGGCCGCGACGATGATCGCCAACGCGGTGAACCTCGATCATGCGGGCATCGTGCGAAAGCCGGCTTCGTCGCTGAAGGACGATACCGATCTGGGCGATCGGCTCGTCACTGTGGATGTCCCTGCGCTGCCGCAGCCGCTCATCGACTTCGCGCTTGCTCGCGGCGTGGAAGCCGCGCGGCGCTTGGTCCAGCGCGGCCTGATAGAAGGCGCCGCGTTGTTCCTGCAAGGACGCGTGCGCACGGCCGGCATGCACGGCACACACGCGTTGCTGACGATGCATCGCGCTCACTCAACAACGGAGGCTCCGTGTTCGAAATACGCCGCGTGCTGACGCACGTCGAAGACATCTTTCACGAATTCGGCCCCGCGCCGGCAGAGCCATTAAGACGCGGCGCAATCGCCGCCGTGATGACGAACCCGTTCGCCGGCCGCTATGAGCCGAACATCGAACACGCGATGGAAGCGCTCAAGCCGATCGGCTTCGACATGGCGCAGCGTCTGCTCGCGGCGATGGCGGTGCCGCATGCGTCGATAGAAAGTTATGGCAAGGGCGCGATTGTCGGCTCGCGCGGCGAACTCGAACACGGCGCGTTGTGGCATGTGCCGGGCGGCTATGCAATGCGCGAGCTGCTAGAAAAGAACGGCGTGCCGACCAACGCAATCGTGCCGTCGACGAAAAAAGTCGGCGCGCCATCCACCGCGCTCGACGTGCCGCTCACGCATGTCAACGCGAGCTATGTGCGCAGTCACTTCGACGCAATCGAAGTGCGCGTGCCGGGCGCGCCCGCCGCCGACGAAGTGGTGTTCATCCTCGTGATGAGCACGGGACAGCGCGTGCATGCGCGCGTCGGCGGGCTCGCCAAGGAGGCGATTGTGGGCAAGGACGGCTTGCGCTGAACCACGCTGCATGTTCACTGAAGGTCGCAACACATACATCGAATCTCGGAGAGCGAAATGGCAATCAGGCTTCGCAAGCTGGTCGTGCAAGTGGACGAAACCCGCATTGAAATGCGCCAGAGCATTGATCCGCCCACGCGCCGCGCGGTGGCGATCGCGGTGATCGACAATCCGTATGCGGGCCGCTATGAGGCAAAGCTCGACGCGCTGATCGACGCCGGCGAGGAACTCGGCGCGCTGCTCGGCAAGCGCTGCGTCGAGGCGCTCGGTATCGAACCCGGCGAAGCGCAGAGCTACGGCAAGGCCGCGATTGTCGGCGAGGCGGGCGAACTCGAACACGCGGCTGCGATCTTGCATCCGAAGCTCGGCGCGCCGCTGCGCGCAGCCGTCGAAAAGGGCGCGGCGCTCGTGCCGTCGGCGAAAAAAATGGGCACGCTCGGCACGGCAATCGACGTGCCGCTCGGCCACAAGGACGCCGCCTTCGTGCGCAGTCATTTCGACGCGATCGAGGCGCGCGTGTCGGACGCGCCGCGTGCCAATGAAATCGTCGTCGCGGTGGCGGTGACGGCGTCGGGCCGGCCGCTGCCGCGCATCGGCGGCTTGCAGGCGAACGAGATCAAGGGCGAGGATGGTTTGCGCTGATGTGTGCATGCATTTGTTTCGCGCGTCCCCACAAGGGATTTCTTTCAGGTAGTGTGCTGCCGTTGATGCGTGCGAGCACGGTGCCGCACGCGCCGCAACGTCTGCTGGCCGAGTGGCATGCGCATGTCGCGTGCGGGCGGTCGGCAAGCTGCCGAGGGTCTCGATGCTTTCGAATTTGCTGGTACAACTGGTCAACGGACTCGCCGATGCGTCGACGCTCTTTCTCGTCGCTGCCGGTTTGTCGTTGATCTTCGGCGTGACGCGCATCGTCAATTTCGCGCACGGCTCGTTCTATATGTTCGGCATCTACATCGCGTACAGCATCGCGAGCCGCTTCGGACATACGGCGGGCGGCTTCTGGCTGTCGGTGCTGGCCGCGGCGCTCGTCGTCGCGGTGCTTGGTGCGCTGGTCGAGGTCATCGTGTTGCGGCGTATTTATCAGGCACCCGAACTATTTCATCTGCTTGCCACGTTCGCGCTCGTATTGATCTTTCGCGATGCCGCGTTGTGGCTATGGGGCCCGGAAGATCTGTTCGGGCCGCGCGCGCCGCATCTTGCCGGCGCGGTGAATTTCCTCGGCCATCCGCTGCCGACCTACGACATCGCGTTGATCGTGATCGGCCCGGTCGTGTTGCTGCTGCTCTGGTATGCGCTGACGCGCACGCGTTGGGGCACGCTGGTGCGCGCGGCGACGCAGGACCGCGAGATGCTCGGCGCGCTCGGCATCAATCAGGCGTGGCTGTTTACCGGCGTGTTTTTCGTCGGCGCGTTTCTCGCGGGTCTGGGCGGCGCGCTGCAAGGGCCGCGCATGTCGGCGAATCTCTCTCTCGATCTCGAGACGATCGGCAATGCGTTCGTGGTCGTCGTGGTCGGCGGCATGGGTTCGATTCCGGGCGCATTCGTGGCCGCGCTGATCATCGCGGAAATCAAGGCGCTGTGCATCGGCATTGGACATGTGACGATTTTCGGCGTCGGCCTGTCGTTGAGCCGCTTTACGCTGGTCGCGGAATTCGTCGTGATGGCGGTCGTGCTGGTCGTGCGGCCCTGGGGTTTGCTCGGCCGCGCGAGTGCCGCGGTGCGCGGCATGGCGGCGCCCGAAGCGCCGTTGCGTCCCGCAGGCAAGCGCGTCAAATGGCTGGCTGCGATCGTACTACTGGTTCTGCTTCTCGCGCCGCTCTTGGCCAACGCATTCCCGTATATGCCGGTGCTGCTGGTGGAAATTCTGATCGCTGTTCTGTTTGCAACGAGCCTGCATTTCATCATGGGACCGGGCGGCATGCATTCGTTCGGCCACGCCGCGTATTTCGGGCTCGGCGCGTATGGCGCGGCGCTCTTTCTCAAAGTACTCAATCTGCCGATGGAAGCCGCGTTGCTGCTCGCGCCGCTACTCGCAGTCGGCGGCGCGCTCGTGTTCGGCTGGTTCTGCGTGCGTTTGTCCGGCGTCTATCTCGCGATGCTGACGCTCGCGTTCGCGCAGATCGTCTGGTCGGTCGTTTTCCAATGGGACGATGTGACGGGCGGCAGCAACGGCATTCTCGGCTTGTGGCCGGCCGACTGGCTTTCGTCGCCGGTGGCGTTTTACTACGTGACGCTCGTGTGCGCGGTGATCGGCGTGTGGCTGTTGCGGCGCATGCTGTTTTCGCCGCTCGGCTATGCGATGCGCGCGTCGCGCGATTCGGTGTTGCGCGCGGAGGCGATCGGCATCGACGTGAAGCGCGTGCAGTGGGCGGCGTTCGTGATCGCGTCGCTGTTCTGCGGACTCGCGGGGTCGTTGTATGCGTTCTCGAAAGGCACGATCTCGCCGGAGGTGATCAGCGTGAGCCGTTCCGTCGACGGTCTCGTGATGGTGCTGCTCGGCGGCTTGCAGACGCTCACCGGCCCCATCGTGGGCGCGGCCGTGTTCACGTGGCTGCAGGACACCGTCGCGCGGCAGACCGACTATTGGCAGGCGCTGCTGGGCTTCGCGATTTTGCTGCTCGTGATCGCGTTTCCGCAAGGCATCGTTGGCTTTATTCGCGATCGTTTCGGTGACGACATCAACGACAATGCGAACGACGCGGCTGACAAAACCACCGCACCCACTTCGCAGCGCGCGGCGATCAAGGAGGGGCTATGAGTTTGCTGCAAGTGTCCGGCCTCTCGAAGTCGTTCGGTGGACTGAAGGCCGTCGACAACGTGTCGTTCACGCTCGAAGCCGGCCAGCTTCTCGCGCTGCTCGGCCCGAACGGCGCGGGTAAATCGACGTGCTTCAACATGGTCAACGGACAGTTGCCGCCTTCGTCGGGCTCGATCCGTTTCGGCGGACACGAACTCGTCGGCATGCGTCCGCGCGACATCTGGCGGCTCGGCGTGGGCCGCACATTCCAGATCGCCGCGACCTTCAATTCGATGACCGTACTCGAAAACGTGCAGATGGCCCTCGTTTCGCGCGAACGCAAAACCTTCGGCCTGTGGAAACCCGCGGGCTCGCACTACGCCGATGAAGCGTTCGCACTGCTCGAGCAAGTCGGCATGGCCGCCGACGCGAAGCGCGCCTGCGGCGTGCTCGCGTATGGCGACGTCAAGCGCGTCGAACTCGCGATTGCGCTCGCGAACCGCCCGAAGCTGCTGCTGATGGACGAACCCACTGCGGGCATGGCGCCGAAGGAGCGTAACGAATTGATGGCGCTGACGCGGCGGCTCGTTACCGAGCAGAAGATCGGCGTGCTGTTCACCGAGCACAGCATGGACGTCGTGTTTGCCTACGCCGACCGCATGATCGTACTCGCGCGCGGCAAGCTGATTGCCGAAGGCGACGGCGAAACGATCCGCAACGATCCGCGCGTGCAGGAAGTGTATTTCGGCACCGGCAAGACGTTTCAGCCACACGCGGCGCTGCATGACACGGCAGGCGGCCACACCGGCGAAGGAGTCCTGCAATGAGCGAGCCGATGCTGAAAGTCGCGGGCCTCAACGCGTTTTATGGCCGCGCACATATTCTGTTCGACGTCGGCCTCGAAGTGGGACGCGGTGAAGTGGTTGCGTTGATGGGCCGCAACGGCGCGGGTAAATCGACCACGATGAAAGCGGTCATGGGTTTGCTGCCGCGCCGCCAGGGCGAGGTGACGTTTCGCGGACAGAACATCGCCGCGCTGCCGCCGTACAAGATCGCGCGCATGGGCATGGGCTTCGTTCCCGAAGACCGGCGCGTGTTCGCCGATCTGACGGTGATGGAGAACCTCGACGCGGGCCGTCAGCCACCGCGCGAAGGCGCGCCGCAATGGACGCCGGAAAAGCTGTTCCGCCTGTTTCCGAATCTCGGCGAAATGCCCAAGCGTCCCGGCGGCCAGATGAGCGGCGGCGAGCAGCAGATGCTGACGGTATCGCGCACGCTGATGGGCAACCCGTACCTCGTATTGCTCGATGAACCGTCGGAAGGCGTCGCGCCCGTGATCGTCGAACAGATGGCCAACATGATCCTCGAACTGAAGCGCGAGGGGCTGTCCATTCTGTTGTCCGAGCAGAACCTGCACTTCGCCGAGATGGTCAGCGACCGCGCTTATGTCCTTGAAAAAGGGCAAATCCGCTTTAGCGGCAGCATCGGCGAACTGGCGAAGAACGAAACCGTGAGGCGCGCTTATCTGAGCGTGTAATCGAACCGTCGTTGCAAAAGGAGAGGCAGATGGCAGCAGAGACGTTGACAGGATTGTCCGGCAAGGTCGCGGTGACGAACATCGGCCTGCTGTTATCCGGCGACATCGATCAGCCGATTCTCGACGCCAATACGCTCGTGATCGACGACGGCGTGATCGTCGCGATCGGCAAGGAAGCGGACTGCGACCTCGAAGGCGCGCGTACTACCGTCGATTGCAAGGGAACGACGGTAGCACCTGGCCTGATCGACTCGCATGTGCATCCGGTATTCGGCGACTGGACGCCGCGTCAGAATCAGCTCGGCTGGATCGAATCGAATCTGAACGGCGGCGTGACGACGATGATCTCCGCCGGCGAAGTGCATTTACCTGGCCGTCCGAAAGATGTGCTCGGCGTGAAGGCGCTTGCGATCACCGCGCAGCGTTCGTTCGAAGGCATGCGTGCGGCGGGCGTCGGTGGTGGCGTCAAGGTGATGGCGGGCGCGCCGGTGATCGAAAAAGGCATGGTCGAAGAGGACTTCAAGGAGCTCTCCGAAGCCGGCGTGAAGCTGCTGGGCGAAGTCGGTCTCGGCAGCGTGAAGGCCGGCGAGGAAGCCGCGCAAATGGTCGCGTGGGCGCGCAAGTACGGCATTCAGAGCACGATTCATACGGGTGGTCCGTCGATTCCGGGCTCGGGGCTGATCGACCGCGACGTGGTGCTTGCAGCCGACGCGGACGTGATCGGCCACGTCAACGGCGGGCATACGTCGCTGTCTTACCGCCATGTTTGCGACTTGTGCGAGCAGTCGAGCCGCGCGCTCGAAATCGTTCATAACGGCAACGAACGCATTGCATTGCTGACGGCGCGCCATGCGATCGAACTGAAATGCCCGCACCGGATCATTCTCGGCACCGACAGCCCGGCCGGCTCGGGCGTGCAGCCGCTCGGCATCTTGCGCATGATCGCGCTGACTTCGAGCCTCGCCGACGTGCCTGCGGAAATCGCGTTCTGCTTCGCGACGGGCAACACGGCGCGGCAACGCAACTTGCGTCAGGGGCTCATCGAAGTGGGCCGTCCCGCCGACCTTGTCTTCATGGACCGCGCGCAGCATACGGCCGCGGACACGCTGCTCGAAAGCGTGCAACTCGGCGATATTCCAGGCGTGGGCATGGTGATGATCGACGGCTTGATCCGTTGCCGGCGCAGCCGCAATACGCCGCCCGCGACCGAAGTGCCGGTGGTGCTATGAATGCGCGTCTTAGAGCGCGGTCGGCGCGCTCATGAACGGGGCGGCGCCGCTCGCGCTGAAGGTCAACGGCGCGACGCATGTCGTCTGCGCCAGCGCGGACACGCCTTTGCTTTACCTGCTGCGCAACGACCTCGCGCTCAATGGTCCGAAATTCGGCTGCGGCCTGGGCGAGTGCGGCGCGTGCACGGTGCTGCTCGACGGCATGCCGACGCGCGCCTGCGTGACCACGGCGAAGGTGGCGCTGGGGCACGAGATCACCACGCTCGAAGGGCTCGGCACGCGTGCCGCGCTGCATCCGGTGCAGCAGGCGTTTATCGACGAACAGGCGGCGCAATGCGGCTATTGTCTGAGCGGCATGATCATGACGACAAAGGCGCTGCTCGAGCGCGATCCGCATCCGAGCGTCGAGACGATTTGCCGCGAGTTGTCGCGCAACCTGTGCCGTTGCGGCACGCATGTCGAAATCGTGCGCGCCGTGCAGCGCGCCGCTGAGTTGCTCGCCACGCAGAAGCATGTTCAAGAGACCGCTGATAAAGAGGCGAGCGCATGACGGGACCGGACTTCAGCGTCGATCGACGCGCGGCGCCGCCGTCGCGCAAACAGCTTTACGACGCGCAGAGCGTGCTCATCGTCATGCGGCCGCCGCAAGCACCGGTTCAACCGGCGGCCGGTCAGCCGGGCTCGCGGTCGTCGTTCATGCCCACTGACGCCGACATGTTCCTCGCCGTGCGCGACGACGGCAGCGTGATCGCGTTCAACGGCCACGTCGATCTCGGCACAGGCATCGGCACCGCGCTTGCGCAGATCGTCGCGGAAGAACTCGATGTGCCGTTGACGCGCGTGTCGATCGTGCTCGGTCATACGAACGAGACGCCGAATCAGGGGCCGACGATTGCCAGCGCCACGCTTCAGATAACGGCCGTGCCGTTGCGGCACGCCGCGGCGCAGGCGCGGCAATGGCTGCTTGAGCAGGCGGCGATGCGGCTTGGCGTTGACGTGGAAAAGCTCGATGTGCGCGATGGCATCGTGTTCAAACGCGACGATGCAAATGCAAGTGGGAGTGCAAAGCGCATCGCCTACGGCGAGCTCATCGCGGGGCAACGCATCGAACTCCAGTTGACTACCGACGCGCCGCTCAAAGACCCGGCCGCATACAACATCGTCGGCAAGCATGCGCCGCGCGTCGATATTCCAGCGAAGGCAACGGGCGAATTGAGTTTCGTCCACGATGTGCGCGTGCCCGGCATGCTGCATGGGCGCGTCGTGCGTCCGCCATATGCGGGCATCGCGCAGGGCAACTTCATTGGTAACAGTTTGCTGCGTGTCGATGAAGAGTCGATCCGCGACATGGCCGGCATCGTCAAGGTCGTGGTGATACGCGACTTCGTCGGCATCGTGGCGGAGCGCGAGGAAATCGCGCAGCAGGCCGCGAAGCGGCTCGACGTGCAATGGAAAACCACCGAAGCCTTGCCGCCGCTGGATACCAGCGAGGAAGTCGAAGCCGCATTGCGCGCGAATCCTGCGAAGCGGCGCGAGCTTTTAATCGACGGCGATGTCGACGCCGCGCTTTCACGCGATCCGGCTCGCACGCTGAATCGCACGTACGTATGGCCGTTTCAGATGCATGCGTCGATCGGACCGTCGTGCGCGGTGGCCGACTATCGCGACGGTGCGCTGAAGGTATGGTCCGGCACGCAGAATCCGCATTCGCTGCGCGCGGACCTCGCGTTGCTGATGGGCATGAACGAAGCGCACATCGAGATCGTGCGCATGGATGCGGCTGGCTGCTACGGCCGCAATTGCGCAGACGATGTCGCCGCCGACGCCGCGTTGCTCTCGCGTGCGGCCGGCGCGCCGGTGCGCGTGCAACTGTCGCGCGAGGACGAGCATGCGTGGGAGCCGAAGGGCGCCGCGCAATTGATGGACGTGCGCGGCGCGTTGAGCGCCGAGGGCGAACTCGCGGCTTACGACTTCGCGACGCGTTATCCATCGAACGATGCGCCGACGTTGGCGTTGTTGCTGACGGGCACGCTGTCCGGCGAGCCGCAGGTGTTCGAGATGGGCGACCGCACGGCCGTGCCGCCGTACGACTACGAGGCGATGCGCGTCGTCTGCGACGACACGCCGCCTATTGTTCGCGCGTCGTGGCTGCGCGGCGTGTCGGCGTTGCCGAACACTTTCGCGCACGAGTCGTTCATCGACGAACTCGCAGTGGAAGCGGGCGCCGATCCGGTCGAGTTTCGGCTGAAGCATTTGCGCGACCCGCGCGCGGCCGATCTCGTGCGAGCGGTGGCCGAGCGCGCGGGCTGGCAGCCGCGCGTGCGCGAAGCCACTGACGCTGAGGCTCACGAACGAGGCGAACAAAGCGACCAAGGCGACATCGCACGAGGCCGCGGTATCGCCTACGCCCGCTACGTGCACAGCAAATTCCCCGGCTTCGGCGCCGCGTGGTGCGCGTGGGTCGCCGACGTCGAAGTCAATCGCCGAAGCGGCGAACTCGCGGTGACGCGCGTCGTGGTCGGCCAGGACAACGGCACCACGATCAACCCGGACGGCGTGCGTCACCAGATTCACGGCAACGTGATCCAGGCGACGAGCCGCGCGCTGAAAGAACGCGTGACGTTCGGCGGCAACGCGGTGACGAGCCAGGAGTGGGGCGCGTATCCGATTCTCACGTTTCGCGAAGTGCCGGTGATCGACGTCGTGATGATGCCGCGTCACGGCGAGCCGCCGATGGGCGCGGGCGAATCCGCGTCGCTGCCCGGCGCGGCGGCGATTGCCAACGCGTTGTACGACGCGACCGGCGTGCGTTTTCGCAGGCCGCCGTTCACGCCCGAAAGGATTCGCGCGGCGCTCGCCGATGCACAAGCCGAGAAGGCCGCCGCGCGCAGGAAAAAGCGCTGGCGGCTCGGTTTTCTAGGGGCGTTCGCGGCCGGCGCGGCGGGCTGGCTCGGCGCGTTGTCGCTGGCGCCGTCCGCTCTCGCGCCGATCACGCCGCCGCTCGCGAGCGCCTTCGCGCCGGAGCTAATCGCGCGCGGCAAGGTGCTCGCGTCGCTTGGCAATTGCGCGGTCTGCCACACCGCGAAGAACGGCGTGCCGAACGCGGGCGGCAAGCCGCTCGAGACGCCTTTCGGCACCGTCTACAGCACGAACATCACGCCGGATGTGCAGACGGGCATCGGCGCATGGTCGCTCGAAGCGTTTGTCCGCGCGATGCGTGAAGGCGTCAGCCGCGACGGGCATCGGCTCTATCCGGCGTTCCCGTACACGTCCTTCAAAAATACTTCCGACGACGACCTCAACGCGCTCTACGCGTATCTGATGTCGCAAACGCCTGTGCGTTTTCGTCCGCCGGAAACGAAGCTGCCGTTTCCGTTTAGCGCGCGTCCGTTGATGGCGGCATGGAACGGCCTCTTCCTCGGACGCAACACGTTCACCGCCAGCGCGACGCAAAGCGCGCAATGGAATCGCGGCGCGTATCTCGTCAACGGGCTCGGGCATTGCAGCGCGTGTCACACGCCGCGCAATGCGTTCGGCGCCGAGAAAAGCGGAGCGGCCTTCATGGGCGGTGGGAGCGCCGAAGGCTGGGAAGCGCCCGCGTTATCGTCGCTATCGAACGCGCCGGTGCCGTGGACCGAGGACGAGCTGTTCCGCTATTTGCGCTTCGGCCATGCGCCGCTGCACGGCGTCGCGGCGGGACCGATGGCGCCCGTCGTCGCCGATCTCGCGGCGCTGCCCGACAGCGATATTCGCGCGATGGCGACGTATCTCGCGTCGCTCGCGCCAGTGGAACCGAACGTCGATGTCGCGGCGATGGCGCGGCAATACGAAGCGGCGAGCACGATCAACGGCGCGCCGTCCAGCGTCGGCGCGCGGCTGTTCGACGGCGCTTGCGCGGCCTGTCATCACACCGGCAGCGGGCCGCAACTGTTTGGCGCGCATCCGTCGCTTGCGCTCAACACGAACCTGCATGGCGCGACGCCCGATAATCTGATCCGCGTGATTCTCGACGGCATCGGCTCGCCTGCGCGGCCCGAACTCGGTACGATGCCGGCTTATCGCGACAGTTTCAACGACGCCCAGGTCGCCGAGCTCGTGTCGTATCTGCGCCAGCAATTCGCGGGCGGTAAGCCTGCCTGGCAGAATGTGGCGGCGAGCGTCGCGAGGATTCGCGCGACGGCGAGCGCGGAGTGAGCGCACGAACGGACGCAAGAACGAACGCAAGAACGAACGCACGAGCCACTGCCCGCCCGACCGCTTGAACGCCGCCGCAACGCCTGATAGAACAGCCTGTTAGAAGACCAACGCATTCCCGCAATCCCATTGATACGGAGAAACGCATGACCACGCGCGCACGATGGATCTCTCGCCTGACGCTATCGACGGTTGTTTCATTCGCCGCCTTCGGCGCGAACGCCCAGCAGACCATCAAGATCGGGGAAATCAACAGCTATAAGGCGCAGCCGGCCTTTCTCGGGCCTTACAAGAACGGCTGGAATCTCGCGCTGGAACAGATCAACGGCGCGGGCGGCGTGCTCGGCAAAAAGCTCGAAGTCGTTTCGCGCGACGACAACGGCAACCCTGGCGACACCATTCGCGTCGCGCAGGAGCTGATCGCTCGTGAACAGGTGCAGTTGCTGTTCGGTGGTTTCCTGTCGAACACCGGCCTCGCGCTCACCGATTTCGCGAAGCAGAAAAAGATCTTCTTCCTCGCCGCCGAACCGTTGACCGACAAGATCGTCTGGGCCGACGGCAACAAATACACGTACCGTCTGCGTCCTTCCACGTATATGCAGGTCGCGATGCTCGTGCCCGAAGCGGCCAAGCTGAAGAAAAAGCGCTGGGCGCTTGTCTATCCGAACTATGAGTATGGGCAGTCGGCGGTCGCGACGTTCAAGAAGCTCCTCACCGCCGCGCAGCCCGACGTGCAGTTCGTGGCCGAACAGGCCACGCCGCTCGGCAACGTGGATGCGGGCGCGGTCACGCAGGCTCTCGCCGATGCGAAGCCCGACGCGATCTTCAACGTGCTGTTCGGCGCCGACCTCGGCAAGTTCGTGCGCGAGGGCAATACGCGCGGCCTCTTCAAGGACCGCACGGTGGTGTCGCTGCTGACGGGCGAGCCGGATTATCTCGATCCGCTGGGCGCCGAAGCGCCGGCCGGCTGGATCGTGACGGGCTACCCGTGGTATTCGATCGACACTCCGGCGAACAAGAAGTTTGTCGACGCCTATCAGGCGAAGTATCACGACTACCCGCGGCTCGGCTCGGTGGTCGGCTACTCGGCGCTGATGTCGATCGCTGCGGGCATCAAAAAGGCCGGTTCCGCGGATACCGACAAGCTCGCGGCCGCGTTCAAGGGTCTCGCCGTCGACACACCGTTCGGGCCGATCACCTATCGCGCGCAGGACAATCAGTCGACGATGGGCGCTTACGTCGGCGTCACCGGTCTGAAGGACGGCAAGGGTGTGATGACGTCGTATCGCTACATCGACGGCGCGAGCGTGCAGCCGTCGGATGCCGACGTGAAGAAGCTGCGGCCCGGCGAGTAAGCAGGCGTCGACGTCGGCCTCGGCCTCGGCGGCTATTCCTCCGCGTCGTGCTCCGCCACGAAGCGCCGCAAGTAAGCCAGCACCGCCGCTTCGACCGCGCGATGGTCGGCGGTGCTTTTCGAGCCCGCGTTCTCCTCGTCGCCGAACAGCGACGATGGCGCGTCGTGCACGTCGATTTCCTGCCCTTCGCGGAAGATGCGAATTTCGTGGACGTCTTCCGCGTATTCCGCGATCCAGTGAACGCCTTCGATATGCGCGCCTGCGCGCACGGTGGGGATCTTCATCAGTGTCTCCCATTCGGACCGGTCCAGTGCGCCGACCCTTGACCACACCATACGCCGTCCCCGTGAACGGCGCGAGTCCTGGCGAAGTGTCCCGGCGCTGCGGCACAGCCATTGCTTCACTGCATGGGCCACAGTCAACCGGAGAACTGTCATGCCCGAGAAGAAAACCCTCAAGCGTGCGGAAGACGACAAACGCGCCGGCAAGTCGGCGAGCACGCAAGCTGGAGAGTTCGTCAAGGAACAGGTGGACAAGGTGCGCGCCGGCAAGCACGGCGTGCGCTCGCCGAAACAGGCGATTGCGATCGGATTGTCGGAGGCGCGTCGCGCGGGCGTCGATCTAAAGGCGCCGAAGAAGGGCAGCACGAGCGAGGCGACCCGCAAGAAGGCGGAGAAGGACAGCGCCGCGGGACACAAGAAGGGCGCCGCGAAAAAGACCGCCAGCAAGGAGTCGACGGCGAAGCGCTCGCGCACCACGACCAATGTGCTGAAGCGCGAAAGCAAGGCCGGCGCATCGCACTCGGCGATGTCGAAGCAGGCGAAGTCGGCGGCGGCCAAGCGGCCGGCCGCGAGCCGCTCGGCGGCGGCGAAGAAGGCTGCCGCGACGAAAGGCGCAGCCGGACGTTCAGCCGCGGCGAAGAAGGCGGCGCAGACACGCGCTGCGCGCGCGCATCAGCATCACTGACGGCGGACGGCGCGCGACCTGCGCGCCGTTGTTCGCTGTCGCCTTACTGCACCGTGGCCAGCACGTCGCCGACCGTCTTGAAGAGATGCGCGATCTGCTCTTCGTTGATGATGAGCGGCGGCGAAAACGCCAGGATGTCCCCCGTAAAGCGCACCAGCACGCCCGCCTCGAAGCATTTGACGAACGCCTCGTAAGCGCGCGCGCCCGGTGCGCCGTCGCGCGATTCGAGTTCGATGCCGGCGATCATCCCAAGGTTGCGGATGTCCTTCACATGCTTCGCGCCGCGCAGCGAGTGAACGGCGGCTTCGAACGTCGGCGCGAGCGACGCGGCGCGTTCGAACAGGCCCTCGCTGCGATACAGGTCGAGCGTCGCGATGGCGGCGGCGACCGCGGCCGGGTGCGCCGAATACGTGTAGCCGTGGAACAGCTCGATCGCGCCTTGTGCGCCGCCGTTGACGATCGTGTCGTGCACCGTGCGGCTCGCCGCGACTGCGCCCATCGGAATCGACGCGTTGTTGATCGCCTTCGCCATCGTGATCAGGTCGGGCGTCACGCCGAAATATTCGCTGGCCGTGGCCTTGCCGACGCGGCCGAAGCCCGTGATCACTTCGTCGAAAATCAGCAGGATGCCGTGCTTCGTGCAGATGTCGCGCAGCTTCTGCAGGTAGCCTTGCGGCGGAATCAGCACGCCCGTCGAGCCGGCGACCGGTTCGACGATCACCGCGGCAATCGTCGACGCATCGTGCAGCGTGACGATGCGCTCAAGTTCGTCGGCGAGATGCGCGCCCCACGCCGGCTGACCCTTCGAGAACGCGTTCTGCTCGAGATTGTGCGTGTGCGGCAGATGATCGACGGCCGGCAGCAGCGCGCCGGAAAACGTCTTGCGGTTCGGCGCGATGCCGCCGACCGAAATGCCGCCGAAGCCCACGCCGTGATAACCGCGCTCGCGGCCGATCAGGCGCGTGCGCTGCGCTTCGCCGCGCGAGCGGTGATAGGCGAGCGCGATTTTCAGCGCGGTATCGACGGATTCGGAACCCGAGTTCGTGAAGAAGATGCGGTCGAGGCCTTCGGGCATCAGCTCGGCGACCCGCGTGGCCGCTTCGAACGCGAGCGGATGGCCCATCTGGAACGTCGGCGCAAAGTCCAGCGTGGAAAGCTGCTTCGTGATCGCGGCGACGATCTCGTCGCGGCTGTGGCCCGCATTCACGCACCATAGGCCCGCGCAGCCGTCGAGCACTTCGCGGCCGTCCGTGCTGCGGTAGTACATGCCTTTCGCCGATTCCAGCAGGCGCGGCGCGGCCTTGAACTGGCGATTGGCGGTGAACGGCATCCAGAAAGACGACAGATCGTCGATGACGGGGCGCGAAGTCATGGGTTTCTCCTCGAAGTGGTTTCCCAAGAGGGACTTCCTTTGGGCGTCCCCCAAGAATAGTTGCTTCGGGGCGTCTGCCAAGGGGACTTCCTTTGGGCGTAGCCAAAACTGTAGCGTTCGCGGTTTAATGGCGGCATAAACAGTTGACGCGGTGTCGCGCTAACTGTGTTGGTGGATCGGCGGTAACTGTGCCGACGCGATCCGCTTCGGGCCGTGCGTCGCGGCCGGCTTTTTCGTTCCGAGTCCACATCCCCGACCATGATCGAATTGAATCTCGAGCGCGACCGGCGCGCCGCTCCCACGCTCGTCGACCAGGTCGTGCAAGGCTTCGCGCAAGCCATCGAAGCGCAGTCGCTGCGCGCAGGCGCGCTGCTGCCGTCGGTGCGGCAACTTGCGCAGACGCATGAGTTGAGCACCTTCACGGTGACGGAGGCGTACAACCGTCTGGTGTCGATGGGGCTCGTGGTCGCGCGGCGCGGCTCCGGTTATCGCGTGGCGGCGCGCTCGCCTGCGCCGCGAGCGGCCGTGACCGACTGGCAGCCGCCGAGCCTCACCGCGACCTGGCTTCTGTCCGACGTATTCGCCGATCATTCGGTGCCGATCAAGGCCGGCGGCGGCTGGCTGCCGAACGAATGGATCAACGAGACCGGTTTGCAGCATGCGTTGCGCGCGATGAGCCGGGTGCCTGCCGCGCGGTTCGGCGATTACGGGCATCCCTACGGCTTCGCGCCGTTGCGCGAGCGCATCGCCGAGCAGCTCGACCGGCGCGGCCTGCCCGTCGACGTGTCCAACGTGCTGCTCACGCAGGGCGCGACGCAAGGGCTCGATCTGATCGTGCGCACGTTGCTGCGCGCGGGCGACGCGGTGATCGTCGAAGATCCCGGCTATTGCAACCTGCTGCAGATTCTCAAGCTCGCCGGACTCGTCGTGCATGGCGTGCCGCGCACGCCCGCGGGCGTCGATACCGAGGTGCTCGAAGCGCTCGTCGCGGAGCACAAGCCGAAGGCCATTTTCGTCAACACGACGCTCCAGAATCCGACCGGCGCGACCTTCGGCATGTCGGCGGCGTTCCGCCTGCTGCAGATCGCGGAGCGTCAGCGCATGTGGGTGATCGAGGACGACGTGAGCCGCGAACTGGCGCCGTCCGGCGCGCCGCTTTTTGCCGCGATGGAAGGCTTGCAGCGCGTGCTGTATGTGGGCGGTTTTTCGAAGACGGTGACGCCGGGGCTGCGCTGCGGCTACGTGGTCGCGGAGCGCGCGGTGCTGCGCGAACTGGCGCGCACGAAGATGGCGGTGGGCTTGACGTCGTCGGAGGCGATCGAGCGGATTGTCGATAAGGTGCTGCTCGAGGGCCGCTACGCGCGTCACGTGGAAGCGGTCAACGAGCGGCTCAAGCTCGCGCATGCGACCGTCGAAGAGCGGCTCGACTCGCTTGGGCTCGAAGTGTTTCATCGGCCGCGAGCGGGGTTGTTTCTGTGGGCTCGCCTGCCGATTGATCCTGCTTCTGCCGGCGACGTCGCGACCGCGGCGCTCAAGCACGGCATCTGGCTTGCGCCCGGCTCATACTTCCGGCCGGACGACGCGCCGAGCGCATGGTTTCGCTTCAACGCCCCTTATTCGACCGATGATGCGTTGTGGCGCTTCATCGAGCGAGTGGGGCGCGGGGCGGTTTAGATGCGCATCGCCTGGCGCGTCTCTCGCTCGCTTACGAGGTGGCTGCGTCCAGCAGCTTCAGCGCGATCGGATACAGCGAAAGCACGAGCAGCAGCGCCATCGTGATGTTAAAAGCGCGCAGACGCCTCGCGTCGGACAACACGCGCCGCATCGCGGTGCCGAACCCGGCCCACAGGCAGATGCACGGAAAGCCGATCACATAGAACACCGCCGCCATTGCCACTGCGTTCATGCTGTAGCTCTCGCTCAGATGGATGGTCGTGGCCGCAGTCAGCACCATCATCCACGCCTTCGGGTTGACCCACTGAAACGCGATGGCTTCATAGAACTTCATCGGCCGGCGTTCGCCCTGCCTGACCTTCAGTTCGCCCGACGTGCCGATTTTCCACGCGAGATAAAGCAGGTAGGCGACGCTCGCCACTTCGAGCACGGTGTACAGCACCGGGAAATGCACGAAGGCTTCGCCGAGTCCGACGCCGACCGACAGCATCAACAGCACGACGCCGGCGCTGATGCCTGAAATGTGCGGCAAGGTGCGGCGAAAACCGAAGTTGACGCCCGACGCGAGCAACATCGTGTTGTTCGGACCAGGCGTGATGCTGGTGACGAGCGCGAACAGGATGCCGGCGGGCAGCGCGCTGAGCGTGAGGTAGGACATGGCGGGCTCCGGAACGAGGCTAGAAGATTTTGACCATTCTAGCCAGCGTTGCCGGTACAGTACCGGTACGGATTGTGGGATGATATCCGGTACAGAGAAGGGATTCCGCGACGTACGATTCACTCGCGCGAAAGCGTAGGGCGCTTCATACGCATCAGCTCGGTCACCTCATGCCGATCATCCGCGGATGAAATCGGGACAGTCAGCCATTTGCCGTCGGGGTAGGCGCGGGCTTCATCGTAGAGCTTCACCAACTGTGGGCTCCAGAAGTAACGCCGCGCCTCGAACTTCTCCCGTTCAGCTCGCCCCAGGACCACGAGAACCGACAACAGCCTGTATGCGGGCAACAGCGTGCAGAGCGCCTTGGTCTTCCGGTAGCGCAGCGACCAACCGCGCTTCTTGCCGCCATATAGCCAGTCTGGCGCAAAAACACCGGGATACGATGCGTCGATCCAGCTCCGCAGTTCGACCCAATGCTCGAACGCCTCCGGTCCCATCCAGTCGCGGATAGTGCGCTCGTCGGGCTGCGAAGATTTGTCGGCGATTCTGTCGCCGATCTCAGTGGACTCGTTCACGTTTGCTTTCCTCTTCATCTGCATGGGTGGAATGCTTCGCGCGGTACCGTTAATCGCGGTATCGAAAGTTCATCCAGGTCACGGCTTCTGAGCGTTTGCCCACGAGGCCTGAATGGACGCCACAAGGAGAGAAAGCGATGCAGCCAGTAGAACGACATCTTTGAGAAGGAACTGGCCAGGCAAGGCTGAAATTGCAGGAAACCCACCCGCCGTCGCTTCGGCTACGCCTGGCGTGCTCAGGAAGAAAGTCAGCGTGATGAAGTAGGTCGCGGCCGACATCGCTGCACCCAATGCGGAGAAAACGGGCACGAAGGCTCCGATAGTCAGCGCCGCTGCAGTCGACAGTTCGAGTACGCCGATAACGTCGCTTGCCCCTTGAATTCCGAACAGGGAATGCAACCAGCTCATGATCGGGCTGTGCATAATGAACGGAGCGATGCCGTTGGCTTCGTAGGCGGTGAATTTCATTGCGCCGAACCAAAGAAAGACGATGACAAGCGCCCATCTGAGTAGAGCCAGACTAGAGAGCGATCCTGCGCTTTTCTCGGCGATTTGAAGACGGAGCTGATCTGTGGGAATAGACATTTTGGGTTTCCAATTCAGGTTGTGGGTCGGTCATTAGGAGCCTTCACTTTAGGCTTGCCCGATGCGGGTTTCGAGACTGCAATTGCTCAATAAAATGCTCAAAAGGATCAAAGAAGGCGTGGTTGCTTGATGTGTCGCAGGAGTCTTGATGAGATCCCGCACGGGAATTTTCAGGTGAGCAGTTTCCGGTACTGGACGAAGCCCGAGCGATGTCCGACGCTTTCATAAAGCCGCATGGCGGCAGCGTTGGTTCGGTGTGTCAGCCAGTGCACACGCGCCGCCCCGCGACGTTTCGCGTCCGCATAAACATGCTCGATCAGCGCGCGGCCGATGCCGCCGCCACGCACATCGGCTGCCACAAACAGGTCTTGCAGATAGCAGTAGTTAGCGGTTGTCCAGGTGGATCGATGGTAGATGGAATGCACCAGGCCGAACGCGTGTTCGCCTATCATGGCAAGCGCCGCATGCATCGGCTCCAACGGGTCCACGAAGCGTGCCCATGTTTCGAGCGTCACCGACTCGGGGATATTCACTTCGTAGAATCGCTGATAGCCTTTCCACAGAGGAAGCCAAATATCAAAGTCGTTCTTTTCAATGGCTTTGATCTCAACCGATAGCATAGATTTTCTCCTGGCTTGCGCGAGTACTTCTCACGCTATTCGCCTATTCGCCGATGCGTTTAACACCGTACTTTTGATAGTAAGTGTTCCTGATTTCATCCTGAGTTCGAGCAGGCTCCGCGAATACATGCGCCGGCGACAGCAGCGGAGAGATCGAAAGCGTTTCGATCCTGACGACGTGATCGACGGGGTACTCGGGGCCGTTCGTCGAGCGGACCCAGTCCGCGATCATCGAGTACTCGTCATCGCCTGGCGGCAGGATCGACGCATGACCTTTGAATCGATAACCGCGCCTCTCGAAGATGTCGATTACGTTGATCTCGACGGCGGGCTTGCGTTTCAGGTTTCGTATCGTCGCGGGCGAGGCGATATCGGCGAAGTAGAGAACACCGTTCCTGACTGTCAACGATGCCTTCGGCGAAAGATTCGGCGTTCCATCGTCGTTGACCGTCGCGACGAATGACAATATCGCCCGCTTGATGATCGCCTCTGCGTCGGCGTTGATTTCGATCACGGAGATCCTCGCTTGAAAAGAATGTGAGCGGCTTTATGCTTCGCTATACAGAACGTTTCGACAGCCTCGCTTCAGGCCGCGGTCACTGCCAACCCGCGCTGCACCGCCGGGCGCGCGAGACCGCGCTCGAACCAGCGCTCGACATGCGAGAAGCGGTCGAAGCCGACAAGCTCACGCGCTTCATAAAAGCCGATCAGGTTGCGTACCCAGCCGAGCAGTGAAATATCGGCGATGCTGTACTCAGCGCCCATTACCCAGTCGCGGCCCGCGAGCCGTTGGTCGAGAACACCGAGCAGCCGCGCTGATTCCGCGACGTAGCGATCGCGCGGGCGCTTGTCCTCATACGCTTTGCCGGCGAATTTGTTGAAGAAGCCAACCTGGCCGAACATCGGCCCGACACCGCCCATCTGCCACATCAGCCACTGGATCGTTTCGTAGCGAGTAACGGGATCGGTGGAAAGGAGTTGCCCGGTCTTCTCGGCGAGATAGATCAGGATCGCTCCCGATTCGAACAATGCAAGCGGCCGTCCACCGGGACCGTCGGGATCGAAGATCGCCGGAATCTTGCCGTTCGGATTGAGGGCGAGAAAAGCCGGGTCATGGTGCTCGTTTGCCATGATGTCGATGCGGTGCGCCTCATACGCAAGACCCGTTTCCTCCAGCATGATCCCAACCTTCACGCCGTTGGGCGTCGGTAACGAAAAGAGCTGGAGCAGATCAGGGTGCCGCGCCGGCCAGCGCGTGAAAATTGGATGATCGAGTGTCATGCTTGTTCTCCTGGGTAAGCCAGCGGGGGGGCGGAGCCGGGGTATGGCCGGCTCTTCCGCCTTGTTTCCCAATTCCCTCGCAGACGAGGGAATAAAGTTCAGATTGAGCCAGCCGGCGTAACCGGGGGAAAGTCCTTCTCGGGATCGAACACGTTATTGAAAAAGTTCGTCAGCGAGTACATGGCCACCAGCGCGACGATCTCCATTACGTTTGCATCCGTGTAGCCGGCATCGCGGACGGCTTTCAGATCGGCGTCGCTGACTTGCCCGCGGGTCTCGATGACCTTGCGCGCAAACTGAACCGCGGCGTCGCGCTTCGGATCGGCAGCATGTCCTTTGCGGGCGAGAATGATTTCATCGGCCGGCAGCTTCGCCATATGCTCGGCGGTAAAGCTGTGCACCGTCAGGCAGTAGTTGCAGCCGTTCACCTCGGAGACAACGAGACCGATGCTGTCACGCGTCTTTACGTCGAGTGCTTTGCTCAGCGAACCGAGCAGCGTGGCCCATGCGTTGAACGCGATCGGGCTTTGCGCGAAGCTCGACATCATGTTCGGCGTGAAGCCGATATTTTTGGTGAACGCGTCGAGTGTTGGCTTCGAATCGGCGGGCACCTGTTCCGGCGTTAAAGTAGTAGTCCTTGCCATCGTAGTCATCCTTAATTACTGGTTTTACAGATTGAGAACGGTCATTGGGAGACCATCCGTTGGTTTGCTTCGCGCCTAGGTTGCGGGTCGAAGCGGGTTTGCCATTCAAGCAGACAACTTGTCTTTCACTTCATACCAGGTCCAGCACTTCGGCCACGGGACGGCGCGGCTTCTGCGCCCAGTTTCCGGCTCGCTCCACGCCTACGGACAACAGCAGAACCGGTACTTCGTCCGCGGCCAGTCCGAACTCGCGGTGCACGCCTTCGTCATCGAAACCGATCATCGGCGTTGAACCGAGGCCCATCGAACGGGCTGCATAGATCATCGCCGCCGCGCCGAAAGTCGCGGTGCGCACGGCCTCGTCACGACGGCGCTGCGGGTATGCCATATACAGATTGCGTGCGGGGATTTCCCACTCCGGCACCATGGTTGCAGGCATGACGCCCGCTTCCACCAGCGGTGCAAGACGCTCCGGAATCACGCTGGTTTCGACCAGTTGACCGCAGACGATGAAAGTGACCGCTGCATCTTTGACCGCGGGCTGGTTCCACGCAATCGGGCTCAGTCGCGCCTTGGCTTCGGGCGTACGTACCGCGATAAAACGCCAGTTCTGCAAGTGGAAGGATGTCGGCGCACTCGTACCGATCCGCACGAGCTCGTGGATCTGTTCGTCGCTCAAGGTCGCGGCCGGGTCGTAGTACTTGGCCGCGCTGCGGCTCAGAATGCATTCGATGACGGGGTTGGTCATGTTGATTTCGGTTTTCATAAGGATTCCTGTGTGTAGGAGGGTAGGTTCAGGCGTACGAGTGCCCGCGCTCCAGGCGGAGCGCAAAGCACATGTCATTCAAATCAGGAAATCAGATACCGGCTGGCCCAGGTCGAGATCATTGCGGCGGCATAGTCGGCGTCGGCGCGGCGCGTCAGCAGGTGGTCCGCGTTGTCCAGCGAAATAAAGCTCTTGGGATGCTTCGCAGCCGCAAAAATACGCGCGGCGTTCTCGATGCCCACTGTCGAATCCAGTGGCGAATGCAGCACCAGCAATGGGATGCGCAACCCGGCGATTCGCGACTCGAGGTTGTGACACGCCAGGTCGTCGACGAAACTCTTGCGTACGACGAACGGCCTGCCAGCCAGCAATACTTCCGCTTCGCCGTGCGCCTCGATGGTTTCAAGGCTTTGCGGGGCGAACTGATGCAGAACATGGCGGGTATCGAACGGAGCGGCCAGCGTGGCCACCGCACGAATGCCCGGCATCTGGCCCGCGGCCATCAGGACGGCTGCGCCGCCGAGGCTATGGCCGACCAGGATCGATGGCGGCTTGCCGTCGCTGGTCATCGCGTTGCCGGCCGCAACCAGGTCGTCCACGTCGGCGGCGAAAGTGGTGTCGGCGAAGCTTCCACCGCTATTACCCAATCCGGCAAAGTCGAAGCGCAGCACGCCAATGCCGTGAGCGGCGAGCGCTCGTGCGACGCGACTGGCGGCGAGGCTGTCCTTGCCGCACGTGAAGCAGTGGGCGAGGATGGCCCAGCCACGCGGCTCGCCGTCCGGCAATTCCAGCCTGCCGGCGAGACGGTAGCCGTGCGGTCCGTCAAATTCGAAAGCTTGTGCGCTCATAAGTCGGTCTCTCTCGTATCAGCGTGCGTTGCGTCGATGCTGTGTCAGGCGGTTAGGAGCCTCCACTTTAGGCCTCGTCGATGCGGCTTTCGAGACTGGATTTGCTCAATAAAGTATCCAAAAGGATCAAGTCGACGTGAAGCGATGATTCGGGACCGGCACCGGGACCGCTATTGGCCGTTGCGCGCCAGCCGCCGCCATTGCCCCGGCGTCATGCCCATCCTCTCGGTGAATACACGGCGGAATGACGACACCGATTGATACCCAACCGACTCGGCCACGGCCTCGGTGGTCATCATCGGTTTCTTTAACTCGTTGGCAGCGAGGCTCATCCGGATATCGGTCAACAGATCGACGGCCGAGCACCCGAGCGTGTCCTGAAAGTGCCGCATGAAAGTGGCGCGCGACATGCTGCATAAGTCGGCTAGCTCAGGCAGGTTCCAGGGCCGCGCGGGATCGGCGAACATGGCTGAAATGGCCGGCGCGAGTCGCGGATTGCCGGCCAGTGCCAGCAGGCCCGCCGGGGCTTCTTCCGATTCGCTCGCCTCGCGCAACACGAGCGTGAAGAGCGCCGAGGAGAGGGCGTTGACGATCGCGTATCCGCCGACTTTGTCACCCGTCGACTCTTCGCGCATCATCCCCACGAAACTCGCCAGGTGGTTTGGAGCGGACCCCACATCCTTTTCGCCGTGACCTTCGAGGGTCCGGACGACGACATTCGTGGGCAGGTAATTGCGGATCAGCCGATCATGAGGCGGCCCGATCAGAAATCGCCCGCACAGCATGTCAAGACGCTCGCCCTGGCCGTCGTTCTCGCTGAACATCAAACCGGCGGAGTCACGGCGTTCGCACGTAGGTCGGGGCGCATGTCCGCTGCCGTCGTGCAGTACGTGCGCCGAGCCGTGAGGCAGCAGCACGACATCGCCGGCTACCAGTTCGCGCGCCGTGTCTGTCTCGGGGTCCTCAATAATGGCCCGGCCCTTGAGCACGACGTGATAGGGAACCTCTTGCGCGCTGGCCTGCGGCCAGGCCACGCGCCACGGCGCACCATACGCGCAACGGACTTCCAGCCGGCCGGTGATGGTGATCATTTGCAGCAGGTGGCTCAGCCAATCGACTTGAGACATAGGGCTCCGTTAGGCTTCGGCATGGAGAAGAGCGCTTCAGTGGCCCGCGCTTTGTCCGCCATCGACGTGCAGGATCTCTCCAGTAATGAACGGCGCCGAATCGAGAAAGACGACAGCGTCGGCGATATCGCGTGTTTCACCCAGGCGCCCGATGGGGTTGAAAGCTCGCAGTGCGTCGTGGATTTCAGGCGCGTGCATCGGCGTGTCCATGTTTCCGGGCGCGACGGCGTTCACGCGGATTCCCTTCTTCGCGTACTCGATTGCCAGCGACTTCGTGGCCGCGTTGATGCCGCCCTTCGTCAGCGCCGCGAGGACCGAGTAGACCCCGCTGATTGCAACCTGATCGATGCTGGCCGTGATGCTCACCACATGACCACTCGAATGCTTTTCCATCTCGGCGATTGCTAGCTGCGTGATGTAATAGAAGCCCGCCATGTTCACGTTCATCACGGCCGCATAGTCTTCCGCGGTGTGTTCGGTAAAAGGCTTGCCGATGTAGATGCCGGCGTTGTTCACGAGCGTATCGATCCGCCCGAATCGTGCGACGCCCTCGGCGATGACACGTCGCGCGGTTGCCGGGTCGCCGATGTCGCCGGCTACCGTCAGCAGGTTCGCGTCGTCCGATGGTTCGATCGAACGCGAGGTAGCAACGACGGCACAGTCGAGTTCGCGAAATGCCTGAACGATCGCGGCACCCATCCCGCGCGAGGCGCCGGTAACGACGACAACCTTTCTCGATGTACTCATACATGTGCTCATACTTTAGTACTTTTCAAAAGGATGGTTTCTCGGGGAATCCAGCTACTGCGGAAGCCAGGATCATGCGGTGGCGATTGATCGGCACTTGCGATCGATACACACGCGGACGAAATATCGAATCCCCGCGGCGTATCGGCTTACCGGACAGCACGCAAACGGCATCCACACGCGCAACACAGATGCCCCAGACCTGGGCCGCGCAATGACCCGAACAAGGATCGCTCCAGCATACGCTGATCGTTGTCGACGACAGCTTTTCCACGATTGAGACGCGCAAGGACGAACGTTCCTGATAAGTTACCGGCTCGACGCTTGTTCAAGCGAGGCTCTGCACGAGGCTGACCATCGCCGGTTCGATCGTCGCGACGAGCGAGCGGCGAAGTTCGTTGGCGCGAGCCTCATCGATAAACGCTGTGCCTTGCAAAGGCAGGTAATGGACTGTATTGAAACCGATGCAGCCGAGGACGGCGGTGAGGTAAGGCGTGAGGAAATCCGGCTGATTGGCTCGCTCACCAGCAAACACGCCGCCCGAAGCGATCGCGACGAATACGGGGCGGTCCGAAAGCATTCCGACCTTGCCGGCTGGTGTCGACTTCATCGTGCGGCCCACACGAAGGATCTGATCGATCCACGCTTTCAGAACGGACGGCACCGTGAAGTTGTTCATCGGCGTGCCGATGACAACGACATCGGAACGCTCGACTTCGTCAATGAGTTGCTCGGCGAGCACTAGCGCGTCGGCGGAGCGTCCAGCCGCGGCCAGCGACGCGGGCGTCGCGAGCGCGGCGGCATAGTCGGCGCTCGCGTGAGGTATCGGTTCATAGCCCAGATCGCGGCGGCTGATACTCGCGTCGGGGAGGATCGAGAGGAGCTTGTCGACGACTGCCGACGATAGCTGCCGGCTGTGCGACTCCCGTCGCGGACTGCAATCGATGTGCAGGATATTCATGCGGCTTTCTCCAGCGGCTTCACAAGGGCAATGGCGGAATCGGCCACCTGTTCCCGCACATCGCCGGTTCTACTAATCATCAGACGAGCGCCAGCACATCGGCCACGGGACGGCGCGGCTTTTGCGCCCAGTTGCCCGGACGCTCCGCGCCTATCGACAACAACATCACCGGCACTTCGTCGTCGGCGAGTCCGAACTCGCGGTGCACGGCCTCGGCATCGAAACCGATCATCGGCGTCGAACCCAGGCCCAGTGAGCGGGCCGCATAGATCATCGCCGATGCGCCGAAAGTGGCCGTACGTACGGCCTCGTCGCGCCGGCGCTGCGGGTGCGCCATGTACAGGTCGCGTGCGGGGTTTTCCCATTCCGGCACCATCGCGGCGGGCATGACACCCGCTTCCACGAGCGGAGCGAGGCGTTCCGGTATGACGCTGGTATCGACCAGTTGGCCGCAGACGATGAACGTAACCGCTGCATCTTTGACCGCGGGCTGATTCCACGCGATCGGGCTAAGTCGTGTCTTGGCCTCGGGCGTACGTACTGCGATGAAGCGCCAGTTCTGCAAGTGGAAGGATGTCGGCGCGGATGTGCCGATTCGCACGAGTTCGCGGATCTGGTCGTCGCTCAACGTCGCAGCCGTGTCGTAGTACTTGGCGGCGCTGCGGCTCAGGATACATTCGATGACTGCATTGGTCATGGTTAATCCTATGGGTGAATAGATAGTTCGATATGCGAATTATTACCCGCTCGAATCGGTCGATCGGGCATGGCCTGGTATCTCCCTATTGGGCTCACATTTCTACCTGCTATGGTGGGAATATTCTGTACCATCGATGGTACGAATAGAAGAACCAAGATTCCCCATTTTCGTGTGTACCAAGAACATGCATCCAGACCTGAAAATTCGGCTCGACCGGACAGCGAAGCTGCCCCTCGCAGAACAGATTCGTGCGAGCATTAGCAGGACCATAGAGGCCGGGCTGCTCGCACCCGGCACGCGGCTGCCCTCGTGGCAGGACCTGGCGGCGCAACTCGGTGTGGCGCGCGGTACGGTTCAAGCGGCCTATGAACGGTTATGCGACGCGCAGATGATCGAAACATTCGGGGCGGGCGGCACCCGCGTCGCCCCGCGGCCGCGCGTGGTGGCGACTCAGGCGCAAGCGCCGCAGCTCGGCGCCTTTATGCGGGCTTATGAGGAGATGAACGCCGGGCCAGCGATCTTTCAGCTCGGCATTCCGGCGTTTGAAGGTCTGCCCGAACAGCTTTTTGCGCGCGCGCGTTCTTCCAATCTGCTGAAGACCGGATGCTTGTCGTCGCTGCTCTATCCCGATCCGAGAGGGGAGTTCGAACTGCGCAGAGAGATTGCGGGCTATCTGTCCATCGCGAGGAACGTCCACTGCTACCCGGAGCAGATTTTTATCACTTCCGGATACAGCGCCGGCTTGGGCCTCGCACTGCGAGTGCTAGGTCTGGAAGGCAGAAAGGTCTGGATGGAAGAGCCCGGTTTCATGGTCACGCGCAAAGGCCTGGAGCTCGCGCGTTTGAACATAGTGCCGGTGCCGGTGGATGCAGAAGGCCTCAACGTAGGCTATGGCATTGAGAACGCCGCGGACGCCGCGTTAGCAGTCGTGACGCCTGGTCAACAAGCGCCACTCGGCTCGACGCTGTCGCTCAGGCGACGGCTTCAGCTGCTCGAATGGGCAGCCTCGAGCCACGCGTGGATCATCGAAGACGACTACCTCGGCGAGCTCCAACTGCAAGGCAGGCCGGCACCTGCGCTCGCGTCGCTGGACGAGGGCAAACGGGTCATTCACATCGGTTCGTTCAGCAAGACGATTAGCCCGGGGCTGCGGCTTGGATTTGTCGTCGCGCCGAACGAACTGGCCAACGCATTCGCCGAGGTCGCCGCAACGCTTGCCCCGGCGCCATCGCCAGTCATTCAGCTCGCCACAGCGCAATTCATGCGTGACGGTCACTACATCCGGCGCGTGCGCCGGCTCAAGCGTCTTTATTCCGCCCAGCGCGACGCGCTATGCGAGCAGTTAAGAATGCGCGACGCGGAGTGGGTCAATGCCGGCCTGGCAGTCCTTCTCCGACTCCCCGACGACGCGCCCGACGTGCGGATCGTTCGCGAAGCGATGACCGTCGGCATGGCGCCATCGCCGTTGTCCGTGTGGTTCGCGACTCCGTTGTGGACATTACCGGGGCTTTTGCTCGGCGTTGCGACGGCGCCTGAGCAGCACCTGGCCACGTCGTGTCAGCGACTCTTTGAGATCATCGACCGATATCGCTGATGAGATGCACACCGAAGCCGGGTACATGATAAATAATCGCCCTTCCCATTTGTTGTAATTCTCATACAGCGTTTAGAACGGGCAATTGACAGTTTTTGTAAATTAAGTAATTCGACGGCAAAAAAATATCAGTCGAAGCTTATCGCGCCATTCATTCAATTCGCACCGAAGATCGCCAATGCTGCTCCAAAAATGCCGAAACAATCCAGCCGGCCAGACGGTTTGCCATCACCGGCGGCTCTGCATCGGCGTCCGGTTGTTTAAAACACACGTCGGCCACGCACGCCCGCCACAACGTCATCTGGCGGTCACCAGGCCGATGCCAGGTAGTTGCTCGAGACCATTCAATCCTGCCCCGATTGTTAAATAAACAATACACGTCGTTATTCTGTGGATTTACGTAGACAAATAAATGGCCATATGCCAAAGTCCCGCCGAGCACTTGCCTTACCAACCGTTACAGCGCTGTGACGCGTGTTGCCGCATTGGACAAAAGATAGTGCTCGCAGAGTTTTCGAAAAGAGATACTGACGATTGTCGGAGAGTCCGTGCCACGCGGACGCACCGATAGCGCAACCGAACAAACCGAACTACCGAACAAGCGGCTTGGTGAGGGCACGGCAATATGAGCACCCAGAGGGTAACAGGCTGTCGATACGGCCAAAAACAGGTAGTCAATCTACTTCAATCAGCATTCCCACGCGCTCCTTGCGCCGGCCGCTGAGCAATTTTCGGCCTGCTACTTCGCGTCTCGATGCCAACGGTTAATGCCTCCTCGTATGTCGAGGACGGGTCTGCTGCGCCCGTGCTTGCACACCGTGTCGTGCAACGAGCATGCGTCGCGCAGATGCCGCCGGGTTTCAGCGCAACGACCGTGAAGGCCATGCCGCCCAAGTGCTAATGAAGGATGACACCCATGCGTGTGCTGATAGTCGAAGATGATCCCGTTCACGCGAAATCCGCGGCGCGGGTCGTGGAGCCCCTCGGGCACGAGATCGTCGAGGTGAGTGACGGCGAGCAGGCGGTCCGCCTGCTGCGCTCGGAGCCGTTCGACCTGGTGATTGTCGACTGGCTGCTGCCCAGAATGACCGGTTTCGAATTGCTTTACTGGATTCGCCGCACGCTCGGCGCATCGCCTACGGTGCTGTTCGTGACCAGCAAATCGCTCGAAGACGACGTCGTGCTCGCGATGGAAGCGGGCGCCGACGACTACCTGGTGAAGCCGTTTCGCGTCGCAGAACTGGTGTCGCGCGTGAACGCGCTGCTGAGGCGCGCAACGCGCGGCAACGAGCACGGCGGCCTCATCTGCGCGGGCGAGTATGTGCTCGATTCCGTGGAGCGCACCGTGTCGCTGCGCGGTCAACGCATCGAACTCACGCCGAAGGAATTCGATCTCATCGCGTTCTTCTTCAACAATCTGGGCAAGCTGTTATCGCGCAAGGTGGTGAGCATCAGCACGTGGGGGCGTGAACTCGATCCGGCTTCGCGTACGCTCGACACGCACATCTATCGCGTGCGTCAGAAGCTTGCCCTCGCACCTGAAAACGGACTGCGGCTGAGTTCCGTCTACACGCACGGTTATCGTCTCGAGGCCGTGCCGGCGCGCACGCTTCATCCCGCGGCGTCGAGCCATCATTCGCCTGCGCAACCAATGCAGGCGGCGCAGTGGGCGCCGGCCGGACTCGCCTATGAGTAAGCGGGCTAAGCGGCCGAAGCGGGCGGCCTGTGAGCGTGTCCGGCCAACTGGACAGCCGGTCAGCAATCTCGCGGGCGCACGCTGATGCACGCCGACGACAGTCCCGCGCCCGTCGACATGGCGCGTGAATGCCTCGCGCTCGGCGTGTTCCTCGTGCTCGTATGTGTGGCGTTGACGATGTCGGGCGTATTGCGCCGCGCCGATCTGTTCTTCTTCGACATCGCGCAGCCGCGCCTTCAAAGGCCGTCGCCGGCGAAGATCGTGCTGGCCGCCATCGACGACGCGAGCGTGCAGGCGCTCGGCGGATGGCCCGTGCCGCGCAAGGACTACGCCGCGCTCATCGATCGGTTGACCGCCGCCGGAGCCGCAGCCGTGGGACTCGACGTGGCCATGACCAACCACGGAAGGCTCCAGCCGGCCGGCGACCAACGACTCGCGGACGCGATGAAGCGCAATGGCCGCGTCGTGTTGCCGGTGGTGGTTGTCTCGGGCGACGCGGATACAGCCGGCATGCCGGAAGTCATCGAGCCCGTCGCGCCGATGGCCGAGGCGGCCTTTGCGCTTGCCGAAGCCAACGCCGCACCGGACGCCGACGGCGCCACGCGCAGTTTCTATCTGCAGGAAGGTCGACCGTCCGCCGTCTACGAGCACATGAGCGTGGCGCTGCTGCGTACCGGCGGTTTGTCTGTCGCGCGATGCGGCGAAGCGCCGGCACGCGAGGCTGGCCGCTGGTTCAGCGCGTGCCGCCGCTACGTGCCGCTCGGACGCGAGCGGTCCTACGCGTCGTATTCGTTCGTCGATATGCTCGAAGGCCGCGTGGCTTCGAGCGCGTTGAAGGACGCGGTCGTTATCGTCGGGCCGACGGCGAGCGCCGCCGACACGCATTTCGTCACGCCGGGCCGCGGACGGCATCTGCTGTCGGGCGTGGAGTTTCTCGCCGAAGCGACGAGTGCGCTCGCGAGCGGCTCGTTCGTGCGTGCAGCGCCGACAGCCGCTCAACTTCTGTTCAGTCTGTGCATGCTGCCGTTGCTGTGCGCCGCGCAGTTCACGTTAGGGCCGCGCCTGGGGTTGATCGCCGCCGCGGCGCTCGCACTCGCGGCGTGCGCCGTGTCGCTCGTGCTGCTCGACACCATGCACGTGTTCTTCTTTCCAGGCACCGCGGTGGCCGCCTGTCTCGTGGCCTATCCGGTCAGCGCATGGCGGCGGCAGGAGGCGCTATTACGCTATCTGAGCGAGGCGGCGGCGCGCGCAATGGCGGAGCCTGGCTTCCCCGGCGAGCCGCTCATACATCGACCCGCGATCGACCCGCTGCATCGCCGCGTCATGGTCATGAGCGCTGTCGTCGCGCGGTTGCGGCGTTCGGCGTCTTTCATCTCCGAGTGGATGAACAGCCTGCCCGAGGCGACGCTCGTGGTGGCGTCTTCGGGCGTCGTCATGCTCGCGAACCGGAAGGCCGTCGCGCTGTACGAGTCGGACTCGCACGCGCCAGACTCGCCGCGGCGTCCCGCGGGCCGGCTTGCGACGGATGTCGTGCGCGACATGACGGCCTCCGAGCATGCCGTCGAGTACGTCCAAAGAGCGCTGCAACGCCTTGCCGAGACCGCGCGTTCCGAGCCGGCTACTCGTGCCGCAAGTGAGAGCAGCGCAGCATCGCGCGTCGAATCTGCGGCACAGATGGACGGCATCGAAATTGTCGACGCAAAACGTCGTTCGCTGCTCATCAAGTGCGCGGTGGTGCCCGCGCTGCATGCACGCGACGCTGCGCTCATCTTTCATGTGGCCGACGTCACACCGATGCGCATTGCGGAACGTCAGCGCGACTCGGCGCTGCGCTTTCTGTCGCACGACATCCGCTCGCCGCAAGCCGCAATACTTGCGTTGATCGAGCAGCGTCGCCATGCGGGCGCCGATCTGCCGGAGTCACGCTTCGTGGAACTCGTGGGCCACTACGCGCAGTGGTCGCTCAGCCTCGCCGACCAGTTCCTGTTGCTCGCGCGTGCCGAAGGCCGGCCGCCCGCAGCGAGCACCGTCGACCTGGCCTTGCTGCTGGGCGACGCCGTCGACGATCTCTGGCCGCAGGCCAGCGCGAAGCAGACAGCCGTGCACCTCGCCGCCGAACCCGGCATGCTGGTAGTGGCCGATGCGCCGCTGCTGCGCCGGGCATTCGCCAATTTGATCGACAACGCCATCAAGTTCAGCCCGCGGAGCGCAACGGTCACTGTGACCGCCGGTGAGCGCGGAGAGCGCTGGGCCGTGACCGTCGCCGACACGGGCAGCAGCATACCGGCCGATCAGATACCCAACCTGTTCACGGAATTCTTCCGGCTTCCGTCGGATCATCCGGCGCCCGGACACGGGCTCGGGCTCGCCTTCGTCAAGCATGTAGTGGATACGCTCGGCGGGCACATTGAGGTCGAGAGCGAAGTGGGACACGGTTCCCTCTTCACGCTTCTATTGCCGAAAAAATCCGGCTCGCCTGAATAACAGTCATTCGCTGACGGCGCCAAATGCGCGCGCCGGCATTTCCTGAAGAATCTTCAATAGCTTTGAAAAACCTTTGCGACAAAGCGGGATCGCGCCGCGATATATGGCGCGGTACGCCAATTGCATCTTGCGCTTAAAGAATTCGCATTTCGACCGGTTCGAGAATTACGGATAAACAATCAGTCCGCATTAATCCGGCTGCACAAAAAAACGTCAAATGTGACATGCGCCGGCCTGTTTTTTGACTTTACCGACGCCCGGACAGGCAGGCGAGCCGTGACTGTCGGCATGCCCGTTCAACTTTGTCACATTTCAGTGACAATTGTTCAATATTGTCCGCTCTCTTTTCCATCGGCCTATCCCTTACTCTATGTTTCACCGGGTTCTCGCCTGATTCAGGTAACGGAATTACGACAACCAGCGCTTAAAAAATACGCAATCGATCGGATTGCCGGTATTTTTGCTCGCCCCTGTCTGACGTTATTCGTTCGACTCGAATTATTCGAGGCGAGGACCTCATTCGTCGATAACAAACGGTTATTTATTTAGCTCGGCAGACGTTTATCGCACTTATGCAGATTCAAGCTGCCATGAGTGCGTGATGCGTCTGTGTGGAACACGCCGCTTACAGGCAGGGAAATCTATGAATCGAACTTACCGCACTGTGTGGAACGCGGCGCTCGGCGCCTTCGTCGCCGCGTCCGAACTCGACCGGGCCAACGGCAAGGGCAAAGGCGCGTCTGCGGGCGTCGTCAATGTCTGCGCCGCCGATGCACGCAGCGACGCAACCGACGCGCGCAGCCGTGGTCGTGCCATGCCATCGCTTGCCGCGGCGGCGTTGGTGCTGCTGGGCAGCGGACTCGCCGCCCCGAGCGCGCATGCGCAGTTTGCGTTGGACGGCGGCAGCGCGAGCGGATCGACCAGTGCAATCGCAATCGGTATAGGGTCGACTGCCTCGCAGCAGAACTCCACGGCGTTGGGCAACCTGGCGATCGCCACGGGCATCTCTGCAAGTGCATTAGGACCTGGCGCGCTGGCTTCCGGAAACAATTCGACGGCCGTAGGTATTAACTCGACGGCGAGCACCACGGGCACCGTTGCGGTAGGGCTCGGCGCCGTTTCGTCGGGAGCCAGCGCCGTATCGATCGGCAGCACCAGTGTTGCGAGCGGCGTCAACAGTACTGCGACCGGCTATCTGTCCAGCGCAACGGCTCAAGGTGCTGCCGCTTACGGTACTTCGGCAGGCGCAACCGGGCTTAATTCCAGTGCGCTAGGACCCGGCGCCAAGGCGTCCGATACCAATAGCTCCGCGTTAGGATCGTTCGCCAACGCTTCCGGCGCGGCCGCTGTCGCGGCGGGCGCTGCCAACGCTTCGGGCGCCTCTTCGTTCGCGGGAGCGGCCGGGGCAACGGCATCGGGCGATCACGCGACGGCCCTCGGACCCTTGTCGACTGCGGCCGCCGGCACGTCGGTCGCCATCGGCAATCAGGCGATCACGACCACCGCGGGCGATGCCGGTGTCGCGGTCGGTTCGGGCGCGATGGTGAGCGGCGCATCCGGCGTCGCGGTCGGCGTGAACAGCGGCGCGTCGGGCACTGGGGCGATTGCGATCGGCGTGGGCGGCACCGCAGGTGTACCGGGCTCCGGCACGCAGGCCACCGGCAACTTCGCGATCTCGATGGGCAACAACACCATTGCGAGCGGCGCGTCGGCTCAAGCGTTCGGCAGCGGCGCGACGGCCAGCGGCAACAGTTCGGTTGCGGTGGGCGTCGGCGCGCTGACATCCGGACTGTCGAGCAGCGCCTTCGGCAATCTCGCGAGGGCGACCGGCACGTCGGCCGTCGCGCTCGGCGCGGGCGCGAATGCGACCGTCGACAACACGTCGGCGCTCGGTCTCAATGCGAGCGCCACGGCGACGTCCGCGACGGCGCTGGGTGCGGGCGTTCATGCAACGGCCCTGAACGCGACGGGCCTCGGCATCAACGCGCTCGCCACCGGCGTGCAGACCACGGCGCTGGGCGGCGCGACCACGGCAAGCGCCAACAACGCCACCGCGGTCGGCTATACGGCGGTCGCGTCGGCGGCAGGCGCAACGGCAATGGGCATCGGCTCACAGGCGCTTGCCACGATGACGGTCGCCTTCGGGGCCAACAACATCGTGGCGGCCGCGGCCGGCACCGGCGCCATTGCGGGCGGCCATAATTCGCAGGTCACGAGCGGCACGGGCGCGGTCGCACTCGGCGAAGCCCAGACGGCGAGCGGCAACGGCGCAGTGGCGATCGGCGATCCGAATTCGGCCATCGGCAACGGCGCCATCGCGATGGGCGCGAACAACACGTCCAATGGCCAGGGCGCGATCGCGCTCGGTAACGGAAACGTTGCGACCGGACAAGGCTCCGTCGCGCTCGGCAACGCGTCGCAGGCCAACAGCGCGGGCTCAGTTGCACTCGGCGATACGGCCGTCGTGCAGGCTGCCGCATCGCGCGGGCTCGCGCTCGGCTCGGGCGCCAACGCGAGCGTGGCCAACAGCGTCGCGCTGGGTGCGAGTTCCACGACGACCACGTCGACGCCCACCTCGGGCGCGACCATCGGCGGCGTGAGCTACTCGTTCGCCGGCGCGTCGCCTGCGGGCGTCGTGAGCGTGGGCGCGTTGGGTGCCGAGCGGCAAATCCAGAACGTGGCCGCGGGTCAGTTGAGCCAGTCCAGCACGGACGCCGTGAACGGCTCGCAGCTTTACGCGACCAACCAGCAGGTCACGGCCAACAGCACTGCCATCGACAACATCAACAACGGCGCGGGCATCAAGTACTTCCACGCCAATTCGACGCTGGCCGATTCTGTCGCCACGGGCACGGATGCGATCGCCGTGGGCGGCAACACGCAATCGACGGCGGCGAACGCCGTGGCCGTCGGCTCCAACGCTATCGCCAGTGTCGCGAACAGCGTGGCGCTGGGTGCGGGTTCCACCACCACGGCCGCCACGCCGACGTCGGGCGCGACCATTGGCGGCGTGAGCTACACCTTCGCCGGCGGCGCACCCGCAGGCGTCGTGAGTGTGGGCACGTCGGGCGCCACGCGGCAGATCCAGAACGTGGCCGCGGGCGAGTTGAGCCAGTCGAGCACGGACGCCGTGAACGGCTCGCAGCTCTACGCGACCAACCAGCAGGTGACGGCCAACAGTACCGCCATCGACAACATCAACAACGGCGCGGGCATCAAGTACTTCCACGCAAGCTCGACGCTCGCGGACAGCCTGGCGACGGGCACCGACAGCGTCGCCATCGGCCCGGCCGCGGTCTCGGCCGGCACCTCGAGTCTCGCCGCGGGCAATGGGGCCTCGGCGCAGAACGCCAACTCGCTTGCGCTCGGCACGCTGTCGAGCGTCACCGTCGACGACGGCGTGGCGATTGGTTCGGGCTCCGTATCAGATCGCGCCGTGCTCTCAGGCGTCGGCTCGATTGCCAACGGCACGCATTCGATTCCGTACAACACGTCGGATCGCACGCTGCTCGGTGCGGTGTCGCTCGGCAATGCGTCGACGAACACCTATCGCCAGCTCACCAATGTCGCGGACGGCACTGAAGCGCAGGACGCCGTCACCGTGCGTCAGCTTGCGGGCGCGTTGTCGTCGTTTGCCGTGACCGGGCAGTTGTACTTCCACGCGAACTCGACGGCGGCCGACTCGCTCGCCGTCGGCGCGGAGTCCATCGCGGTGGGCCCCACGACGGTCGTGAACGGCGACAACGGCGTGGGCATCGGCAACGGCGCAGTCGTGGATGCCACGGCGCCGGGCGGCGTGGCGATCGGCCAGGCATCGAGCGCCGCGCAGGCCGATGCGATCGCGCTCGGCAGCGGCAGCGTGGCGGGCGGCGCGCAGTCGATTGCGCAGGGCGCGAATTCGAGCGCGGCCAACGTCGGCAGCGTCGCGATCGGTTCGGGCGCGCGCAGCAGTGCCGTGGATGCCATCGCGTTTGGCTCGGGAGCCAGCGCGACGATGGCGAACAGCATCGCGCTCGGCGCCGGCTCGCTCACCACGGTCGGCGCGCTCAGCAACTACGTGGCGTATGGGTTGAGCAGCCCGCAATCGTCGGCGGGGGAAATCAACGTCGGCAACCGGCAAATCACGGGCCTGGCCCCTGGGCGCCTCGGCACCGACGCCGTGAATGTCTCGCAACTCGACGCCGTCGCTTCCCAGCTCACGACGCTCATCAACCAGAACACCACCAATAACGGCGGTGGCTATACGTCGACGCCGGGCACCGGCAACAGCACGGCGCCGTCGTCGACGGGCACGAACTCGTCCGCGGGCGGCTCCGGGGCCGTCGCCTCGGGCTCGAACAGCACGGCGGTCGGCAACGGCTCGCAGGCGACGGGCAACGGCTCGACGGTGGTGGGTACGGGCGCGACTTCGTCGGGCAGCGGATCGGCTGCAATCGGTGCGGGCAGCGACGACGGCGGCCGCTCGAACGTGGTTGCCGTGGGCTCCGCAGGTTCGACCCGCCAGGTCGTCAACGTCGCGGCGGGCACGGCGCCGACCGATGCCGTGAACGTCGGCCAGCTCAACGCGAGCGTGAGCAACGCGCTGTCACAGGCGAACAGCTACACGGACAGCCAGGTGGCCGGCCTGCGCAACAACCTCGACTCGTATCGCCGCGACGCGGACGGCGGCACCGCCACGGCGATGGCTGTAGCCGGCCTGCCGCAGCCGTCGGGGCCGGGCAAGAGCATGGTGTCGATTGCGGGCAGCGTGTATCGCGGTCAGTCGGGCCAGGCGCTCGGCGTTTCCACGATCTCGGAGAACAACCACTGGGTCTACAAGGCGGCCGTCTCGACGAACACGCGCGGCACCTACGGCGCCGTAATGGGCGCGGGCTATCAGTGGTAGGCGCGGAAGGCGCGGAAAGCGCACTAGCCGCAGTAGCCAAGCCGATGCGAAACCTCAAACAAGACAACAAGCGAATCATGAAATTACAACCAGCTATGCTGCTTTCGATGTGCCTCGCGGCTGCCGTCGTCATGCAGGGATGCGCGGTGCCGCAGACGCCGCCGAAGTTTCCGGACGCCACGTCCGCGTCGCCGGCCGGCGGCACGTTCGTGAACGTGGCGAACCTGCGCAACGTGAGTACCGGGCTCAACAAGGACCAGCTCTATGACCTGATCGGGCCGCCGCACTTTAACGAGTGGTTCGTGGGCAATCATGTCTGGAACTACCTGTTCGATTTCCGTCGCGGCGACCGGGTGGTGTCGTGTCAATATCAGGTGCAGTTCGACAAGAACATGCGCGTGAGGGCGACGTACTGGCGCGATCCACAGTGTGCGGACTTGATGAGCGACGCCGCACCGGTTGCGCCTGCTCCGGTCGCGGCGAAGCCGGCGGCGCTCGAACAGTTCACGTTCGAAGGCGAGGCGCTGTTTCCGTTCGGGAAATCGAGCCTCAATTCGATGCTGCCGCGCGGCCGCGCCGAACTGGACGCCGCGATCGAGAAAATCCGCAAGGAAGACGGCGTGACGCGCATCGACGTGGTGGGTCACACCGACCGTATCGGTTCCGACGAGAGCAACCGTGCGCTGTCGCAGGCGCGAGCCGAAACCGTGAAGGCGTATCTGGTGGCGCACGGCCTCGACGCTGAGCGCATTCGCGCTTCGGGCGCGGGATCGTCGCAGCCGGTTTCCCATTGCCCGCCGGGTGAAACGCCTGCCGTCATTGCTTGCCTGCAGAAAGACCGGCGGGTGACGATTGCGATTTACGGGCAGCGGTGAGGGTTGGTGGTTGGGGTTGCGGTTGTGTGCAGTGGGGGTAGTGTGGGAGCGGTTGTTCCGGTGACCGCTCGCCAGTACCCCGGATTTACGAAGTGCTCGGGCAGAGCCACCGCAATCAGGCAATTGAGCCGCGCCTTCGCAGGTTGGCTGGTCTTCTTCGATTAGTCGTCTCGCGGCCCCGCGTGTCGCATGGCAGCGTCTAAAATGGGTTTACCCCTGCCGTTCGGCCGCCCGGAGGCCGCTCATGAAAATCCGCCGACTCGCTGCGTCGCGCGCCAGAGTGCTTGTGAGTGCCACATGCCTGGCATCCCTGACATTCCACGCGTCCGCCAGCTACGGCGCACCTGCGGCCGACGCGAATCCATCGAACACCATAACAATCGTCGCAGGAACCTACGGCCGAAACTGCGGCCAGCAGGAGGGCAACGCCACGCTCGACCTCGCGCGTCGATGCAATGGCCGCACAGCCTGCACCTACATGCTGACCGGTGACGTCGCCGGTGGAGGCGTCCTGTCATGCCGCAGCGATCTGACAGCGCAATGGCAGTGCGGCGACGGCCAGACGCACGCCGCGGCGCTTGCGCCAGGCGCGGCGCCGGGCGACCGACTGCTGCTCGGTTGCCGCGAGTTTCCCGGCGCGGGTAAATGACGCGGAAGTCCCGCAACGCTGCCCCTTGCCCCGCCGGACGGCTTGGACCATCATGCTAGGATCGTCAGTGCCAGGGTGCTGGGGGGAAATATCATGGCTACATTCGGTATCGACGCTGTGCGCATCAACCCTTCGAACGACCGGATCACGCATGTGCGCTGGGCCACGGTCGACCCCGCCACGCGCAGCTGGTTGTCGCCGACCTCGATCGTCGAAGTCGCTCAGGTGGTGGCCGCGATCCGTCGCGGCGACGCTGTCTGGTCGCTCTTCACGCTCGGCGGCACGCGCTTTCTCGGGCCGAAAATCGTGGCCGTCTCCCACACCAACGGGCATGACGGAATCGACACCGACGTCCCCGACGGCCACATCGAAAAATGCATCGACGACCTGCCGCGCATCTAGCGCGCGGCCCGCGCTTTCGTCGTACGTTGCCGCTCAGCGCAGTTCGAGCCACATCGGCTGATGATCCGACGACCGGCTGTGCGCGTCGACCTCGCAGCACGCGACGCGCGGCGCAAGGTCTTCGGTGACGAACACGAAGTCGCAGGCAAACGGTCCGTCCGGCCATTGCTCGCGGTCGTACAGGCCGACCGTCGCGGCGCGTGCGTCGTTGCCGTGCGCGAGCGTCCACGCGTCGGCGAAAGCGGGCGCGCCGGCAATCGGCTCGAGCATCTTGCGATACGCGGCGCTTTCGAACGCGCTGTTGAAGTCGCCGCAGACGATTGCGCTCATCGGACGCCCCGTGTCGGCGAATGGGCTGTCCTGCTTCTCGGCGCGCGCCGGGCGGCGCGCGTGCCCGCATGCTTCCTGATGCAGCTCGCGCAGCCTCTCGACCTGCGCGAGCCGCTGTGTTTCCGAATAAAACTCCAGGTGCGTGCTGATCACGCGCAATGGTCCGACGTCGGTATCGATCACGGCCTCGAGCGCGACGCGCAGCATCGACGGCTTCGCGGGGTCGGCGGGCCACGGCAGCGAGTGGCGCAGCACCTGTCTGACCGGCAGACGCGTGACGATCGCGTTGCCGAACTGCCGCCGCTGCTTGCCGCCGCCGACGCCACCACCGACGCCCGGAAGGTCCGAGCCGATCGCGTCGACTACGGTCATGCCGGGCAGCAACGCGGCGAGTTCGGCGAACTGATCGGCGCTCGGCCCACCGGCCAGTCCGCCCATCTGCTGCGGCTCATGAAAGCCGCGCGTCACTTCCTGCACGCACATGATGTCGAAATCGCACAGCGCACGCGCCTCGCGCACGATGCGGGCGAGATCGACGCGGCCATCCACGCCGCGTCCCCACTGAATATTCCAGTCGACGAGCCGCATGAGATTCTCCTGCAAGAGCTGTGTTGGTAGTCTATCGCTCAGAGACGGGTCGAGCCGTCCGCGGTGTCCGGCCGACGTAACGGCACCCACAACGCGTGACGATTTTTATCGCGCATCGTGTCGATTCCGCTGCCGTCGAATCGTCGTAGCAGTGTGTCCAACTTCTCAACCGAAAGGCGGCTTACCATGACTACCGGAACCATCAAACTCCACCGCGTGCTGCGCGCGCCTGCCGAACGCGTTTATCGGGCGTTCCTCGAACCGGACGCGCTCGCGAAATGGCTGCCTCCGTATGGCTTTACTTGCCAGGTCCATCACTTCGACGGACACGTGGGCGGCACCTACAAGATGTCGTTTCGCAACTTCGGCACCGGCCACAGCCACTCGTTCGGCGGCGAGTACGTCGAACTCGTGCCGAACGAGAAAATCCGCTATACCGACCGCTTCGACGATCCTAATCTCCCCGGCGAAATGTCCGCGACGATCACCTTCCGCACGGTGCTGTGCGGCACCGACGTCTCGATTCTTCAGGAAGGCGTGCCCGAGGTGATTCCCGTGGAGATGTGCTACCTCGGCTGGCAGGAATCGCTGATGCAACTCGCGAAGCTGGTCGAACCCGAGATTCCGGCTGAGCCGGTTTGAGGGGCACGTCCACCGTTTAATGCCATCTTCGCCGCCCGTTTTGTCGGACTCGTTCTGCGCGTAGACTGAATGTAGGTCCCGCATTCGCCGGCAAACGTGTCGATGCGTGCGCTGCGGTTTCTGCTGCAACGCGGCACGCAGACGAACGGGCGCTGGCTGCAAGACGGAGGTGGCCATGAGCGATTTCAACGAGGCCCGCGAGCGGATGGTGGAGCGGCAGCTCGTCCGCCGCGGCATTTGCGATTCACGTGTGCTGGATGCGATGCGCCGCGTGCCGCGCGAAGCGTTCGTGCCCGACTGTCTGCGCGATCTCGCTTACGAAGACAGGCCGCTGCCCATTGGCAACGATCAGACCATCTCGCAGCCGGCGATCGTCGCAACGATGATCGAGGCCGCGGAGCTTTCGTCCGCCGACATCGTGCTCGACGTCGGCACCGGCTCGGGCTATGCGGCTGCCGTCGCGGCCGCGCTTTCCGCGCATGTCCATTCAATCGAGCGTCACGCGGACCTGGTCGCGATGGCGCGCGACATTCTCGCGCGGCTGAACATTTCGAACGTGACCGTTTATCTCGGCGACGGCACGGCGGGACTCGCGGAACATGCGCCGTACGACGCGATCATCGCCGCGGCGGGCGGCCCGCATATTCCGCGGATATGGCGCAAACAGCTCGCGATCGGCGGCCGGATCGTGATGCCGGTCGGCCGCGAGCGGCACTATCAGAAGCTCGTCAAACTCGTGCGCCGCAGCGAGGACGACTACGAAAGCTGCTCGCTCGGCGAAGTGAGCTTCGTGCCGCTCGTCGGCGCCGACGCGTGGCCCGCGCCCGATGCGGCGCAATCGGACGGCGCGGTGCCGCAGCGCATCCAGGAGACGTCGCCATGAACGGCTATCAGATCACTTTTTTCACGCAGCAGGATCGGCGGCATCGCGGCAAGCCGATGGCCGACTGGCTCGTCGTTCTCGCCGGCGAACTCGGTCTGCGCGGCGCGACCGTGATACCGGCGAGCGAGGGCATCGGCCACCATCATCGCGTGCATTCGGCGCATTTTTTCGAGCTGGCGGATCAGCCGTTATCGGTCGTGATGGCGGTAACGAGCGACGAAGCCGCCAGGTTGTTCGAGCGGCTGCGCGCCGAGGACGTGCATCTGTTCTACGTGAAGACGCCCGTCGAATTCGGTGTGACCGGCGACGACGATGGAGACGTTGCACGGTAGCGCGCTTGCTGCGGTGCAGACCCGAAGACAAACACGCCGGCGCTCCGCAAAGAGCGCCGGCGTCATGCAGCGAGCCACACGCGGTCGCCATCAAACCACAGTAATCACCACGTCGATATTGCCGCGCGTCGCCTTCGAATACGGACACGTCTGGTGCGCCATATCCGTGAGCTTCTGCGCAGTCTCGCGCTCGATTCCAGGCAGGCTGACATTGAGCCGCGCGCGCAGAAAATAGCCGCTATTGTTCATCGCCAGGTCGATCTCGGCGTCGACGGCGGTTTCGGCGGGCAGCGCGACTCCCAGCGTCTTGGCCGCGATACCCATTGCGCCGATGAAGCACGCGGACCATCCCGCGGCCAGCATCTGCTCGGGGTTCGTACCGGTCGCGGATGCGCCGGGCGAGCCGAGCTTGACGTCGAGCCGGCCGTCCGAACTGCGCGACGCACCATCGCGTCCGCCGGTGGTGTGGGTCTTGCCGGTGTACAGCACTTTGTCTGATTGGGTCATGATCGATTTCGTCGGTAATAAGTCGGTAGATAAGGAGAAAAGTACCAAGAGCGTGGCCGTTCAGCAGCCCGCCTTAGCTCCCTTGGTAAATCTTGTTCAGCGATGCCAACTCGCCGCTTTTCGTCGCACGCGCCAGTTCCTGGCGAACCTCCAGGCGGCTCTTCGCCGCAGTGTTCTGCGCCGGCGTCCATTGCTGCGTGTGCTGCCCGTCGACGTTGCTCACGGCAGCGGCGGGATTGGCGGCAAAAGCCGGAAGCGTCGTAGCGGAAACAGCCAGAGCCAAAGCGATCATCGAAACTTTCATGTCGTTCTCCAGAATAGGTAGGAAGCCAAGCATCCGTCGGGTTTCAGCGAGGCTTGCCGAAGAGCGGCGATGTCCGCATCGCAACATCTGGCGTGGCCCCGAATCCGTCGTTGATGAGATTAGAGTCGCGCCGGGTATCTGGCTTGTGTCGGCGAAGCGGCGTATTGCAATGCTGTGTATCTCGCGGCGCCGCATATACAGTGCGATACAAATTGATCGACGCCGCGCGCCGCGAAATGGCGAAACGCGGGCGAAACGCGGGCGAAACGCGGGCGAAACGCGGCCGAACGCGAGCCAACCCAGCTAGAGCGCACCGGTGCAATGTTTTGTGTCAGATACAGGTTCGGATACATTGCGACATAAACCGCGGTCGGACGCGCGTTATAAAGCAGGCATCGAGAGTCACGGAGATGCTGATGAACACCGAAACGCTAAAGGGAAGCTGCCACTGCGGCTCCGTCAAATTCGAGGTCAGGACACCGCTTGCGCCCGCCGCGCGCTGCAATTGCAGCCTGTGCCGCCGCAAGGGCGCGCTGATGAGCCCGCCGTTCGAGGCCGGCCGGTTGACGATCACGCAAGGCGAGGACGCGCTCACGCTGTATCAGTTCAACACGCGCGTCGCGAAGCATTTCTTCTGCAGGCACTGCGGTATTTATCCGTTTCATCAGACGCGCCGGGACGCGAAGCTGTGGCGCGTCAATATCGGTTGCCTGGAAGGGATCGATCCGTATACGCTGGATGCCGGTCTTTCCGACGGCGCCAGTCTTTCCGTCGTGGAGGACGCATGAAGCGGCTGCTTGCAATCATCGCGTTCATCGCGGGCGGTGTGGCGGCCGAATGGGCGCATCCGGTCCAGTGTTCGATGCTGTGCGCGAGCCGGGTGCAGGTGAAACGTCAAAAGAGATGATCCATTCATGGACACGATCGACCACGTACTGATCGTCGACGACGACCGCGGCATTCGCGAACTGATCGCCGGCTATCTGGAGAAGAACGGCATGCGGGTTTCGCTCGCGGCCAACGGGCGGCAAATGCGCGCGGCTCTCGAGCAGGGCGCACCCGACCTGATCGTGCTCGATCTGATGATGCCCGGCGAAGACGGCCTCGTGCTATGCCGCGAACTGCGCGCGGGCAAATTTCGCACGGTGCCCGTGCTGATGCTCACCGCGCGCAATGAAGAAGCGGACCGCATTCTCGGCCTCGAAATGGGCGCCGACGACTATCTGCCCAAGCCCTTTGCCGTGCGCGAACTGCTCGCGCGCATTCGCGCGGTGCTGCGCCGCGCGCGCATGCTGCCGCCCGGCATGCAGGTAACGGAAAGCGCGCAAATGCTCGGCTTCGGCGACTGGCGGCTCGACACCACGGCGCGTCATCTGCTCGACGCCGAAGGCACGATGGTCGCGCTAAGCGGCGCCGAATACCGCTTGCTGCGCGTATTCCTCGACAATCCGCAGCGCGTGTTGACACGCGATCAACTGCTCAATCTCACGCAAGGCCGTCAGGCCGATCAATTCGACCGCTCGATCGATCTGATGGTAAGCCGTCTGCGTCAGCGCTTGCGCGACGAGGCGCGCGAACCGCGTTACATCAAGACGCTGCGCAGCGAAGGCTATGTGTTTTCCGCGGCCGTGAACGTGATCGGGGACCCGCAATGACATTTCTTCGGTCGCTGCACTGGCCGCGCACGCTGTTCGCGAGGTTGACGTTGATTCTCTTCGTCGGACTCGCGTCGGCGCAGGCGCTGTCGTTCTGGCTCACCATGACCGAACGCGACCAGACCATGACGAACGTGATGATGGGTTACATCGAACGCGAGGTCGTGAGTTCGGTCGCGCTGCTCGATCATCTGCCCGCTAACGAACGCGCTCAATGGCTGCCGCGTCTCGCGCGGCGCAGTTACGAGTTCATGCTGGGCCCCGGCGTGAGCGGCGGCCCGGTGGATGCGAACCTGTCGGCGCGCGTCGCGCGCTCCATCGCGGATGGCATCGGCACGAACTACCCGCTCACGGTGAATGCGGTGCCGGGCGAGCGCGAACGGCTGCAGGTTCATCTGAAGCTCAGCGACGGCTCGCCGCTCACCATCGACATGCGGCCGATGTCCGGCGCGCCGCTGTCGCGCTGGTTGCCGCTCGTGCTGCTGCTGGAACTCGCGGTGCTGCTCGGCTGCTGCTGGTTCGCGGTGCGGACGGCCACGCGTCCGCTCAACGAGTTGGCGGTCGCCGCCGATGCGCTCGGCCCCGATCTCAAGGCCGGGCGTCTCAGCGAAAGCGGGCCTTCCGAAATCGCACGCGCGGCTCGCGCTTTCAACGCCATGCAGGAACGCATTGCGATGTACGTGACCGAACGCATGCAGATTCTCGCGGCCATTTCGCACGATCTGCAAACGCCGATCACGCGCATGCGTCTGCGCGTCGACATGATGGACGCGGAAGCCGAAGGTGCGAAGCTGCGCCAGGATTTGCAGGAGATGGAAGCGCTCGTGAAAGAAGGCGTCACGTATGCGCGCACGCTGCACGGCGCGACGGAAACGCCGTGCCGCATCGATCCCGATGCGCTGTTCGACAGCCTCGTTTGCGATTACGTGGATGCCGACCAGGCCGTGTCACTGCATGGCCGCTTCGACATGCCGCTGATGACGCGGCCGCAGGCGCTGCGGCGCATCGTCGGTAATCTCGTGGATAACGCGCTGAAGTTCGGCGGCGCGGCGCAGATCGAGATCGCGATGTCGCCGGACAGGCACGCCACCATCTCCGTGCTCGATCGCGGCCCGGGCATTCCCGCCGATTCGCTCGAAGATGTGTTCCAGCCGTTCTACAGGATCGAAGGATCGCGCAATCGGCAAACGGGCGGCACAGGGCTTGGCCTTGCGATCGCGCGTCAACTCGCGCTTGCGATGGATGCCACGCTCGAACTTCATAATCGCGCCGGCGGCGGGCTGGAGGCGAGGCTCACGCTGCGCAATCTCGTGAAGGCGTCGCCGGCTACGGTCGAGTGAGCGTGGCCAGTAGCGAATAAAGCGAAAGCCCGCATTCGCTGCAATGCATATCACGATTGATCGTTTTGCCGCGGCGCATCGCATTGCTAGCATCGTCGACTTCTCCATGAAGCGCCGCTGCCGCAATGAGCCAAAGCAACACGCCGTTAAATCTGCCGCCCGATCCACCTTCGTCGCGTAGCCGCCGCCGTCTGCTCGGCCGTCTTGCGGCGGGCGGTCTGGTCGCGTCGCAAGGCGCGGCGGCAGCCGCGGGCGAATTGCTCAGGCCGCTCGAAGTCGCGCCGTCGAGCCGTGTGCCGGGCGCGCCGGTGCTCGAGCATCCGTATGGCGTGCCGTCGCCGCGCGAAGCCGGCGTCGTGCGCCGAAGTGCCCGCCAATGGCCGCTGCCCGGCGCGGCTTCGTCGATGACGCCGCTTGCGGACCTGCACGGCACGATCACGCCGAACGGCCTCGTCTACGAACGTCATCACGGCGGCGTGCCCGACATCGACGCCGATCAGCATCGGCTCGCGATTCACGGCCTCGTGCGCACGCCGAAGCTCTTCACGATGGACGACCTGCTGCGTCTGCCGGCGGAGTCGCGCATCCACTTCCTCGAATGTTCCGGCAATACCGGCAGCGAATGGAATGGTCCGAGCGGCTTGCCGGTGCAACTGACGCACGGTCTGTTGTCGTGTTGCGAATGGACAGGCGTGCGTCTTTCCACGTTGCTGGAAGAGGTCGGCGGCGTGTCCGTGCAAAGCAACGCTAACGGCGGCGCCTGGCTGCTCGCGGAAGGCGCCGACGCCGCCGCGATGACGCGCAGCCTGCCGCTCGATCGCATACTCGAGCGCGCGCTCGTGGTCTATGCGCAGAACGGCGAACGCTTGCGGCCCGAGAACGGTTATCCGTTGCGGCTCATCGTGCCCGGCTTCGAGGGCAATACCAATGTGAAGTGGCTGCGCAGGCTCAAAGTGGTTGACGCGCCGCTGCAAACGCGCGAGGAGACGTCGAAATATACGAGCCTGCTCGCGAACGGCACCGCGCGTCAGTTCGTGTTCGAGATGGATGCGAAGTCGGTCATCACGCGGCCATCGCCGGGGCATCGCCTCACCACGCACGGTTATTACGCGATTAGCGGCATTGCGTGGTCGGGGCGCGGCACGATCCGCAAGGTCGAAGTTTCCACCGATGGCGGCGCGTCATGGCGGCTCGCGCGTCTTGATGGCGCGGCACGCGACCGTGCGCTGACTCGTTTCGAAGCGGATTGGCGCTGGGACGGCGCGCCGGCCGAGATACTTTCGCGCGCTACCGATTCCACCGGCTACGTGCAGCCCACGCGCGCGCAACTCGTCGCCGCGCGCGGCCTGAATTCGCAGTACCACTACAACGCGATCCAGCAATGGCGCGTGGATGCGAGCGGCGAGGTGCGCAATGCGTGAACGCCCTTCGACGCGCATCGCCGCGCTTGTTTTCATGACGACGCTCGCCGCGTGCTCGTCCATCAAGCCCGATTCCCGCGATGCAAGCGCGACCTACGGCATCGGCACGCCGCTTAACGAAACGAGCATCGCTGCCTGGAACATCGACATCGCACCCGACGGGCGCGGCCTGCCCGCCGGCAGCGGCGACGTGGCCACCGGCGCGCGCGTGTTCGCCACGAAATGCGCGGCGTGTCACGGCGCGCGCGGCGAGGGCGGTCTCGGCGACCCGCTCGTGGGCGGCCAGGGCACGTTGTCGGGCGCGAAGCCGAAGCGCACCGTGGGCAGCTACTGGCCGTACGCCACGACGCTCTTCGACTATATTCGCCGCGCGATGCCGTACAACGCGCCCGAATCCCTTTCCGCCGACGAGGTCTATGCGGTCAGCGCGTTTCTGCTGAACCAGAACGGCATTGTGCCCGCGGACACGCGGCTCGACGCGGCATCGCTGCCGCGCGTCGCGATGCCGAATCGCGACGGCTTCGTGCCCGATCCGCGTCCGGGCCAGCTCTGACATGGAGCCGTAATATTGCTCGTGCGCGTCGTCGCGCGTTAAAACATCGGGTTTATCACTCCAGCAGATAAACGTATCGGATTTGCTTCGTTGTCGTCGGGTGCGCGCGCCGGTACATTCATCTGACTGCGACCCGATACGACGAAGAGTTTCCCGTGACGACAGCCTTTGCTTCCACCGCCGCCCACGACGCCCATGATGCCCACGCCGCCGGCGGCGCCATTGCCGGTCAGCCCATCGAGATTCGCGCTTTCGACGGCCCGCTCGGCGCCGAAGTGCTCGGCCTCGATCTGAGCAAGCCGCTTGCCCAGGCGGATTTCGCGCGCATTCATCGCGCGCATCTCGACTATCACGTGCTGGTGTTTCGCGATCAGCGCATTACGCCGGACGAGCAGATTGCTTTCAGCCGCCGCTTCGGTCCGTTGCAGATCCATGTGCTGCATCAGTTCCAGCTGCCGGACTATCCGGAAGTGCTGGTGGTGTCGAATATCGTCGAAAACGGCAAGCCAATTGGTCTGGGCGATGCCGGTCATTACTGGCATTCCGATCTGTCCTACAAGGAAAAGCCGAGCCTCGGTTCCTTGCTGCATGCGCAGGAATTGCCGGCCGAAGGCGGCGACACGCTGTTTGCCAACATGCATCTCGCGTGGGACACCTTGCCCGCGCATCTGCGCAGCGCGGTCGAAGGACGCACGGCCGAACACACGTATCTCGCGAAGTACGCTGAGTTGCAAAAGCGCAGCCCGTGGCGGCCGAATCTGTCGCCTGAGCAGATCGCGCAAGTGAAGCCGGTCGTGCATCCGATTGTGCGCACGCATCCGGAGACGGGGCGCAAGGCGCTGTTCGTGAGCGAGCATTTCACGACGCGTGTAATCGGCTTGCCCGAAGACGAAAGCCGGCAATTGCTCGAAGAACTCTTCGCGCACAGCGTGCGTGCCGAACATGTGTACCGGCATCGCTGGGCGGAACACGACATGGTGTTCTGGGACAACCGTTCGTTGATGCACCTCGCGGCCGGCACGCCGGATGACCAGCGGCGCAAGCTGTATCGCACGACGATCGAAGGCGACGTGCCTTTCTGATCTTTTGCGCGCAATCAGCGCGCCGTGCCATTCACACAACTCAAATACTTAAACGCCACTCGCCGATCGGAGTTTCGATGTTCGCCAGGTTTCATTCGACCGCTGCACGGTCACCGCTTTTGAGTCGTCGTACAGTCAGCCATTTCACGCGCCGCTTTGCCGCGACGTTGCTCGCCGTTTCTATCGGCGCGGCCGGCATGAGCGCCGCTATACCCGCGCATGCCGAAGGACAGATCCGCATTGCCGAACAGTTCGGCATTGTCTATCTGCTGCTGAACGTCGCGCGCGATCAGCAGTTCATCGAAAAGCAAGGGCGCAAGCAGGGCCTCGACATCAAGGTGGATTGGGTGCAGCTCTCGGGCGGGGCCGCCGTCAACGACGCCTTGCTGTCGGGCGCCGTGGATGTCGCCGGCGCCGGCGTGGGCCCGTTGCTGACCATCTGGGATCGCACGCACGGCAAGCAGAATGTGAAGGGCGTCGCTTCGCTCGGCAATCTGCCGTATTACCTGGTGAGCAACAATCCTGACGTCAAGACGATTGCCGATTTCGGCGCGAAAGACCGCATTGCGGTGCCGGCGGTGAATGTGTCGGTGCAGTCGCGCGTGTTGCAATACGCGGCCGCGAAGCGCTGGGGCGACAAGGAATACAACCGTCTCGACAAGTACACGCAGGCGCTGCCGCATCCTGATGCTGCGGCGGCGATCATCGCGGGCGGCACGGAAATTACCGGTCACTTCGGCAATCCGCCGTTTCAGGATCAGGAACTTGCGGGCAATCCGAAGGCGCATATCGTGCTGAATTCCTACGATGTGCTCGGTGGCCCGAGTTCCGCAACGGTTCTCTATGCGACGGAAAAATTCCGCGACGGCAATCCGAAAACGTACCGCGCGTTCGTCGATGCACTCGCCGACGCATCGCGTTTTATTGCGGCGAATCCGGACGCCGCCGCCGATATTTATCTGCGCGTAAACAAGTCGAAAATCGATCGCGCGCTGCTCCTGAAGATCATCAAGAATCCGCAAGTGGAGTTCAAGATCGCGCCGCAAAACACGCTCGGTCTCGCGCAGTTCATGTATCGCGTGGGGGCGATCAAAAACGAGCCGAAGTCGTGGAAAGACTATTTCTTCGACGACCCGGCAACCGCGGCAGGCAGTTAAGCATGGCGCTTCGTGTTTCTAACTTCAGCGGACTGCGGGGCGGTGGTGAGCCGCTCGCGCAATCCGCAACCTGGGAGCGATCCGATGGTGGCTAATCCCACGCTACTCTTTCCCGAACGCGCTGACCGCGCCGTACGCAGCGGTCCCGCCGTCAGCGAAAAACTGCTCGCAGTGGAGAACGTCAGCCTCGAATACCGCACGCGCGAGCGCATTGTCCGCGCGACGCACGAGGTCAGCTTCGACGTCTACGGCGGCGATCGCTTCGTGCTGCTCGGGCCGTCGGGCTGCGGCAAGTCGACGTTGCTGAAGGCCGTGGGCGGTTTCATCGAGCCGAGCTCGGGCACCATCTCGCTCGAGGGTCAGCTCGTGCGCGGTCCGGGCGCCGATCGCATCGTCGTATTCCAGGAGTTCGATCAGTTGCCGCCGTGGAAAACGGTGCTGCAAAACGTGGCCTTTCCGCTGCGCGTCGCGAAGAAGCTTGCGCGTGCTGAAGCAAATGAGCGTGCGTTGCATTATCTCGACAAGGTCGGCCTCGCTGCGTTTGCGAATGCGTATCCGCACACCTTGTCGGGCGGCATGAAGCAGCGCGTCGCGATTGCGCGCGCACTCGCGATGCAGCCGCGTGTATTGCTGATGGACGAACCGTTCGCCGCGCTCGACGCATTGACGCGCCGCAAGATGCAGGAAGAACTGCTGCGTTTGTGGGAAGAGGTCAATTTCACGCTGCTGTTCGTGACTCATTCAATCGAAGAAGCGCTGGTAGTGGGAAACCGCATTCTGCTGTTGTCGCCGCATCCGGGCGGCGTGCGTGCCGAGTTGAACAGTCATCAGTATTCGCACGACAGCTTCGGGCGCAACGATTTTCAGCGTAGCGTCGCGCGTATTCATCGCCTGTTGTTCGAAGAGACGGAGGCCGCGCAATGAGTTCGCCCGCCACCTTATTGCCGCCGATTCGCGACGAATACGAACGCCCGCTCGAACCGCCTGGCGACATCGTGCTCGAAGCGCCATTGCCGCTCGGCAAACGCGTCTTCGCGCAAAGCTGGGTGCGCAAGGTGCTGATCGCGCTGGTGTTGATCGCCGTATGGGAGATCGCCGCGCGCGTCGTCAATAACGATCTGCTGCTGCCCACCTTCGGCGCGACTTTCGTCGCGTTCGTGCAGGGCGTGTTGTCCGGCGAGTTGCTGCAAAAAACGGCGGTGTCGATGTCGGTACTGCTGCGCGGTTATCTGCTCGGTGCGGCGCTTGCGTTCGTGCTGACGTCGCTGGCTGTGTCGACGCGTGTGGGCCGCGATTTGCTGTCGATGCTCACCGCGATGTTCAACCCGCTGCCTTCCATCGCGCTGTTGCCGATCGCGTTGCTCTGGTTCGGACTCGGCACGGGCAGTCTGTTATTCGTGCTCGTGCATTCGGTACTGTGGCCGCTCGCGCTCAACACGTACTCCGGTTTCCAGTCGGTCCCGGCGACGCTGCGCATGACCGGACGCAACTACGGCCTGACGGGAATGCGCCACGTACTGCTGATTCTGATGCCGGCCGCGTTGCCGTCGATTCTCGCCGGCTTGCGGGTGGGCTGGGCGTTTGCGTGGCGCACGCTGATCGCGGCCGAGCTGGTATTCGGCGCGAGTTCCGGCAACGGCGGACTCGGCTGGTACATTTTCCAGAATCGCAACGAGCTTTACACGGACCGCGTTTTCGCGGGACTTGCAGCGGTAATCGTGATCGGGCTGTTGATCGAACATCTCGTGTTCGATACGTTGGAACGGGTGACGGTGCGGCGCTGGGGCGTGCAGCACTAGTCATGCGAAAGCAGCCGCGAGGCCGCTTTTTTCATTTTCAATGCGCGTTTTAACCGCGCGAGCGCGCCGCGCCTACGGACAATGGCCGGTCTTTCTCCTCGTCTTTTACTTCATTGCGTCCCGCGAGTTCGGCTGTCGTCTCCGCGCCGAACAGAAACACCGCCGCCGAAAAATACAGCCACATCATCAGCACGGCGAGCGAGCCTGCGGCGCCGAAAGAACTCGCGGTGCCCGCATGCGTGAGATAAAGCCCGAACAGATGCCGTCCGACCGAAAACAGTATCGCCGCCGTCATACCGCCGACCGCCGCATGCGCGAGACTCACCGGCGCGTCTGACATCCACCGAAGCAGGGCGGTGAACGCGGCGCCCAGCACGATCAGGCCGAGTACCGTTTGCACGATCGCGGTGACGACGACCAACGGCGAATCGCCGAATATTGCGTGTCCGGCGAACGTGATCGCCGTGTCTAGCACGAGCGACACCACGAGCAGAAAGCCGAGGCCGAGCACCATGCCGACCGACACCAGCCGCGTGCGCACGAGCCACGTAATGCTGCCCTTGCTCTTGACGTTTTTCTCCGCCTCGAGCACCACGTCGAGCGCGGTGTTCAGCGAAGTAAAAGTCGCCGACGCACCGATGATCAACAACACGACCGACACCACGGCGGCAATGCCGCTGCCGCTCGCGCGATGCGCGTGTTCGACGATGGTCTGCATCGCCTCCGCGGCGTCCTTGCCCATAATGCCGCGCACCTGCTCGAACAGACGTCCGCGCGCGGCGTCTTCGCCGAAGAACCAGCCGGCGACCGCGAGCACCATCAGCAGCGTCGGCGCAAGCGAGAACGCCGAGTAAAAGCCGACGCTCGCGGCCATCATCGGGCAGCGGTCCGACATGAAGCGCTTGCCTGCGTTGACCACGGTGGTGAAAGCGCCGCGCAGCTTTCCGTGTTTTTTTGGCGCCGCAGCGGGTGAAGAGACCTTGTTCATAAACGCCTCGCCATTGAGCGTGATTGCGCGCCGCATTCCATTCGAGTAGCCGATAACCGGGCCGCCGAAGCCGCAGCGCTGGATTGCACGCCGCATGTCGCGTGCCCGCCAGGCGGGCGTGTCACGGTGGCCGGTGCGTTCGGCACGACCGTTTAGCCATCGGCATCCAGAACCGCCGTAGTTTTTCTTTCCCGCCGACGCAAATCTTCTCGTTTGTTTAATGCCTGCGCAAAGCCGATAGTTCAGTCACCGAGGGCGCACTGCAAGACTCGCGGCACACAGCGGCAGCCGGCCAGGCAACCGCTCTCATTTCTGAATTGCATGACAACAACTCTGGAGCACAACATGAATACGTCGGAAAAAGTGGCGATCGTTACTGGCGCATCGCAAGGCATCGGCGCGGAACTGGTGAAGGCGTTTCGTCAGCGCGGCTATCGCGTGGTTGCGACGGCTCGCGGCATTACACCGTTCGACGATCCGAACATCGCGACGGTGGCGGGCGACATCGCCGATCCGGCCACCGCGCGCCGCGTGATTGCAGAGGCCGTGACGCGTTTCGGGCGCGTCGATACGCTCGTCAACAACGCGGGCGTGTTTGTCGCGAAGCCGTTCACGAGCTATACGTCTGAAGACTACGCATTGGTGAAGGGCGTCAACCTCGACGGCTTCTTCAATATCACGCAGCTCGCGATTGCCGAGATGGAAAAGCACGAAAGCGGCCACATCGTCACCATCACGACGAGTCTCACCGATCATGCGATTAGCGGCGTGCCTTCGGTGCTCGCGTCGTTGACGAAGGGCGGGTTGAATGCGGCGACGAAGTCCATCGCGATCGAGTACGCTAAAGCCGGGATTCGCGCGAACGCGGTCTCGCCTGGCATCATCAAATCGCCGATGCACGCGCCGGAAACGCATGCGGGGCTCGGCGCATTGCATCCGATGGGTCATATGGGCGAAATGGACGACATCGTGCAAGCGGTGCTGTATCTGGATTCGGCGCCGTTCGTGACGGGCGAGATCCTGCACGTCGACGGCGGCCAGAGCGCCGGCCACTAAGCGCGGCTTTTAACAACAGCGGAACAACGGGCGCCGATTCGCGGCGCCCGCCTTTGCCACGGAGAACGACATGCCTATCGTCACGATTCAGGTCACGCGCGAGGGAACGAAGCCTGGCGCAACCGCCGTCACGGCCGAAGAAAAAGCGCGCTTGATCAGCGGTGTCAGCCATGTACTGCTCGATGTCCTGAACAAGCCGCTTGAAGCGACGTTCGTCGTGATCGAAGAAGTCGATATGGATAACTGGGGCTGGGGCGGCTTGCCTGTGGAGCAATACCGCAAGCAACTGGCGCTGAAGGCGTCGGGCGGCGCGAAGACAGATTAGAGAGTACTAACGCGGCGCGCGGCTATCGCGCGTTCGCCTCGGCAAGCAGCCACTCCTTGAACGCGACCACAGCCGGCTCGTTGCCGTTGTCCTTTCTATGCACCACGTAATAGGCGAGCTCGCACGTCTGCGCGTCGGGGAACGGCCGCACCAGCCGGCCTTCTGCGATGTCGCGCTCGACGAGGCACGTTCTGCCGAGCGCGACGCCGTTGCCCGAGATAGCGGTATGAATCGCGGCGGCGGAGTCGTTGATCTGCAGACCGCGATCGCAATCGACACGCCCTGCGTTGCCCGTCTTTTGCACCCATGATCGCCAGGTGGGAAACGTGGGCGCCGCGCGCATCGATATGTCGTGAATCAACGGATGGTAGTTGAGATCCGCCGGTGTTCTGAGCGGATGCTCGTCTTCGAGCAGCTCGGGGCTGCACACAGGGAAGAACTCGTCGCGCATCAGGAAGGTCGCGGCGAGATCCGGCCACTGACCGGTGCCGTAGCGGATGCCGGCGTCCACTCTATCCGCGACAAAGTCGACGAGTTTCAGCGACAGGTCGATGCGCAAATCGTAGCGCGGATACTTGCGCTGAAACCGCTCCACGCGATGCAAAAACCACTTGTCGGCAAGCGCTGGCGGCACCGTTACGGTGACCGTTATGCGCGCCTTGCTGGCCTTCAGCCTTTCGACCGCCTGTGCGAGCAGTTCAAAGCCGCCCTGCAATTCCGGCATGGCGGCGCGCGCCGCGTCGGTGAGCACGAGGCGTGACGCACCCGACGTCGAACGATGAAACAGCTCGATTTCTAGCGTTTCCTCGAGTCCGCGAATCATCTGGCCGATTGCCGCGGGCGTCACATGCAGTTCTTCCGCAGCGGCGACATAACTCAGATGCCGGCCGACGGCCTCGAAAGCACGCAGTGCATTGAGATGATTGGGTGCTCGCATGGGCCGCTCGACAGGCTGATTGATTTCGATTGCCGCATGCTCGCAGGCGAGCATGACGGCGTCAACACTTCAATGCGGCGCTGCATCAGCCCGGTTGCGCCAACAGCTCGCGAATCTTCGCTTCGGTCTGCGCATAGTCGCCCTCGCCGAAGTGGCTATACACGACATGTCCTGTCTTGTCGAACAGATACACCGCGGGCCAGTACTGGTTATTGAACGCGTTCCAGGTCGCGTACTGATTGTCGAGCGCGACCGGATACTGAATGTCGAACTTCTTCACGGCAGCGCGCACATGCCCGGCATCGCGTTCGAACGGGTACTCCGGCGTGTGCACGCCGATCACTTGCAGCCCCTGGTTGCCGTACTGCTTATACCAGTTCTTCACGTACGGCAGCGTGTTCACGCAGTTGATGCACGAGTAGGTCCAGAAATCGACCAGCACGACCTTGCCGCGCAGTTGCGAAAGCGTCAGCGGCGAGCCGTTGATCCATGTGTCGATGCCGGTTATTTGCGGCGCAACCGGCGTATTCCGTTCGGCGGCAGTGAGCGCGCTGCCGCGTGTCGCAAGCACACTGGCGAGCAACGCGAGCGCGATGAAGGAGCCGATAGTGGCGAGGGTTTTGAGTCGGGCGTGCATGATGGAATCGTCCTTTGCATGAGAGGCGCGGTGCGCGCGAGGGTTGATCGGCAAGCGCGATGTCTTTGGATAGTCATTGGACGCCGTGGACGTATCTGGCGTGTGTCGCTTGCGGCTGCCTGTGCAACGTTCTGTGTCCGCGCCGCTGTGCGATACGTTGGGATACAAACCCGTGCGCGCGCGCGTGTGTGTGTGTGCCGCTCGTATGCCTCGCCGGACGCGTTTTGTATCGCACTGTATCTACGCAGCAGGCCGATACACGAGCTTGCACAACGCCGCGTTCGCCGACACAAGCGCGATACGTCCCGGTAGTTCAATGCATGAATGCCGTATCACGCTCATTGAACAAAAAGGACACCGTTATGCTGCTCACACTTCTCGCCTTCGCCGGCGGCATGCTTACCATCCTGAGTCCGTGCATTCTTCCGGTCGTGCCGCTCGTGTTCGCGCGCGTCGATCAGTCGTTCGTGCGTCACGGCGTGCCGCTTCTCGCCGGCATGGCGCTGACGTTCGCGGCCGTCGCGAGCCTCGCGGTGGCCGGCGGCGCGTGGGTCGCGCACGTCAACGAATACGGCCGCTGGATCGCGCTCGCGTTCTTCGCCGTGTTCGGCGCGTCGCTGCTGTTTCCGTCGATGGCCGAGCGGCTCACGCATCCGCTCGTGAACCTCGGCAATCGTCTGGATGGCGCGGTGCGCCGCGACGGCGGCGAGCCTCGCGTGATGTCGTCGGTGGTACTCGGCGTTGCGACCGGCTTGCTGTGGGCGCCGTGCGCGGGACCGATCCTCGGCCTTGTGATGACGGGCGTGATCCTGCATCGGCCAGGCGGCGCGGGCGTGTTGCCGTTGCTCGCGTTCGCAGCGGGCGCGGCGGCATCGCTTGCGATCGTGCTCGCAATCGGCGGACGCGTCGTCGCGTCGCTCAGACGCTCGTATGCGGTGAGCGAGCGCGTGCGTCAGGTGCTCGGCGCGGCCGTGGTGCTGTCCGCTGCGGCCATTGCACTCGGCTTCGATACGCGCGTGCTGGCGCTGTTGCCGTCGCTGAATACGACCGGTATCGAAGAGAAACTGGTGCAGCGCTGGTCGCCGCGTGCGGGTTCGCGGAACGTTCAAGCGGAGAAGGTGAATGCACAGCAGGTCGATTCACAGGCTGCTGATTCACAGGCTGCTGATTCGCAAGCCATGAATGCAGAGCAGCCAAACGCTGGCGCGCTTCTGAAAGTGAGCATGACCGCAGAACCCGCGGCCGCGACAAACCCGGCACCCGCAGCCGCGCAACTTTCCTTACCGGCCGAAGGCGCGATGCCGTCGCTGTCCGGCGCCGTCGACTGGCTCAATTCGCCGCCGCTGAAAACCAGCGATCTGCGCGGCAAAGTGGTGATCGTCAATTTCTGGACGTACTCGTGCATCAACTGTCTGCGCACGTTGCCGTATCTGAAGGCGTGGTCGAACAGGTATCGCGATCAGGGGCTCGTCGTGATCGGCGTGCACGCGCCCGAGTTCGCGTTCGAGCACAACATCGCCAATGTGAAGCGCGCGGCGGCCGATCTGCATATCGACTATCCGATTGCCATCGATAACAAACTCGCCGTGTGGCAGGCATTCGACAATCAGTATTGGCCGGCCTTTTATATCGTCGATGCGCGCGGCGAGATTCGCTATCACCATTTCGGCGAAGGCGGATACGACGAGTCGGAAGCAGTCATCCGTCAATTGCTCGCGGACGCCGGGCATTCGAAACTGCCGGCATCCGCTGGCGCCGCGAAAGCGTCGGGCATCGAGGCCGCCGCCGATCCGCAGGATTTGCGCTCGGGCGAGACGTACGTCGGTTATCGCCAGGCAGAAGGTTTTGCGTCGCCGGAAACATTGGCGCCCGACATGCTCCGCGCGTACAGCAGCCCCGCGCGGCTGCGTACGGGAAGCTGGAGTCTCGACGGCGAATGGAACGTTGCCGGCGAGCGCGCGCAATCCGGCGCGAGCGGCGCGAAGATCGCCTATCGCTTTCACGCGCGCGATCTGCATCTGGTATTGGGACCGATGGCGGACGGCAAGCCGGTGCGTTTCAGAGTGACGCTCGACGGCAAGCCGCCGGGCGCTTCGCACGGCGCCGACACCGATGCGAATGGCGTAGGTGTCGTCGATAAAGAGCGGCTTTACCAGCTCGTGCGCCAAAGCGGCGCGGTTCAGGATCGAACGTTTGAAATCGAGTTTCTGGATGCCGGCGCGAGCGCGTATGCGTTCACGTTTGGTTAGCCAAACGCGACGAGCCGTGCGCTACTCGCATACGGGCTAATGCGCCGACGGCTTATGCAGGGACTGCGCGTGCGCATAGGCCGGATGCCAGCCGCCGAGCAGACGGTCGACCGCTTCGCGCGCATCGCGCAGGGCGTTGGTCAGCAATTCATGCGAGGTGTCAGTCGAATACGCAGTCGTGTCGCAACGCGTATCGACGGTAAGCATGCGCTCGCCGAGCTTTCGCGTAATCGTGCGTTGCAGGCGAATGCGTTGCATGTCGTCGGCGGGAAGGGCTTCGATCAGCAGGTCGAAGCCGCGATAAGTTTCGCTGAGGCGTTGCGTCATATCGTGCCGTCCCGTGTCACGCACGCTTTGCCGTCGAGGCGAATGGACCCTCGCGACGTTCACGGCGTTCGCGCCGCTCACGCCGCCACCTGAACCGGCCGCTTCAGCACACCGACCGCGAGCGCCGTGACGACGGTGCCCACCGCGATCGCCAGCACATACATGCCGAGATGCGTGACCGCGTTCGGAATCGGCAGCACGAAGATGCCGCCGTGCGGCACTTTCAGATCGACCGCCGACGCCATCGAAATCGCGCCCGTGATCGCCGAGCCGATCACGCACGCCGGAATGATCCGCATCGGATCGCGCGCGGCGAACGGAATTGCGCCTTCGGTGATGAACGCCATGCCGAGCACCGCGGCCGCGTTGCCCGCTTCGCGCTCGTCGGCGACGAAGCGGTTGCGGAAAATCCACGTCGCGAGCGCGATGCCGAGCGGCGGCGTCATGCCCGCGGCCATCGCCGCCGCCATCGGCGTGTAGACCTGGCTTGCGATCAAACCGGTGCTGAACGCATACGCGGCCTTGTTGACCGGGCCGCCCATGTCGAAGGCCATCATCGCGCCGAGCAGCAGGCCGAGCGTGACGGCGCTGCCGGTTTGCATCGAGCGAAGCCAGTTTTCGAGGCCGTGCAGCGCGGTCGCGACGGGCGTGCCGACCACGTAGATCATCAGCAGACCGACGACGAGCGTCGAGACTAGCGGGATGATGAGCACCGGCTTGAGACCCTCCAGGTTGCGATGCAGCTTGAGCTTGCGGCTGATCAGCAACGCCGTGTAGCCCGCGAGAAAGCCCGAAATGATGCCGCCGAGAAAACCCGCGCCGAGGCTGGCGGCAAGCATGCCGCCGACCATGCCGGGCGTGATGCCCGGACGGTCCGCGATCGAATACGCGATGTAGCCCGACAGCACCGGCACCATCAGCGCAAACGCGGACTTTGCGCCGATCTGGAACAGCGCCCACGCCAGCGTGCCTTTGTGCGCGTCGTCGAATGCGTAGATGCCGCCGAGCGCGAACGAAATCGCGATCAGCAGGCCGCCCGCCACCACGAACGGCAACATGAACGACACGCCGGTCATCAGATGCCGGTACGGTCCCGACGCTTTCGCCGAGCGCTGCTTCTTCGCTGCGGCGACCTGATCGGCGAGCGCGCCGCCCGCCGCCGATTGACCGTTTGCGCTTGCGCTTGCTTGCGAAGCGGGCGCGTTGCCATCGACGGACGCTTCGGCAATCGCACGTTCGATCAACGCCGCGCCTTTGCCGATCGCGCCCTTCGTGCCGGTTTCGTAGATGGGCTTGCCGCGAAAGCGGCTTTTGTCGACTTGCGTATCGGCGGCGATGACGACGAGGTCGGCTGCGGCGATCTGTTCGTCGCTCAGCGTGTTTTGCGCGCCGACCGAGCCCTGCGTTTCGACGTGAATCTCGTGACCGAGCGACTTCGCGCCTTGCGCCAATCCTTCGGCGGCCATGAAGGTGTGCGCGATGCCCGTCGGACACGATGTGATCGCAACGATTTTCAGCGCGCGTGGCGAGGCTTGCGGGCCTTGCGCGGCGTGTGCATTGCCTGCGCCTTGCGCCGTATTCGAAGCCACATTCGCGCCCGCGTTCGCCGCGACGCGTGCGAGCACCGCATCGGCTTCGCGGATCGCGTCGTCGAGCGACACGCGGTGAATCGTCTTGCCCGCAAACGGCGTTTCGTCGATGCGCTCATCGGCGTCCGCGGCGATCAGTACCGCTTGCGCCGCGTCGATCTGCGCCGCATTCAACGGATGCTGAACGCCGAGCGCACTGCGCGTTTCGACGGCGAGCGAAGCGCCGCGTCTTTGCGCCGCGCGGTTCAAGGCCTGCGCCGCGACCATCGGCGACGCGCTCTGTTGCGGGGACGATACCAGTCCAATCAGCTTGTCCATTGCTCTTCCTGGCTTACACGGCTTGATGTTGGATCACGCGCAGCGGATTCGCGGCGACGCTGAAGGTGCCCAATTCGACTTGCGCGGCGAGCGCGTCGAGCGTCGCGCGATCCGGCAGATGCGGACCGACGCGCGCGAGCTTGCCCGCGGCGAACGCGGTGGCGCGCCGGCCGACCTCGTGCCACGGACGCTTTTCCGCGAGACTCGCGACGAGCCCTGCGACGAGCGCGTCGCCGGCACCGACGGTGCTTGCCACCGGCACGCGCAGCGGCGCGGCGCGCCAGCCTTCATAGGCTCCGGCACTTGCCGCTGCTTGGGAGTGCGCTTGCGAAGAATGCGCTTCGGATTGCAGGCGCGTCACGCCGAGCGCACCACGCTCGCCGAGCGAAACGACCACGTACTTGACGCCGCGTTCGGCCAGCTCGCAAGCGGCCTCGATCAACGCGTCGTCGTCGGCGAGCGAACGGTCGAGCGCGGCTTCCAGTTCCGCGCGATTCGGCTTGACGAGATCCGGCAGCGCGCCGGGCTCGTTCGCCGCGAGCGCGTCGGCGAGCGGCGCGCCGCTCGTGTCGAGCGCGACCTGCGCGCCCGCCGCGTGCAATGCGCGCGTGAGCCGCCGATAGAACGACACGTCCACGCCCGGCGGCAAGCTGCCCGCCAGCACGAACCAGCGGCCCGGCGCGGCGAGTTCGATCACGCGCCGTTCCAGTGCGTCGACGTCGGCCGCGTTCGGCAGCGAGGTCGCGAGATTGATGTCGGTGGTTTGATCGCGTGCGGTATCGACCAGCTTCACGTTAATGCGCGGACGCCCCGCGATTCGCACGAAGCGGTCGACGATCTGCTTGTCGGCGAACATCGCGTCGAACGCGGTTGCGTCGTCGCGACCGAGCAGGCCCGTGACGATGGTCGCGATGCCGTAGTCGGCGAGACAGCCCGCGACATTCACGCCCTTGCCGCCCGCGTTGAATTCGAGCGATGCCGCGAGATTGACCTCGCCGAGCGCGAGATTCGCGACGCGCACGGTCTGATCGAGCGCCGGGTTCGGCGTGACGGTGACGACCGTGTTCATGCGGCCGCCTTGATCTCGGTGGCTTCGAGCGCGCGAACCGCGTCGACGTCCTCGCAATCCAGCGCGCGGCGCGCGAGCGCCTGCAATGCGTCGAGACGCGACGCGCGCAGCCGCGACTTCACGGCGGGAATGTCGCGCGAGCTCATCGACAGTTCATCGACGCCCAAGCCCGCGAGAATCGACGCGCCGAGCGGATCGCCCGCAAGGCCGCCGCATACACCGACCCACTTGCGATGACGCCGCGCGCCGTCGACGGTCTGCTTGATCATGCGCAGCACGGCGGGATGCAGGCTCTCGGCCATGCGCGCGAGTTCGGGATGTTCGCGGTCGACGGCGAGCACGTATTGCGTCAGATCGTTCGTGCCGATCGAAAAGAAGTCGACGAGCGCGGCGAAGTGATCGGCAAACGCGGCCGCCGACGGCGTCTCGACCATGATGCCGAGCGGCACCTTCGGCGCGTCGAGTTCGGCGCGCACGGTTTCCGCGAGCGCGAGCGCCTGGCGCGCTTCGTCCAGCGTGGAGACCATCGGGAACATGATCCACAGCGGGCCTGTTTTGGCCGCGCGATAGAGCGCGCGCAACTGCGGCACGAACAGATCGGGACGGCGCAGGCACAGACGCAGCCCGCGCACGCCGAGAAACGGATTCGATTCGTGCGGCAGATTCAGATACGGCACCTGCTTGTCGCCGCCGATGTCGAGCGTGCGAATGATCAGATGACGTCCGCCGCTTGCTTCGACCATGCGCCGATAGCAGTCGTACTGTTCGTCCTCGCTCGGCGCATCGTGACGTTCGAGAAACAGGAACTCCGTGCGCATCAGGCCGACGCCGTCCGCGCCGTTCGCGATCGCGTCGCGCACCTGATCCGGACGCGTGATGTTCGCGCCGATTTCGAGCACGTGGCCGTCGAGCGTCGCGGCGGGAAGCGCGCGATTTGCCGCGGCGCGTCGAGCCTGCTCCGCGAGTTCGGCTTGCGTTTGACGCGCTCGCTCGAGGTCGCGCGCCGACACGCCGGCATACAGACGGCCGCTCGTGCCGTCGAGCACGGCGGCGCTGCCGTCCTGGATGTTCATCAACGCTGCGCCGCACGCGACCGCCGCCGGCACGCCGAGCGTGCGCGCGAGAATCGCGGTGTGCGAGGTCGGGCCGCCCGACACCGTGCAGAAGCCGAGCGTGACGGCGGGGTCGAGCATCGCCGTGTCCGATGGCGTGAGATCTTCGGCGATCAGGATGGCGGGCGTGTCGAAGCGCGTGTCTGCCGCGACGTTTTCGCCGAGGTGCTTGAGCACGCGCCGCGCGACGTCGCGCAGATCGGTCGCGCGCGACGCAAGCAGCGGATCGGGCAATGCGGCGAGGCGCGCGGCCTGACGTTCGGCGGCCTGATGCCACGACCACGCAACGCCGTGTCCGTCGAGCAGCAGGCGTGCGGCTTCGGCGAGCAAGTCGGTGTCGTTGAGCAGTTCGCGGTGCGCCGCGAAGATCGCGCCTTCTTCCGCGCCGAGGCGTGCGGTCGTGTCGCGTGTGAGCGCGTCGAGTTCGCCGGCGGTATGGCGCAATGCTGTGTCGAGCCGCTGCGTCGCTTCGACGGTTTCTTGCGGTTGGTCCTGAATGTCGAGCTGCGCGGTGCGCATCACGCGGATCGGACCGATGGAAAAGCCGGGCCCGGCGCTGACGCCTTCGAACACCGTCGCCGGATCGGCCGGTTCCCACGACACCGGCTGCGCTTTCTGCCGACGTGCGCGCGCCGCGGCGGCGCGCTCGTGCTCTTCGGCGGACAGCGCCTCGATGGTGCGCTTGAGGGCCGTGAGCGCGTCGGCGGCGTCCACGCCTTGCGCCGACAGCACCAGTTGCGCGTTCGCGGTCGCGCCGAGCTGCAACAGGCTGACGAGATTTTTCGGATCGGCGGCGAGCTTGCCGTTGCGCACGCGCAAGGCGGCCTGATAGCGCTTCGCCGTGGCCACCCATGCGCTTGCCGGCCGCGCGTGCAGCCCGTGCGGATAGTCGAGCACCAGTTCCACGCGCTGCGCGAAATCGGCGGGCGTACTGTCGACGACGCTCGTCACCGGATCGACTGAGGCGCCGTTGAGCGCATCGACGATCAGACCCGGATCGCGTGCGTCGATGAGCGCGCGCAGCTTGTCCGCGTCGCCGATCAGACGCGTGAGGCGTTGCAGCAGCGCGATGTGTTCGTCCGACTGAGCGGCAATCGCGACGACCAGGTTGGCGCGCTCGCCGTCGTGCCACTCGACGCCCTCGGGCAATTGCAGCACCGCGACGCCGGTGCGCCGGATCAGATGGCGGTCTTCCTGCATGCCGTGCGGAATGGCGACGCCGCTGCCCAGATACGTATTCGAGACTGTTTCGCGAGCGTGAAGACTGTCGACGTAGCCGGGCTCGATATAGCCGGCCGCGGCCAGCAGTTCGCCCGCCTGTACGATCGCGTCGTGTTTCGAACTGGCCCGTGCGTTCAATCGAACCAGCTCCGCGGTAAGCAGCGACGGCATCGCGTCTCCTGAAATCGAATCGTTGAAGTGGGTGTTATTGGAATCGATACCACTTTGTCCGTCAAGCGTTGCCCGCAAGCGGCATAGTTCACTTGAAATGGCATGAACGCAGGTAGAATGGCTCGAAAGAGCCGAGCAGCCTGTGTCCGGCGACAGCGGGCAAATGCCGAGGTCGTCGGGCAATCCAGGGAAAATACCGAGCGATTCGAGGAATCGATACCACTTTCATGAATCTACGAATCAAGGATGTTGCGCAAGCCGCCGGCGTGTCGGTCACGACGGTTTCGCGCGTGCTGTCGAACAATGGGCCGGTGCGCGATGCGGTGCGTCAGCGCGTGCTGGGCGCGATCGAGCAATTGGGTTATCGGCCGAACGCGGCGGCGCGGCGTCTGCGTTCCGGCGATACGGCGACCATCGGCCTGATCGTATCGGACGTGCGCAATCCGTTTTTCACCGAAGTCAGCCGCGCCGTCGAAGACGCCGCCTATCAGCAGGGCTTGCGCGTGATCCTCTGCAACACGGACGAAAACGCCGAGAAAGAGGCCATGTATCTGCGGCTGATGGAAGAGGAGCGCGTCACGGGTTGCATCTATTCGCCGACGCACGACGCGGCGCAGCGTTTCAAGGCGCAGGCCTATGACTTTCCCGTGGTGATGATCGACCGCGCCGGGCCGGCGGGCAGCGCGGATGCCGTCGTGCTCGATAACCGCGACGCGGCGGCGCGCCTCGTCGAGCATCTGGTGGGGCGCGGCTACCGGCGCATCGCCGGGCTATTCGGCAACGCGAGCACCACGGGCCGCGAGCGTCACGATGGTTTTGCGCACGCGCTTGGCCGACACGGTTTGCCGGTGCTGGCGGAATTCGTCGAACCGAACCCGGCGAGCGCGCTCGAGCATGTCGGCGCGTGGCTCGCGCGCGACGCGGATACGCGGCCCGATGCGATTGTCGCGAGCAACGGGCTGTTGCTGCTCGGCGCGTATCGCGAGATGCGCGCGCGCGGCGTAACGCCTGGAACCGACATCGCGCTCGCCGGTTTCGACAACGACGCGTGGACCGACCTCGTCACGCCGGGCATCACCGTCGTCGCGCAGCCGGTGTATGAGATCGGCAAGATCGCCATGCAATTGCTTACCCAGCGTCTCGCCGATCCTTCCATGTCCACACGTTCGCTCGTGCTGCCTGGCGATCTCGTGGTTCGCGGGTCCACCGCGGCGCGCTAGCGCTTCGCGCTTCACCGGCCACGTTCATGGTGGCGCTCATGCCGAGCTAACGGCCATTTGGTATGCCACTTGCTGGATCGCGATGGTTTTTCTCTCGCCAATCGCTATTACATGTCAGCAACAACGAGTACCTGTCAAAGGTGGAGCGCCCGCCAAGTGCGGGTATTACACGAGGTGCCGCGTGTCCTCGTGGTCGACGACAACGAGGATGCGGCCGAAGCGCTCGCGACGTATCTATCGTATGAAGGTGTGGAAGCGCGCTCGGCGAACGGCTGTGACGAGGCGCTCGCGTGCGTGAAAGACTGGGTGCCCGACGTGGTCGTGCTCGACATCATGATGCCGGGGCGCGACGGCTACGAAACAGCAAGCGCGCTGCGCAGCTATCTGCCCACGCCGAGCCTCGGCATTGTTGCGTTCACTTCGCTCGATGAGGAACACGTGCGGGAGACCGGCCGCGGCCGACACAATTTCGACGGCTATTGTCAGAAGGGCACAGCGCCTAACGTGCTGCTCGCCTTGATGCGCACGCTGTGGCGCGAGAGAAACTGAGCATGCGATCGATCAGTGCAAGGCGAGCGTGACGATGCAGCACAGCACGAACACCAGCAACCCGGCGGCGACGGCCACATCGACTGGATAGCGCATGCTTCACCCGCACTGACGTTTAAACAGTCCTTATCCTAATCAACAGAGGGAAGACGAAAAAGCGGCCAGTGAACAGCAATGTGGGAGAACCAACGCTGCGCGAAGAACGTCGGCGCGAGCGTGTTTGCGGTAGCGCTTCCAGTTGCCGATGCGTGTTTGCTAGGGCTTGCTTTGCGGCGCGCGGTCGAATGGCGGCCGCGGCATCTTGTCGATTGCCGCGAGGTCTTCCGACAGGCTCGTGCGCAACGTGGCGATTGCCTGCTCGGGATTGGCGGGCTTCAACTGCTCGCGCGCGAGCGAGTCGTACACGTAGTGGCGCAGCATCGGATCCTGCGTCCTGTTCAGCACGTCGTGATAGACCGCGACGATGTCGCCCGGCCGTCCGCTCAGCGCATACAGGCGGCGCAACTGTTCGAGATCGTTGACGACTGCGAAGCCGGGACCCATCGGGCCGATTGGACCGGCGGGCTCCATCGCGGCATGCGGTCCATGCGGCGCATCGCCTTGCGCGTGCGCGGGCGGCGGCGCGTTTTCTTCTGCCGATGCGGTTGTTGCCGCGACTGCGGCGAGGTTTATCGCGGCGGCCAGCGCCGCGCCAAATATCTGTTTTTTCATCACGTCGCTCCCATTCGACAAATGCCGGCGCGACAGTGCGCCGGTTCATCGAAAAGATAGACGAGACACCGTCGCCGCGGGTTACGAACGCGTGTCCGCACACTTACGAACTCTTGCTGCCGATGCGCGTGTGCATGCGGATGGAGACGCGCCGCGAAGAACTTCGCACGGCGCGTGGAACGGCGCATGCGCTGGCGCAATGACGTCGGATGGCGCATGATGGACGCAATGTGCCGTCCGACCCCGCAACCGCGCAGCGCGGCCGCAGGGGCGCGGCGCACCGGGAGCGCCTGCGTGTGTGTCTGTGTTTGCGTCGCGTGAATCATGCGGCGCAGCGCCGCCGGCGATCGTTCAACCGTAAAGGAGGATTTCGCATGGACCGACCTGATACCGCCAATCCGTTTGGCGATTTCACCAAAATGCTCGAGCAGTTCAAGCTGCCCGGCTTCGACGTGCCCGCCATCATGGAAGCACGGCGCAAGGACGTCGAAGCACTGGTTCAGGCGAATCAGACTGCGTTTCAAGGCATGCAGTCGCTCGCGCAGAAACAGGCGGAGATGTTGCGCACGACGCTGGCCGAGTTGCAATCGCTGACGACGCAACTATCGGCAAGCGGCAGCACGCCTTCGCCAAAAACCGCGGAGCTGATCCAGCAAAGCCTGCACAAGTCGCTCGCGGACATGCAGCAGCTCGCGCAGGCGGCGTATCAGACGCAAGCGGAGTCGTATGCGGTGATCGCAAAACGCGTCGAAGAAAACGTGCAGGAATTGCGCTCGCTTTTGCAGCAGCAACAGCAGAAGACGTAATTGCCCAGTAGTCTGCCGCTCGCGGACGGCTGATGCCGTTCGCAAGCCAGGCCGCGGAAGGTCGTCGAAATCCGGCGAACCTTTCGCGGCTTTTTCATGTGCCGCGCTCGTCGTTGCTCGTTTAAAGCGGCGGAAATTTCAGCGCGCGCTTACATCGCTCGCTTCGCTGCGCGCCACGGGGCTCTTTTTCGGAAGCAGCGTGTTGCCGGTTTGCGCGAGTCCGAACAACGCGTATTACTGCCCGTCTTCGACACAGCAGTTGAGCGCGATGATCGAAGGCGCGAACGGCGCGACGAGCGCGGTGAATTTCAGCGTGGCCAATGCGAATACGGTTGCGCAAACCTATGCCGGCGATTCCGCGTTGCCGCTGCTGGCAGGGCCCGCTTTCGTGACATCGTCGATTTTCGATTGGGGCTTGCCGTTCTTCTATGGACGCAACGTGTACGCCGCCATCGAGCAGCAGGCCACACCGAGCGGCGCCGGGCCTTACGTCGCGTATTGAACCGTTGCGAGAGCCCGCCAATAAGAAAAGTCACACCGGCTTATAGGCCGGTGTGGCTCTCGTTTGACCTGCTGTTCTTTATTGCTTGTCCAACTCTTGTAGCAGCTTGAGTACGGATTTGCCGAATGCCTGCGGGCGGCCCTTAAAGATCCGCTCGACGGCTTTATCTTCGATCAGCCGCCGGCGCAGCGCTTCCCGTTCGTCGTGCTGTTCTGCGAGACGTGCCGCGGCTTTCACGTATTCGTCTTTGGAGTAGGTCGTGAGCCAGTCTGGCAGACCCGCGCGCTCGAAAAGTCCGCGGTCGATATGTTCGAAGACTTCCGGCCCGCAAAGATTGACGCCCGGCAGACCCATCGTGAATGAATCGACGATACCGTTGGTGTTGCCGAACGGGAAGGGACTCACGAACATGTCCAGGCCGTTCAGTACTTTCAGATAGTTCGGATAGGAGAGCGAGCCGTACACGTCCACGTCGGATTCGGGCAGCGTTGCGTGAATCGATTTCCTGACGTAGGCCAGATCGATGCTCTCGCTCCAGGCGGTCATGAAGTGGAAGTGCACCGGCACGCGCGCTGTCTGCACGATCGCTTTACATGTCTCGAGAAAGTCCGGGTTGATTTTCATGGCGCTTGCCGTCACGCCGATATGCACGACGTCGCGACGTTCGGGAACGGATGCCGTGATGGGCGTCAGCAGTTTTGAAGGCACATACGGCTGTCCATCCTTCGGAAGACGAAGCAACTTCTCGCTGAAGCACGCCGGGTCGCCCACAAAATCGTCTTCAACACTCACATAGTCGATGTGCGCGGAATGCATGGTCGCGGGATGGCCGAGTCCGGCAATCTGCAATGGAGCAACGCGCAAGTTCGATAGAAAGATGGTGTGCGCGAACATGCCGACGCTCGGCATATACAGCACGTCGGGCCGTTCGCGCTCGGCGAATTCCTGAATCTGCCGAATGCAGTCGCCGATAAACTCCGGATGCTCGAACTCGATGAAACGGTCGAAAACCGCGCGGCCGGTTTCGTCCACGTGCTGATCTTCGCCGAACGCGACGACTTCGAAATGTTCGCGTGCCGCGAGCATGGTGCGCGAATGCGTCCGGTAAATAGAATGGCCGCCGGAAAACCATTCGAGCACGACAAGCATGATTGGCTTACGTCCTTTAACTGGCCTATGGGTAACGCTGGATTCAGGTCCCAACAACTCGAGGGTCTCCAGCTTTTTGCGTACCAGACGACTGATGCTGCGCTTGAGCTCATGCCGCTTCGGCGAAGTCGAATAGCTGCAGTGCATATACGAGCCGAAAACCGCGTTGGCCGGCAGATCGTCCAGGTCTTCCACCAAGTCGACCTTTCCCGGAAGCCATTCGAGCAGACGTTCGCGCTTGTCGTGCGCGGCGGGCGAGATATGTACCGCAGCACTGACGATTGAAATGGCGAGACTCGTCGCAAGCACGGGGTCGCACTTGTGAAGTTCCTCGAAATCGATGTCGTACTTCGAGCCGGACGTGTAGAGCACGAGTTGCTTGCGGGTCAATACGTCGCGAGCCGTGGCGTCGTCGCTGTCACGCGACGTCTCGAGCAGTTTCTCGACGATGTGGTCCGTCGAACCGTACGAACTCACCGCGAAAATCATATCGATCCAGGAACGGCCGCAGAACATGACGTTGATCCTGTCGGCGTCAAGCGCGTATTCCGGTGCCGAGAGCAGCGCAGTGAAGGCGTCCGCGATGCGCTGCAGCGTTTGCCGCGCGGCTTCGTCGTCGGCGGGATTCGGGCGGTTTTTCGCAAAGCGCTCGATACCGAGCCCGCCGCGATTTTGCCGCAGGGTGTCCAGCAGTGCGGCGAACTCTTCATGCGCGGCGTCGTAGTCGCCGGCGTGGACCTGGGATTCGAAACGATCGAGGGAAAATTGTGTGCTCATGGCCGTGGTCAGTAGTGAGCGGCTTGCGGTGTTCTGCGCGGCCGTCGTAATCAATGGAAAACGCGAGCGGCGGAAATGCGGGCAGCCTGGATCAGACTGCGACGCATGTCTCGTCGGCTAAATACGATTTTCAGAGATTTGAGCGGGCAGGTATCTAGGAGCAGTCTTATTTTTGAGACGGAACTCCTGGACGACTCCTGCAGGCCGGCGCGGCTGTGAGCGCGGACTCCGGCGCTGCTAGTGCTGTGCTGGCGGCGAAGCCGGCGATTTGTCCCCCGCTTCCGCGATCACTCGATGCACGAAGCGCAGTTTGTCCACGACGGGCGCGGCCAACGCGAATGGATAGCCGTCCGGCATGCCGAGGCTGCGATTCAGGCCGTTCAAGGCGTAGGTGAGCGGAAACCAGCGCTTCATGAGCGTATCGAAGCTCGCGTTTTCAACGGGCGTGCGGTCAGTCAGCGTGGGCTCGCGCGGATCGTCGGAAAGCAGCGCGATGCCATACGCGGTCGAGGTGTCGAGCACGTCGACGATCATCAGATAATGCGCCCATGTCTCCGCCCAATCTTCCCAGGGATGCATCGTTGCATACGCACTGATGTACGACGCCTGCCAGTCGGCCGGCGCGCCGACACGATAGTAGGCGTCGAGTGCGTCACCGTAATTCGCGCGCTCGTCGCCGAAAAGCTCGCGGAACGCTGGGAGCCAGCGTGGGTTGTTCTCTATCAGCCGGCTGAAATAGTAGTGCCCGGTTTCGTGGCGGAAGTGGCCGAGCAGCGTGCGATACGGTTCGCCCATCGCAGTGCGGACTTTCTCGCGATGAGCGTCGTCGGCCTCGGCGATGTTGAGCGTGATAAGCCCGTTGTCGTGGCCTGTCATCACACGCGAACCGTCGCCACTGTCTTCGAGAAATTCGAACGCGAGACCTTGTTGCGGATCTTGCCGGCGCGATTTGACGTCGAGACCGAGTTCGGCAAGCGTGTAAAGCAGCCGCCGTTTCGCCACTTCCAGACGATACCAGTAGAGCCGGTTATCCGGCGTGCTGAGATTCGGAATGGTGCGCGTCAGTTGGCAGGCGCGGCACAGCGTGTCGGGCGAATCGGCCGGAATCATCCAGTTGCAGACGTTTTCCACCGCGTAGTTGTGGCATTGCTTGTAAAGCGCACCGTCCGCTTGGGGATGCAGGCTGCGCCAGCGCGCTTCGCCCGCATCTTCAAACGCGCTGATTGCACGCAGTTGCGGCAGATAGCCGAGCAGTGCCGCGCAGCGTTCACAGCGGACGTTTTCGAAGAACACTCGTTGCGAGCAGCGGTTGCAGTGGAACGTTTTCATGACGAAGCTCGAGCGGTGAGTGGCCTGAAGTGCCAGTAAGAAGCCTGGGCTTTGCGCAATGTCCGTGCCGCGTTTCGCTGACGTCGCCGGTTTCGGGCATGGCTGATGCGTGCTGAATGTGCAGCGAGTCAGGTAATCGGCCAACGCCTTGCTGGCAATATAATCCTTTGCATACTGCGAAGTCACGAGGTGATCATGACGCGGCCGTTTTTCACGATCGGGCATTCCACGCGCGCGCTTTCCGAGTTCATCGGTCTGCTGGAAAATTCGGACGTCGAAGTATTAGTCGACGTGCGCAGCATTCCGCGTTCGCGAACGAACCCGCAGTTTAACCGCGATACGTTGCCGGAGTCGCTGGCGCCGGCTCATATCGACTACGTGCATCTGGAGGAACTGGGTGGGCGGCGCGGCCGCCGCAAGGACGAAGGTCCGTCTGTGAACGACTACTGGACGCATCCCGCGTTTCGTAACTACGCCGATTACGCAATGACGGACGCTTTTCAGAAGGGCCTGGCGGAACTGCGGGAACTGGGGCATCGCCGACGTTGCGCGATCATGTGCTCCGAAGCAGTCTGGTGGCGTTGCCACCGGCGCATCATTACCGATTACCTGCTGATGCACGGCGAACCGGTGTGCCACATCTTGAGCGCGCAGCACGTTGACACCGCAACCATCACGCCGGCTGCACAGGCGCAGCCTGACGGCCTGCTGATCTATCGTGCGGATTCCGCTTCGCATTGAAGCGGAATCGTTGCGCTAGCCGGTTGCGCTTAGCCGGCCTTGCCGATAGGAGCGAAGCGGCGTTTCGCGCGCGTCGGCGTCAGACGACGGAACCGCTCTTTCTTGTGCTCTTCTTCGAAGTAAGTGAGCGACGGCTTGACGAGATCGCTGCGCGAGACGATGCCAACAAGACGCATGGACTTCGAATCCGCCACGACGGGCAGCCGTTCGAGGCTGTGCACAGCAAGTCTCGTTGCAACCAGTCGACACGTTTCGGTCGGCAACGCGAACACCGGCGAGCGCCGGTCGAAGACACTCTCCACGTTCATGGCAGTCCGCAAATCAGGGTTCTCATCGCGGAACTGTTCGAGCAATGCGCGATCGGCCACGCCGATTACCGCGCCTTCACGCACGACGGGATACGCGCGGCGAGTCTGCTTCGCGCCGAAGAAGGTGTCGAGCGCCGCGCCGACTGTCATGCCGGCATCGATCGAGTCGACCGAGGCGGTCATCACTTCATCCACGTGATGGCGCTCGAGCGGATCGACGCCGTACTCACGGTAGATGTGATAGCCGCGCCGCGCGATTTTTTCCGTCATGATCGAGCGGCGCATGGTCACCGTGGCGAAGCCGTGCGCGACGAGCGTTGCAGTGAGCAGCGGCAGCAGCGCATTGCTGTCGTGGGTGAGCCCGAAAGCGAACACGATTGCGGTGAGCGGCGCGCCGAGCGTGGCGCCGAGCGTCGCGGCCATGCACACGAGCGGCCACAACGCAGGCTCATTGCCCGGCAGCCAGTGCGAGAGGACGGTGCCGAGCCCCGCGCCGAGCATCAGCAGCGGGGCGAGCACGCCGCCGGACGTGCCGGAACCGAGCGCGACGACCCACATGACGGCCTTCACCGCGAGCAGCACGATTGCGATCTGCAACGCGATGTGCTGATGCAGCAGATCGCCGATCACGTCATAGCCCACGCCCAGCGCGCGCGGTTCGAGCCATCCGCCGATACCGACGACGATGCCGCCGAGCGCGGGCCACCACATCCAGTGAATCGGCAGTTTGCCGAAAAGATCTTCGGTCTTGTAGAGCGAGGCGGACAGTGCCGACGCCAGCGCACCGGACAAAAGCCCTGCAATCAGGCAGGAAAATAGCGACCAGCCATCGGGCGCGGCTGTTTCGAGCGGGAAGAGCGGACCCGTGCCGAAGAATGCCGCGCGAGCAAAACCGGCCACCGCGCAGGCCACAGCGACCGGCAGGAAACTGCGCGGCCGCCATTCGAACAGCAGCAATTCGACCGCCAGCAGCACGGCCGCCAGCGGCGTGCCGAACACGGCGGTCATGCCCGCGGCGGCGCCTGCGACGAGCAGCGTCTTGCGTTCCGCCGCCGTGACCTTGAAGCATTGCGCGATCAGCGAACCGAGCGCGCCGCCCGTCATGATGATCGGCCCCTCGGCGCCGAACGGACCGCCGCTGCCGATCACTATGCCCGACGACAGCGGCTTGAGCACCGCCACTTTCGGCGACATCCGGCTCTTGCCGAAGAGAATGGCTTCGATTGCCTCGGGAATGCCATGACCGCGGATTTTCTCCGAGCCGAAGCGCGCCATCAATCCGACAATCAGTCCACCGACTACCGGCACGCCAATGACCCAACCGCCCAGGCTGTTATGCGCCGGCGAATGTTCGGCGAATGACAGCGTGCCGAAGAAGAACAGGTTCGTGAACAGATGAATCAGATTGAGCAGCACGAATGCTGCCAGCGTACTGACCGCGCCGATGCACGCAGCGAGCGCGAAGATGCCTGGCAGCCGTGCGTTCGCGGAGAAGTCGCGCTTGTGGGAGTCCATGGTCATAGTTAGTCGAGGTCGATCTGGGGAACCTGGAACGCGCCTTTCAGCGATTTCAGCTCGGCGCGGTGCAGTTCCGCGAGTCTCGCAAGCACCCGCTCACCGGCTTTTTCAATGTGCACTTCAACCTGGCGGCGGTCGGTCTCGCTAGTCCGGCGGCGCACGAGCTCGAGCGCCTCGCAACGCGACACCAGCGCGACGACGCCGTGATGTTGAGCCTGAAGCCGCTCGGCCAGTTCGCCGACCGTTGCCCAGTCGCGCTCCGGATAGCCCTTGATGTGCAGCAGCAACAGATACTGCAGCGGCGTAATGCCTTCGCTCTGCGCGGCCTGTTCCGAGAACCGCTCGAAGCGCCGCATCTGATAGCGGAACTCCGACAGTTGCTCAAAGTCGGCTTTGCGCAGCCCGCGAGCCCGTTCTTTCATTGTTCGTCTGCCTGCTTGAAGAAGACAAAAATTATATCACAAAATGATGTAATCGACCGGTGCTATTCGTCTGCCGATAGCTTGCCGCAATCCTTAGGCGGCCTGCTGCGCCTTCACCACGGTCTGACGATAAAGACCGGAAATCAGATCGACTTGCGTAATCATGCCGACTACATGTCCGGCGGCATCGAGTACAGGAATATGGTGGTGCCCGTAGTCCGCGAACATCGGCACGAGGTCCGTTATCGGCGCATTCACTTTGACGGTGCACACGTCGGTCGTCATCACGCTGCCCACGGTCGGCGCACGCAGTGCATCGCCGCGCAGCCAACCGTCGAAATAGGCGACGAACGGCACGAACTGGCCAAAGATTCTTTTATCGACGAGGTCGGCACGCGTCACGATGCCGACCAGCGTGTGGTCCGCGTCGATCACGGGCAGGGCTTTGACCTTGTTGCGCTTGAGCAGCGCCCAGGCGGCGACCGCGCGCGTCGCCGCCGATACCGACACGACGTGGCGCGACATGATGTTCTCGCAGGTCAACTCGTTAAAGCTGCGCGAGAAGGCCTGAAGCTGCGTTTCGCGCAGCAGCGATTCGAGGTCGTCCGGATCGATGTCGAGCATTTCGCTGCGCCGCCTGAGCACCGCTTCCAGGTCGGCGCGCGTGAAGCCGGCGCGCGACGACGCGTCGGCCGCACTGCCCGGCGCGCTGCGTGCCGCGCGCACCGAATGCGGATAGCGGTGGCCCGTCGCCGCGTGATAGGCGATCGCGGCGGCCAGCAACGCGGCGGATTGCACGGCGATCGGCTCGAGCACGAAGCGGTAGCCGAGCGCATGAATTGCCGGCCCGCCGAGCACGGCGGTCAAAGCGACCGCGCCCGAGGGCGGATGCACGCAGCGAAGCGCGAACATGCCGCATATCGCCAGCGCGACTGCCAGCGCGGCCGCGAGTGTCGGGTCGGCAATCACGTTAGCGCAGGTCACGCCGATCGTCGCCGAAACCAGATTTCCGCCGATGATCGACCACGGCTGCGCCAGCGGACTTGCCGGCACCGCGAATAGCAGCACGGCCGAAGCGCCCATCGGCGCAACCAGCAGCGGAATGTTCGCGCCGGGTCCGAACAGCAGGTACATCGAGCCGCCGGTGAACGCGATGCCGATCAGCGCGCCCAGACAGGAACGCGCGCGCTCCTGCCATCGCACTGTGACTGGTACGGGGACGAAGCTGGACAGCCAGCGCAGGACGAGAGAGCGGGACAAGGTGCGAAAAAGGCGAGTGAGTGGATTGTGCTGGAGTGCGACGATACCAGGGAAACCCCGGGCAACGCGAATACCGTCTGGTCATGATTATATTTCAATATGATATAAACGGCCCGCACGCCGACGGACGATGACCGGTTCCGATTCAGCAGGGCAGCGTATCAGTACGGCGTTGGGCTCCATTCGCCAGCCGCGCTAGCGGCGCGATTTCACCTGTCATTTAAGTCACATTGTGATATAAATTGGACGAACGCCTAACCGGCACTCAACCGCGCCGCGTGCGTATGCGAAAAGGAGCCATCATGCTGATCACTTTTCAATCCAGTGCGTCACCTGATGTGGTGATGCTTCGCGACCTCGCCCAATATCTATTGGGGCTGATCGGTAAGCGTCTGAATGAGCGGGGCGTGATCATGCACGACGAATTGCCCGCCGCGATTAACCGCCTGGAATCGGCCATTACCGAAGACGCCAGCGCCGAAGTCGCGCTCGAGGCGTTGCATCGCTCGCCTGGCAATCGGCGTGAGCCGAGCAATGGGCTTTCGCAACGTGCATGGCCATTTCTGGATATGTTGCGCGAGGCGCGCAAACGCGGCGCGGACATTATCTGGGGGCTGTAACCCCCGCCGTGCCGACGCGTTCTTCAGATGTTGCGGCCGCGTTTATCGGCTCAGGTGAATAGCGGCACGGCTTCGATCAGCGCGAAGCCGACTAGCGCTCCGACCGTCGCGCCTATGAGCCGGGGATGCAGTCTCTGCAGGTGCAGCGTGTCGAGCAGCGCGCCGATCAGAATGATGCCGAGCAGCGCAAAGGCGACCAGCAGAAAGCCGATTTCGAAATCGTTGCCAATGATCATTTGATCCTCCCACGGAAAGCGCGACCGGCATCGACAACATGTTGCGCAGATCACGCTCGCCTTTATTATATGTCATATTATGATGTATCAGGCGATGAGTAGTTGAAGGCCGTGCACAGCAGCGTTGCGGTCTACCTCGCTTATGCCGCAAAGCGGCATATACTGAATTGCGCAGGTTCGTTTTCCTTAGAGGAGGAACGACATGTCGGCCTTCAACCGCATTCTTCTCTGTTATGACGGGACCCGCGAAGGGCAGCACGCGCTTGCGGACGGTGCCCGTCTCGCGCAAGAACTCGCGGCGCAAGTGCATGTGCTCTCTGTCATCGACAATTCCGCGTGGGTGCAAGGCGCGGATATTACGTCGGCGATACCGGTGGATATGATTAACGATTCGGTCAAAAGCGTGCTAGACGAGGGCTTGAAAAAGCTGGCCGCCAAGGGCATTCACGCGACCGGGCACTTTGCGATCGGCGATCCGCTCGATCAGATTCCTTACTTCGCCAAAGAACTGAACGTCGATCTGATTGTCGTGGGACATCATCGGGCCGGCCGGCTCGCACGGTGGTGGGGCGGCAGAACCGATGGCCTGTTGCTCGACAGGGTGAGTTGCAGCGTGCTCGTCACGATGGGGCCGGAAACCGAATCGGCCGCGGAATCAGCCTCGGAATCACGCGGTGCCGCGAGTCCCGGCGAAACGACGTCTCCAGTCGAGCATTCGTGACGCCTCAATCGATCTGCTCGCCGCCGTTCGCGTGTTCCAGTTCATTCACCCGATCGATCGCGGCGTTGCGGGCATACATGTACGTGCGATTGAATGGATAGTCGCTGCGGGTCCACGGCAGGCGGCCGGCCGATTCGTCGTGTATTGTCGCCGGCTCTGCGGGACGCGATGCAACGATCTGAAACAGCGACGTCCAGCCGCGTTCGAATCCCATTGCCGACCCGGCGAGATAAAGCCGGTAGGCGCGAATGATCTTTTCCGCGTGCTCGCCGAGAATGCGGCGCGCTTCGTCGATATGCGCGTCGAGCGCATCGGCCCAATGCCAGAGCGTGCGCGCGTAATGCGGGCGCAGGCATTCTGCGTCGACCGCTTCGAGATTGCCGCGCGTCATCGCATCCATCATGACGCTCACGTGTACGAGCTGGCCGCCGGGGAAAATATATCGGTCGATGAAATCGCCCATGCCTCCGCCGACTTCTCCGTTTTCCACGCCGCCGGCGGTAATGCTGTGATTCATCATAAGACCGCCGGGCCGGAGCAGTCGCCGCATCTTGGCAAAGTACAAAGGCAGGTTAGGGCGGCCGACGTGTTCGCACATGCCGACCGAAGCGATCTTGTCAAAGGGCGCGGATTCGTCGACGTCGCGATAGTCCTGCAGCAGCATCGTGACGCGCCCTTGCAGTCCCTTTTCCTCGATGAGCCGGCTGACGTACGCATGCTGGTTCTTCGACAGCGTAATGCCGGTAGCGGCAACACCGTAGTGTTCCGCGGCCCACAGCAACAGCGCGCCCCAGCCCGCGCCCACGTCGAGAAAACGTTCGCCGGAGCGCAGCATCAGTTTCTTGCAGATGTGATCGAGCTTTGCCTTCTGTGCGTCGGCAAGCGACATATCCGGTGAAGAAAAGTAGGCGCACGAATACACGCGCAGCGGATCGAGCCACAGCGCGTAAAAGTCATCGGAGATGTCGTAATGGTGCTGAATCTGCGCGGCGTCTTTTGCACGGCTATGATGCGTGCGCTCCCACACGGCGCGTCGCGTGCGGCTCACGCGATCGAGCAGCCATCCATGCGATTCGTGCGTAGGGTCGCCGCGCAGCAAAGCCGGCGCGGCGGCCATCAGGTCGTGCATGTCGCCTTCGATTTCCAGCCGGCCTTCCACATAGTCTTCCGCGAGCCGCCCGATCGCGCCCTGCCGCAGGTGCAGCAGCGCCCGCATGTCGCGAATCTCAAACGACAGACGCGCCTCTCGCGCGCCGATACGATGGCCGTCGGGCAGCGCGACGGCGCAGGGCACCGGCATGCCGGCTATCTGCTGTTCTGCGGGCGAACGCAAAAGGCTCCAGAGCGTCATGGCGTCGACTCCTCGTGAGAACTTTCGTGTTTCTGGGAAGCATCATTCGTGCCGCGACAAACGAGCCAAGCAACGCTGTATAAGCAATCGAAAACGTTGACATAGCAACCAGCGCATTCGCTATTAGCCCGCCTTTCCCCTCATTGCAAAGCTTTCATTGCAGTGACAGGATGCTTACATGCAGGGCGTCGATGCGGACGCCCCGCGCATTTCATCAGACGTCGACACATCATGCAGCGCAGGGACTTTGTACTCGCAGCGTTAGGCACGGCCGGCATGCTCGGCCGCCCGCCCACCATGTCGACAGCCGACTTCGAGATCGTGTATCCGCGAATCCGCACTGGCGGCGAGGTGCACGCGGCATTCGCACTCGCGGTATTGGATCTGGCCATGAAGACGGCCAACGTCACCTACTCGATTCGTCAGGCCGATGTCGCGATGGAGCGCCGCCGCGCGTTAGCCGAATTGGCCGACGGCAATTCGATCAATCTTCTTTGGACGAGTATGGACAGGCGCGCCGAAAGCGGCCTGAACGTGGTTCCTATTCCGGTGAATCGCGGCTTGATCGGTTATCGCCTCTTCGTCATAAGAAAAGACCGGCAAGCCCAATTCGACCGCGTTCAAAACCTCGCCGATCTGCGGCAGTTGACGGCCGGCCAAGGGCTCGGCTGGGTCGACACCGACATTCTGCTCGACGCCGGTTTGAAGGTCGAAACATCGAGCACCGACACGCTCTTCGCGATGACGCGCGCCGGGCGAATAGATTATTACCCTAGGGGACTCATCGAGGCATTCCCCGAAATCGAAGCGCACAATCGGATCGACCCTGAATTGACGGTGGAAAAACGTTTGCTATTGAAGTACCGGTCCGACTTTCTCTTTTATGTCGCTCGCCGGAATCCGGCTTTGGCATCGACAATCGAGCGCGGCTTCATGGCGGCTTATAAAAACGGCTCGTATATGCGGCTTTTCAATGCGCATCCGTACATTCAGGGTGCGTTGGCGCAGGCCGACTTGCGCGAGCGGACAGTGATTGAACTGGAGAATCGCTATCTTTCCGCAGCAGACCGAAAGATTCCGGAAGAGTACTGGATGCAGTGGCCAATTGTGGCGCGCAACCGCTAGGGCAATGGCAATGTGCGAGCGGGGTCAGGATTTCCTTACCCGCGAATCGGGATACCCCTGGCGCATTCTCCGCGCTGACTGACTGCCGTGCGATGCGCTTCGTTCTATGATGAGCGGGTCAAAATGGCCTAACCGGATGAGCAGAAATGATTCCGTATCTGTCGCAGCGCGAAAACGAGGTGGAGCATATCAATTCGATCTGCTTCCGGCTATTCGATATCTGGTGCGAACGACGCTGCATCACGCCGCTGGGGTATCTGCTGCATTGCTGGCCGCTGGTCGACAGCGGACCGAAGGCGATCAGGCGAGTAGGCGAAACACTGCGGGAATTGCGCAAGTCTCATCATACGGAACTGGATGGCGACGTCGCGGCAATGCTTCGCGAACTGGCCGATTGCGTGGACGATCTCCTGCTTCGCGCAGTGCACGAGCCGGCAGGGGCAACCGGAATCCGGCTGTCGTCGTGAGTCGAATGCAGCACGCTGGGCACGCAATCCGGCAACGCTCTCGCATGGCGTCATAACGTAATAACCGCTTGTTTAAGGCGGGTGCCGTAAAACCGCAGTCGCTGCACGAGCGCGCAACGCGAACTGACATCACCATGCTTGCGGGGGCAATATGGCTGTCGACCTCATGGGACAGTGGCGGTATCCGCTCAGGCGGTTGCGGCACAGTGTCGTGCTCCGGCTTCTCGCAGTCGTGATTCTGTTTAGTTGCGTGCTCACCTTGTTGTTGACCGCGCTGCAGATCGAACGCGATTACAGCGCCGGTGTTGCGCTGATCGAGAACCGTCTCGCGGATATCGATAAAAGCTACCGCGATAGTCTCGGCGAGGCGCTGTGGCGGTTAGACGATGCGCAATTGCGGCTCGAACTGGGCGGCATTGTGCGTCTCGCGGACGTCAGCACGGCTCAGGTGCGTCAGTCCGGAAGCGGCACGGCGCCGCTGCTCGTGTCCGCCGGCAAGCCCGCAAGCGGGCCGGCAATCACGCGCGAGTACCCGCTCGTCTATCGCGTGCTCGGCAAGGAACAACGCATCGGCACGCTGTATGTGCAGGCGACGTTGAACGATCTCTACGACGATCTCACGCACACGGCGCTGCTCATTCTCGTTACTCAGGCCGCCAATACCTTCCTCGTTTCTCTTTTCATTTTCTACGTACTCACGCGGCTCGTGACCCGTCATCTCGCGGTACTCGCGCATACTGTCGAGGACTACGATTTTCGGGAGCCCGCGCAGCCGTTGAAACTGAATCGGCGCGCGCCCCGTGAGCCCGACGAACTGGAACGCGTGGTGACGGCCTTCAATTCGATGGGCGCGCGCCTGCACCACGCCTATCTCGATGAGCGCGAAGCCGCCGCCGAGCGCGAAGCGCGTCGCTCGGCCGAGGCCGCGAATCGCGCGAAAGGGGAGTTCCTCGCCAACATGAGTCACGAATTGCGCACGCCGTTAAACGCCATTCTCGGCTACGCGCAGATCTTGCGGCGCGACGCAAGCCTGAGCGAGCACCATCGCGAAGGCGTCGGCGTGATTCAACGCAGCGGCGAACATCTGCTCGCACTGATTGGCGACGCGCTTGATTTCGCGCGGGTCGAAGCGGGCCGCTTGCGCATCGAGATGAATGACGTGCCGCTCGCCGGCACACTCGACGCAATTCGCGAGATCATTGAAGTGAAGATTGTGCAGAAGCATGTCGAGTTTATCTGGCGCGTTGCGCCCGATGTGCCCGATGCAGTACGCGCGGACGAACGGCGCTTGCGTCAGGTGCTGCTGAATCTGCTGGTCAACGCATTCAATTACACGGATCAGGGCAGCGTGAGCCTGTTGATCGAAATGAGCGCGGCGGGCAAGGTCTGCTTCGAAGTGCGCGATACGGGCATCGGCATGGATGCCGATCAGCTCCAGACTATCTTTGAGCCTTTCGAACAGATCATGCATACGGAGCGCGGCGCGAGCGGCACGGGGCTCGGCCTCACGATCAGTCAGCAGTTGCTTCGCGCAATGGGCAGCGAGATTCATGTGCAAAGCCAGCCTGGCCGCGGCAGTCTGTTCTGGTTCGAACTCGACGCGGCGGCAGTCGTCGCGCCGCTCGCGGCGCCTGCCCGCACGGACGCGCGCATGGCGACGGGTTACAAAGGGCCGCGCCGCAAGGTCGTCGTGATCGACGACGTCGCGATGAACCGCGCGGTCATGGTCGAGTATCTCGGCCGGCTCGGCTTCCAGATCGTCGAGGCGACAGGCGGCCGGCAAGGACTTGCGAGGATCTTGAGCGAACGTCCCGCGCTGATCGTCACCGACGTCGTGATGGCGGATATGGACGGACTCGAAGCGACCCGCCGATTGCGGCAGATTCAAGGCTTCGCGAATGTGCCGGTCATCGCGACATCGGCGAGTCCTTCCGGCGTGGGCGAACAACGCAGCCTCGCGGCCGGCGCGAATGCGTTTCTTTCGAAGCCGATCGACTTCGACAAACTGCTCGCGCAACTCGCGCGTTTGCTCGACCTCGAATGGACTTACACGGAAGCCAACGATCCTGCGGTCGTGCTCGATGCACCGACTGCACCGCTTGTCCCCGTGCCCGAAAAAGAACTCCAGCAATTGCATCTGCTCGCGCGCCGCGGCGATATGCAGGAAATCGCGCTGTGGGCGGAGCGCGTCGGCAGACATGCCCCGCATTACCACGCGTTCACCGCGCGGATTCTTTCTCTCGCGAAGGGCTATCAGTCCAAGACGCTGCTGCATCTTGTCGAAGAGCAACTCGAACGTCAGGCGGTAAGATGAGCGAGATGACTCTTCCTGGCGACGCTTCGCCCACTGTTCTGATCGCCGACGACAACCCCGCGAATCTCGCGGTCGTCGTCGAAAGCCTGGTCGCGCGCGGCTTCAAGGTACTGGTCGCGCTCGACGGTCCGGAGGCGATTCAGCGGGCGCAATTCTCGCAGCCCGATCTGATTCTGCTCGACGTGAGAATGCCGGGCATCGACGGTTTCGAAACTTGCCGGCGCCTGAAATCCGACGAGCGCACGCGCAATATCGCCGTGATCTTCATGACGTCGCTAACGGGCAGCGATGACATGGTCGAAGGCTTCTCCGCGGGCGGCGTCGATTACCTCACAAAACCCGTTCACGTCGATGAGATGATGGCGCGCATCAGCACGCATCTCGCGTTAAGAGGCATGCACCAGAAGCTGATTGCGCAGAACCGTCAATTGCAGGAAGAAGTATTCGTGCGCCAGCGGGCGGAAAGTGCATTGTCGCGCGTGCGCGACGGTCTCGAAGAAAGCGTCGCTCAGCGCACCGACGAACTTGCGCGGGCGAATGCAACGCTGCAAGCGCAGATCGAGGAGCGCAGACGCGCCGAAGCGCGGCTCGTTGCAAGCGAGTTCCGTTTTCGCACCATTGTCGAGACGAGCCCCGTGCCGCTTTGCATTACGTCGATGCCGGAAGGGCGCATTCTCTATACCAACAAACCGTTGCGCGAACTATTCGGCGTCGACTACGTGACCACGCACATCACGAATATCGGCGAGCTTTATGCGGACACTGACGACCGCGACCGGCTGGTCGACCAACTGCGTCATGAAGGAAACTTTCGCAATACCGAAGTCAAGTTCAGGCGGCCGGACGGCACGATGTTCTGGGCGATCGCCACCGCGCGCGTCGCGACTTATGACGATGCGCCGGCGATCTTCGTCGGCCTTAACGACATCACGGAACGCAAACGCATCGAACAGGAATTGGTCGAGTCGCGCGAGCAATTGCGAGAACTTTCCGCCTACATGGAAGCGATTCGCGAGGAAGAGAGAAAGCGCATCGCGATGGAAATTCACGACGAATTGGGCCAGCTTCTCACTGCGCTAAAAATGGATGTGTCGCTGCTCAAGATGCGTCTTCCCGGCGATCAGGAAGTCGCGAGAAGAGCCGACGATATGCGTGAACTCGTTGAGAGAACCATCTGGATGGTGCGCAACGTCGCGAGTCATTTGCGGCCGGCCGCGCTCAATTACGGTATCGTGTCGGCGCTCGAATGGCTCGTCGACGATTTCGGGCGGCGCAGCGGACTCGCCTGCCAGTTCCGCCTGAACGGCAACGAGCCCATACTGTCCGATGCGCACGCAACCGCCATGTTCCGTATCGTGCAGGCTTCGCTGACCAACGTCGCGCGGCATGCCAGCGCGACGCGCGCGGACGTCACGCTCACGAGTACGCAGGCCGCGTTGGACCTGCATGTGAGCGACGACGGCTGCGGTTTCGATCAGGAGGCGGTGCGCCGCGATTATTCATACGGACTGCTCGGCATGAGCGAGCGGGCGCGTCTGATTGGCGGATCGTTGCTGATCGACAGCGCGCCGGGCACCGGCACTTCGGTCTCGATTCATATACCGCTTCAGGATGGGCTTCAGACATGATCAACCTTTTGATTGCCGACGATCACCCTTTGGTGCGCGGAGGTCTCAAGCAGATAATCGAAACGACGCCCGACATCGTGGTGGCCGGCGAAGCGGCTCAAGGCTCCGAAGTAATCGAAAAACTGCGCACCTGTCAGGTCGATCTGCTGCTGCTCGACATGACGATGCCCGGCATTAGCGGTGTCGATCTGATCCGGCGCGTGCGTGCCGAGCGTCCATCGCTGCCGATACTCGTGCTGAGCATCCATAACGAGGCACAAGTCGTCTCTCGCGCGCTGCGCGCGGGCGCAACCGGTTATGTGACGAAAGACAGCAACCCTGACGTGTTGCTCGCGGGGATTCGCAAGCTTGCCGAAGGCGGGCGCTTTATCGATCCGAAGCTGGTTGAGGGGATCGTGTTCGAAACCTATTCGGGCGATGCGCCGCCGCACGAAATTCTTTCCGATCGCGAGTTTCAGGTTCTGCAGATGCTCGCGCTCGGCAAGAGCCTGAATGACATCGCCGACGCGTTCGCGCTAAGCGCGAAGACGATCAGCACGCACAAGATGCGGCTTATGCAGAAGCTCGGCCTCGCCAATAACGCCGATCTGATTCGCTATGCGATCAGACACGGACTCGTCGCCGAGTAGGTCACGAACACGTAATTTTGACGCGTCAGGAAAACCTGAGCCTCAAAACAGGCATTCCTGAACCGACATTCCGCCGCCGCCGATGGAGGCGTTGCCACCGCCGACTTACGATGCATGATGGGAACCGGCGGAGGACCTAATGGCAGCGTCAGAGCGATCATTGCGTGACCTTATCGAGAAGTGGCTCGACGCAACAGGTGCCGCATCGGCACGCGTGCAGTTGCAACCGTCCCCGCGTCGTGGGATGAAGCGCTGCGTCTGCGTCGAGGCGCAACGCGAGGCCGGCGCACTCACGCTGTTTTTCTTTCGACACGGCGACGGCCTTTGGCACGTCTTTCCGCCTGACGAGCGGCCGGCCATGAGGATCGCCATGATGGCCGCCTAAACGGCAGTTTGCGCAACGGAGGCAGGATCATGACCCGACAGGAATGGGGTTTGGTGTCGCCGGAAGTACTGGCGCTGCGCATGTGGATGAGTGTGTGGTACGACCATGCAGTGGTGTCTGGTTTCATTCGCGCGCCCTTCGAACTGAACGACGCCGATGCTGAGCGGCTCGAAGGTTATTTCAGCCTCGGCCTTACGCCGCAAGAAGGCGCTGTCGTGTTCTTTTCCAAATCTCACTGATTCGCGCTTTAAACATTTCTCTCCCGCAGCAGTTTCGTTTAGCATCAGTGCCACTTTCATATGAAGAACAAGAGACATGGCACTTATCGCTCGCGACGTACTCGGCATTGCCGTACTGCTGCTCATCGCCTTTATCTTTTCGACCAATCGTCGCGCCATTCGCTTACGGACTGTAAGTAGCGCGTTGCTCGCGCAATTCTGCATTGGCGCATTCATTCTGTTCGTGCCGCTCGGCAAGACGATTCTCGCGGCCGCCGCGGCCGGCGTGAATAACGTGCTCGGCTACGGCAATGCCGGCATTGAATTCCTGTTCGGCGGACTCGTGCAGGCGAAGATGTTTCAGGTATTCGGCGACGGCGGCTTTGTGTTTGCGGTGCGCGTGCTGCCGGCCATCATCTTCGTGACGGCGCTCATTTCCGTGCTGTACTACCTCGGCGTGATGCGCTGGATCGTGATCGTACTCGGCACTGTCTTCCAGAAACTGCTTGGCGTGTCGAAGCTCGAATCGTTTTCCGCCGTCACCACGATCTTTCTCGGGCAAAGCGAAATGCCCGCGGTCGTCAAACCGTTCACGCGCGACATGACGGGTGCCGAACTATTCGCGGTGATGTCGAGCGGCATGGCCGCGGTCGCGGGCTCGGTGCTCGCGGGTTATGCGGGGCTCGGCGTGCGAATTGAATATCTGCTCGCGGCGTCGTTCATGGCCGTGCCCGGCGGACTGCTGTTCGCCAAGATCATTCATCCGTCGACGGAACCGAGCCGCGTTCATCTCGACAACCTCAACTTCGACGAAAAGCGTCCCGCCAATGTGATCGAAGCGGCGAGCTCGGGCGCGACCGTCGGACTCAAAATCGCCGTGATGGTGGGCGCGATGCTGATCGCATTCGTCGGACTCATCGCATTGCTCAACGGCCTGGTGGGTGGCATAGGCGGCTGGTTCGGCCACCCGGATCTGTCCATGCAATCCATCCTCGGCACGGTGTTCGCACCGCTCGCGTGGCTGATCGGCGTGCCGTGGAGCGAGGCCGCGATTGCCGGCAATTTTCTCGGGCAGAAGATCATTCTCAACGAGTTCGTTGCATACGCATCGTTGTCGCCCTATCTGAAGGATGCCGCGAGCGTGAGCGCAGCGGGCCTGCAGGCGCTCGATCCGCGTACGCTTGCTATTCTGTCGTTTGCGTTATGCGGCTTTGCGAACTTTGCGTCGATCGCGGTGCTGACGGGCGGCTTTAGCGCCGTCGCGCCGGAACGACGCGCCGAAGTCGCGCGCTACGGCTTGCGTGTGGTGCTCGCGGCAACGCTCTCGAATCTGATGAGCGCGACCATCGCGGGCATGTTCATTACGCTCAATTGATTCGAGGACGTCTCGCATGAACATGGAACAACTGTTGGAGCGCGCGGGTGCCGCGCGAGAAAAGGCCTATGCGCCGTATTCGAAATTCAAGGTCGGCGCTGCGTTGCTGACGAAAGACGGCCGCGTATTCGACGGCTGCAATGTCGAGAACGCGTCGTATGGTTTGTGCAATTGCGCTGAACGTACCGCGTTTTTCAGCGCGATTGCAGCGGGCTACCAGCGCGACCAGTTTGCCGCGCTAGCCGTGATCGGCGATACCGACGGCCCGATTGCGCCCTGTGGTGCGTGCCGCCAGGTGATCATTGAACTCGGCGGCCCCGAGTTGCGCATTCGACTCGGCAACCTGCATGGCGCGACGCGCGACACGACCGCGCGCGAACAACTGCCGGACGCGTTCTATCTATGACCGCGCACAAGGTGATTTACGACACCGACCCCGGTGTCGACGATGCGATGGCGCTCGTCTTCCAGGCGCTGCATCCGGATATCGAACTGCTCGGATTGACGAGCGTATTCGGCAACGCGACGATCGAGACGACCACGCATAACGCGCGCTTTCTCGCGGGCCGCTTCGCGCCTGGCGTGCCGGTCGCGCGCGGCGCCGCGGCTCCGCTCGAGCGCGCCGCGCCGCAGCCGCTCGCGTGGATTCATGGCAACAACGGCCTCGGCAACATCGTGCTGGGCGACTCGCCGGCTGCACCGCTCGACCCGCGGCCCGCGCACCGGTTTATTATCGACAGCGTGCGTGCGCATCCCGGCGAAGTCACGTTGCTGGCCGTCGGCCCGCTGACCAATCTCGCGCTCGCGCTCGCCGACGATCCGCAGATCGCGCCGCTCGTGAAGCAGGTAGTCGTGATGGGCGGCGCGTTCGGCACCGAGGGCGTGCTCGGCAACGTGACGCCCGCAGCCGAGGCCAACATTCTCGGCGATCCTGACGCCGCCGACATCGTGTTCGGCGCGCCGTGGCCTGTGGCCATCGTCGGGCTCGACGTCACGCAGCGCACCATCATGAGCCAGGAGTATCTTGCGTCGATCCGCGATCGCGGCGGCGCCGCGGGCCAGTTCATCTGGGACGTATCGCGGCACTACGAGGCGTTTCATCAGCAAAGCGCGCAGTTAAAAGGCATTTATGTGCACGACTCGTCGGCGGTCGCGTATGTGCTGGCGCCGCATCTGTACACCACGCGCAGCGGTCCGGTGCGGGTGTTGACGGAAGGCATCGCCGTCGGCCAGACGATACTGAAGCCGTCCACGATGCCGGTGCCCGCGCCCGCCTGGGACTCGCGGCCCGCGTGCAAGGCATGCGTCGGCGTCGACGCGGCCGGCATGCTCGCGTTATACGAGAACACCGTCTGCGCGAAGCCGTGAGCATGTGCGCTTGTCCGGTGCATTGCGCCAATCTTTGCTACATTGCTTCGAGCGACGACATTCATTCGAGAGGCCAAAGATGCGAATTCTGGTTGTAGGCGCGGGCGCCGTGGGCGGCTACTTCGGCGGACGGCTCGCAGCGGCGGGACAGGACGTCACTTTTCTCGTGCGCGCGGGCCGGGCGGACAGGCTTCGGCGCGACGGACTGGTGATCAAAAGCGCGCGCGGCGATCTTACGCAGCGTGACGTCAAGACGATTCTGGCCGGCGTGAACGCCGAACCGTTCGATGTCGTGCTGCTAAGTTGCAAGGCATACAGTCTCGACGATGCAATCGATTCGTTTGCACCGCTCGTCGGCGAATCGACTGTGATTCTGCCGATGCTGAACGGCATGCGTCATATCGACGTGCTCACGCAACGATTCGGCGAAGCGCGTGTGCTCGGCGGCCAATGCGTGATTGCGGCCACGCTCAACGCCGATCAGCAGATCGTGCATTTGAACGACACGCACGCGGTCACGTTCGGCGAACTGGCGGGCGGCGTCTCCGAACGCGTGCAGGCGATTGCCGACGCGATGGCCGACGCGAATTTCGACGTGGTGGTCAGCGAGAACATCTTGCTGCGCATGTGGGAAAAGTGGGTCTTCCTTGCGACGCTCGCGGCGAGTACATGTTTGATGCGCGGTTCGATCGGCGAGATTCTTTCCGCGCCGGACGGCAAGCGCGTGATCGAGAATCTGCTCGCCGAGGCCCGCGCCGTTGCGCAACATCACGGCTTTACGATGGCGCCGGATTTCGATGCGCGTGCCACGCAAATGCTTTTCACGCCGTCGCCGCTTACCGCTTCCATGTTGCGCGATGTAGAGAACCACTCGCACACCGAGGCCGATCATATTCTCGGCGATCTGATCGCGCGCGGCGGCGAAGCGCAAAAGAGCGAGCAGAGTTTGTCGTTGCTGCGCATCGCGTATAGCCATTTGAAGACGTATGAGGCAAGGCAAACGCGCACGTCGTGACGTAGTGAATTTAAGCGTTGAACGTGAGCAGTGAGTCGTAGCCCCATGACCGGAGGAGGTCAACATGCCGGCTCCAATCGGATCGGTGCCCGCGCTTAGCGCTGCGTCGGCGACCATCTTCTCGATCGGTATTGCGTTTCTCGGCTATTGGGGAATGTATGAGCCGACCGGCTGGCGGGTAGCGGACGTGATCGTGTTCATCCTCGCGCTACTCGGCTTCGGCTGCCTCGGGCTCGTACCGTGGATGGCAACGACGCCCGTCGAACCCGAAACGAGCGACGCGAAAATACGCATTGCGCGACATCTGTTTCTCGGCGGCGTAGCGGCGATCTGGCTTGCGGTGGCCGTGTCGGTCATCTTCTAAAACGTATTCGCACACAAAGAAAATCGCGCGCCTCTATGCAACGAGGCGCGCGATTTTTCATTTATGTCGAAGCACGAACCGCTGCGCTCACCGTTCGATCTGCCGGTTCCAGCGCGTGTCCCACTGCGCGCGATGCGCGTTGATCGTGTCCCAATCTACCACCGTGACCTTGCGCACGAGGTCTTCCAGATTGCCGAGGCTTTGCTGCATTGCCGGCGTCATCTTCGCGAGACGGTTGGTCGGAATCTGCTTGCCCGCTTCGGCGGCTTTGGTCTGCGCCGGCGCGGACAGCAGGAATTGCGCGAGCTTCTGCGCGAGTTGCGGATCGGGGTTGTTGTTGACCACGCACAGATCGACGAGCAACAGCACCGGACCTTCCTTCGGATTCACATAAGCGACCGGAATGCCCTTGTCGGAGAGATCGCCGACGGCAGTCGGCGTCAACGGAAAGAGACCTGCTTCGCCGGTCTGCACCATTTCCGAAATCTTCGCCGAGTTCGGCACGTATTCGACGACATTCGGGCCCACCGTGCTTGCCCATTTCGTGAAGCCGGGTTCGACGTTCTGCTCGCTGCCGCCCATCAAACGGTTGATCGCGAGAAAGCCGTGCAGGCCGAACGTGCTGCTCGACGCCGACTGGAACACCACCTTGCCCTTGTACTTGGGATCGGCGAAATCCATCCATGAAGTGGGCGGCGCCCAGCCTTTCTCGGCAAACAGCTTCTTGTTGTACGCAATGCCCGTCATGCCGAGTTGCACGCCCGCGCCCATGTCGTCCTTCATGCGCGCAAACGGATAGAGTTCCTTGAGCACCGGCGAATCGTCGAGCTTCTTGCATACGCCCATGCTCACGGCGCGCGCCATCACGCCGTCATCGAGAAACACCACATGAATTTGCGGACTCGCCTTGTTCGCGAGCAGCTTGGCAAGAATGTCCGACGACGTGCCCGGCACGACCACCACTTTCACATTGTTCGCTTTCTCGAAGTCGGGCAGCACCTGGCTCGTATAAGCCTTTTCCATCGGGCCGCCATTCATGCCGATGTAAATGGTCTTGGTCTGCGACCACGCAGGCGCTGCCGCGCCGAATGCACACAAGGCGGCGAGTGCCGCGATCGTTCGGAACAGTTTCATTGATGATCTCCAGGTTTCGTGAATGTGGTGTTCAAGCGTGGTTCTATGCGACGGATGACGCAGCAAGCTGCGCAAAGCGGCCAATCGAAAACGCGTCGAGAGGCGTGGCCGTGGCGCCGTCGATGACGAGATCGGCGAGCACTTCGCCGACACCGGGCGCGAGCAGAAAGCCGCCGCCCGAAAAACCGAATGCATGCAGAAGACGCGGCACCGCGCGGCTCGCTCCGATGATCGGATTATTGTCGGGCGTCTCGCCCTCCACGCCGCTCCATGTGCGGATCAGGAGCGCCTCGCGCAACGCGGGCAGCAGCGCGCACGCATCGCGCATCACGGCTCGCGTGGTTTCCGTCGACGGCCGGCCATATTCGCCATCGCCACTGCCGCGTCCGCCGCCGATCACGCAATTGCCGCGCGCCACTTGCCGCGCATAGATGCCGCCGCCATATACGCCGAGGTTGTGCGTGATGAAAAGCGGCAATGGCTCGGTGACCCACATGTTCGGATAGATCGGCTTCATCGGCGCTCTTTCGCCGAAGTAGCCCGCGACGGTATTCGCCCACGCGCCCGCGCAATTGATCAGCCAGTCCGCGCTGATTTCTTCATTGCCGGCGCGCAGCTGAAAGCGTCGGCCGTCGTGACGAATGTCGCCCAGTTCGGTTTGCTCGCGCACGTCCGCGCCCGCGGCACGCGCGGCGCGTGCGAACGCGGGCGAGACGAGACGCGGATTCGCGTGACCGTCGCTCGCACACAGCGAGCCGCCAATCGCCGCTTCGCCAAGCCACGGATAACGCCGTCGAAACGACTCGCCGCTTAGCAACTGCGCATGCAGTCCGTATTCGCGCGCCATGCCGGCCCATTGCTCGAGCGCGGCGAGATCGCTTTCGCTGCGCGCAAGCCGCAAATGTCCCGACACGGTGAATTCGCCGTCGATGCCGATCAATTCCGGCAAGCAGTCCCACACGCGCCGCGCGCGCATCGCGAGCGGCATCTGTTCGACGGGACGGCCCTGGCAACGCACGCCGCCGTAGTTCACGCCGCTCGCCTGCGCGCCGCAAAAACGCCGCTCGATTAGAGCCACGCGCAAGCCGCGTTTCGCAAGCGCCAATGCCGCCGACGAACCGACGAGTCCGCCGCCTGCAATCGCGACGTCGTAGTGGACGGCGTCACTCATCGCGCGCCTCCTCGGGAATCTCCGCGACGTCGTCCGCATAGAGCGCGGGCGACAGCGGAATCGGCTTGACCGGCGGCTGGCTGCGCAGACGGCCAACCGCTTCGAGCGGCCGGCCGGTTTCCTCGGCAAGCAGTTGAAGCGCCGCCTCGCCGCACATGCGGCCCTGGCAACGTCCCATGCCGACGCGAGTGAGCGCCTTCAGGCGATTGATCTCGTTTGCCTCGCCGCCGCGGATACAGTGCCTCAACGTGCCCGCGTCGATTTCTTCGCAGCGGCACACCGTCATATCGTCGGGCCACTGCGCCGCGCAGTTCGCGGGCGGCGCGAAAGCTGTTTCGATGCCCGCGCGAAACACGGCGATACGTTGCAGGCTGCGTCCGAGCGAGGCGGCATCGGACATGCCGGGTCCGCGCGGATGCGCGATGCCGAGGTCGTCGAGCAACGCTAGCGCGGCGCGGCGTCCGGCGAGTTCGGCGGCGTCCGCGCCGGCGATGCCCGCGCCGTCGCCGGCCAGATAGAGGCCGCGCACGGAGCTGCGTCCCGCGGGATCGAGTTCGGGCAGCCAGCAGCGATTGAGCGCGTCGAAGCGGAAGCGGCAGCCCGCGAGATCCGCAAGCTGCGTTTCGGGCTTGAGGCCGAAACTGACGCCGACCGCATCGCAATCAATTAGTTCGGATGGCGAACTACTGCCCGAGTTACGCCATTCAATCGATTCGACATTGAGTGCCCCGCGAATGCCGACCAACTGCACGCCGCGCTCGATGCGTATCCCGTGTGCCTTCAACCAACCCACGTAATACAGACCCTTTGCGAACGTCGACGGAACGCGGATGAGTTTCGGCGCGGCTGCAATCTGCCGCGAAAGAGGGCTTGTGTCGAGCACGGCGGCCACCTGCGCGCCGGCCTTTGCATACTGATAAGCGACGAGATACAGCAACGGTCCCGTGCCCGCCAGCACCACACGCCGGCCGATTACACAGCCTTGCGCCTTCAACGCGACCTGCGCCGCGCCGAGCGTGTACACGCCGGGCAAGGTCCAGCCAGGAAGCGGCAGAACGCGGTCGGTCGCGCCGCTTGCAATGATCAGATGCGAGAACGGCACGCTGACTTCGCGCCCCGCGGCGAGCGTATCGAGGCGGCCCGCTTCGCAAGCCCATGCCAGTGTGTCCGGGCGATAGTCGATGTGCGGCAGCAGCGCGGCCATCGTCGTATGCAACGCGTCGGCCTTGTGCGCCTCGAAACCGTACAGTGTTTTTTTCGAGCGCTCGAAGCCGCCGTTCGCGGGCGGCTGGCGATAAATCTGTCCGCCCCAACGCGCGTTTTCGTCGATCACGATAGGGCGCACGCCTGCCGCGACCAGCGTTTCGGCGGCGCGCACGCCGGCCGGTCCCGCGCCGACAATCACCACGCGGCGAGCGTCGTTCATGGCGCGTCTCCGCTGATTGCGGCATCCGCCGAACGGTTGCGTGTCAGCACGCGCATGCCGTCCGTGACGAGCGTCGAACAGGCTCGCACGCGCTTGCCTTCCTCGGTGCGCATCCAGCAGTCCTGGCATGCGCCGATCAGACAGAAGCCCGCGCGCGGCGCGCCGCTGAATTCGCTGTCGCGCACGCGGCGCTGTTGCATCAGCACGGCGGTCAGCAACGTATCGCCTTGCAGCGCGGAGACTTCATCGCCGTCGATATAAAAGCGCAGCGGTTCGCGCCGCGTTTCGGCCACGCGCACGAATTGGGGCTCGCGCGCGGACGTTGAAGGGTGAGATGACGGCAAGTTGGACGGCATGAGAGCGTGAGCGGAAGAAGACATCAGTGCTGGCCGATCAGAATGCGATTGAGCCCATACACGCGATCGAGCAGCAGCATCGCGCCCGCGGTAATGAAGATCACGAGCGCGGACACGGAGGCCATCATCGGGTCGATGGATTCGGTCGCGTACATGTACATGCGCACCGGCAGCGTGACCGTTTGCGGCGAGGTGACGAAGATCGACATCGTCAGTTCGTCGAAGCTGTTGATGAACGCAAGCAGCCAGCCGCCGGTGATGCCAGGCAGAATCATGGGCAGCGTAATGCGGCGGAACGTGGTCCACGGATCGGCGCCGAGCGAATGCGCGGCGTGCTCGACGCTGCGATCCAGACCGCTGACCGAGGCGAGCACGAGCCGCATCACGAACGGCGTGATGATGATCATGTGCGCGACGATCAGCCACGTGAACGAGCCGGTCGCGCCGATCATCGCGAAGAAGCGCAGCAACGCGATGCCGAGCACGAGGCCGGGAATCACGAGCGGCGAGAGCAGCAAGCCATTCAGAAAAGCGCGGCCGGGAAAGCGCGCGCGGCCGATCGCGAGCGCGGCGGGCAGCGCGACGATCAGCGAGAGCGTCGCCGATGCAAACGCGAGCTTCAGGCTATTGACGAATGCCGCGATGAAATCGGGGTAATTGAGGATCGCGCGAAACCAGCGCAGCGACACGCCGTGCGTCGGCAACGTGAGCGTTTCGTCGGGCGTGAACGCAACCAGCACCACGATCACGAGCGGCGCGAGCACGAACGCAATGACGAGCGTGTGGAAAATCAGCGCAACAGGACCGTTCTTTCTCATGATGTTCTCGCGCAGCCGTTGTACGTTGTATCAACCGAGGCTTCTGGTGTACCTGCGTTCCAGAACCCGGTAGTAAGTGAGCATCACGATCAGGTTCGCGACCAGCAACAGCAGCGCGATGGTCGCGCCGAGCGGCCAGTTCAGCGAGCCGAGGAATTCGTCGTAGACGGCGGTTGCGGCCACTTTCAGGCGACGTCCGCCGAGCAGGCCCGGAATCGCAAATGCGCTTGCCGACAAACCGAACACCATCAGGCTGCCCGACAGAATGCCGGGCGTGAGTTGCGGCAACACGATGCGGCGCAGTGTGGTCGCGGGCGACGCCATCAACGAGAGCGCGGCGTTTTCCGTTTGCGGATCGAGCTTTTGCAAGGCGGTCCACACGGGAATCACCATGAACGGCAGCATCACGTGCACAAGTGCGATGACAATCGCGAACGTCGTGTATTCGAGCTTGTACGGTCCAAGGCCGATCAGAGCGAACGCCTGGTTCACGAGACCGCTGCTGTTGAGCAACATGCTCCAGCCGAACGCGCGCACTACAACAGAGACGAGCAGCGGCGCGAGAATCACCAGCAGAAACATCGAGCGATACGGATCGCGCATGCGCGACAGCACGTAAGCCTCGGGCGTGCCGATCACGACGCATAGCAGCGTGACGAGAAACGCAATGCCGAACGTGCGCAGAAAGATCGTGTGAAAGTACGACGAGCCGAGTACTTCCGCGTAATTGCCGAACTGGAATGCGGCGATCGGGCCGCTTGCCGGATCGAAGCGATAGAAGCTCAGCACCAGTGTCATCAGAAGCGGCACCAGCACGAGCGCGACGAACAGCAGGAACGCGGGCAGGCACATCAGCCAGAGCGGCACGAATGCGCGCCACGGCGCGCGCCTTCCGCTTGCGGATGCCGTCTTGCCGTCTTCCGTTGCGGGCAGCGTGCTATCCATGCTGCGCATCCCGTTGAATAAAGCGGATCGCCTCGCTGTTCCAGTCGACGCCGACCGCCGCGCCTTCGGGCAGCGGCTCATTGCCTTCGTTCTGGCAACACACCAGCACTTCGCCGAGCCGGCTGTCGAGCCGGTAAAGCCACTGGCTGCCGAGGAAGAAGCGGCTCGTCACGGTGGCGCTTACACGTCCCGCATCCGGCGCGCACAGGCGCAGTTTTTCCGGGCGAATGCACAGCGTCACGGCGTCGCCTGGGGCGATTACACGCTCGCGCGCCGGCAGTTGCGCGGTGCGTCCGGTTTCGCACAGATCGTGTCCGAGGTCGATGCGGATCGCGTCGCCGTCGCGCGCGATCACCGTGCCGGGCAGCATGTTCGCCTTGCCGATGAACTGCGAGACGAAGCGATTCTCGGGCCGCTCGTAGGCTTCATACGGCGTATCGATCTGCGTGATGCGGCCCGCTTCCATCACGACCACGCGGTCGCTGATCGACAGCGCTTCGGACTGATCGTGCGTGACCATGATCGTCGTCGTGCCGATTTTGCGTTGAATGCCGCGCAGTTCGAACTGCATGTCCTCGCGCAGCTTGGCGTCGAGATTCGACATCGGTTCATCGAGCAGCAGCACCGGCGGCGCGATGACGATGGCGCGCGCAATCGCCACGCGTTGCCGCTGACCGCCGGACAATTCGCGCGGAAAACGATGCGCTAGCGGATCGAGCCGCACGAGGGACAGCGCTTCGCGCACGCGCTCCTTGCGCTCCGCCCTGTCGACGTTGCGCATCTCAAGCCCGAAGCCGACGTTGTCCGCCACGCTCATATGGGGGAACAGCGCGTAGCTTTGAAACACCACGCCGAGGCCGCGCTTGTTCGGCTTCATATGCGTGATGTCGCGACCGTCGAGCGTGATGCGTCCGCGTGTCGTTTCGAGGAAGCCGGCGATCATCTGCAACGTGGTCGTCTTTCCGCAACCGGACGGCCCGAGCAGCGAAACGAACTCGCCTTTTTCCACCGACAGGTTGACGTCCGCGACCGCCTGAAGCTCGCCGAACGATTTGCCGACGTCTGTGAGTGTGAGGAAAGACATGGGGTGTGGCCTTTGAATGCCTCGATGGAGCCGACTCTAGCCAGCCAAATTACCGGGCGTCAATTGCGAATTCCGATTGACGATATAAGTGTTGGAAAAATTCCGGTAAGCGGAATAGCGGCGATGGAATCAAGCCAAATCGTTCCGCTGCGTGAGCTTGGGAGAATCCCTACATTTCCACGTTAACGTACAACACGGAACGAAACTCGGGCATCATTCCGCTGCCCGACGACACGCCTTATAGTGTTCCGGTCAATGGAATAAACGAGAGTCTGAACGATGAATGCGGCCGTCAAACGAGATCTCAGCCAGAACGTCGATGAAACCGGCGCGGCGCCCGGCACCGGAATGCTGGAGCGCGCCTTTGCCGTGATTCGCGCGTTATCCGAAGCGCAGCCCGACGGCGCCCGCGTCACGCGTCTCGCGAAAGCGGTCGGGCTCACGCAAGGCACGGTGCATCGCATCCTGCAGGCGTTGATCGCGGAGGGCGTCGTCGAGCAGGACGAGGGCTCGAAGCTTTATCGGCTGAGCGTGAACTTCTTCGCGCTCGCGGCCCAGGCGGGCAATCCGAGCGGCATGCGTACGCTATGCCGTCCCGCATTGCTGAGATTGTGCGCGAGCCTCGGCGATACGATTTTTCTGCTCGTCAAAAGCAGTTTCGACGCAGTGTGTCTCGACATCTGCGAAGGGCCGTTTCCAATCCGCTCGTTCACCGGCGATATTGGCGGACGCGTGGCGCTCGGCGTGGGGCAAGGGAGTCTCGCGATTCTCGCGTTTCTGCCCGAAGCGGAGCGCGAGGAAATCATCCGCTTTAACGTGCCGCGCATTCGCGGCTATGGCGTGCTGGACGAAGTGTATTTGCGCACCGAGATCGAACGCGTGCGGCAGTTGGGTTATGCGGGCCGCAATAGCGGCGTGCTCGACGGCATGGCGGGCGTGGCCGTGCCGATTCTCGACCGTACCGGCGTGGCCGTCGCAGCGTTGAGCGTCGGCACGCTGGCGGCGCGTTTGAGCGACGACCGCCTGCCGATGGTGGTGGAGTTGCTGCGCCGTCAGGCCGAGGCGATCGGCCCGCAAACCAATCCGTTCGACGTCGCGTTGCGCCGGCCCATGCACGGCCTCTCGCGCGCGATGACGAGCGTGCGTATTGCGGGCTCGGAGCAGGAATAAAAAGTACGACGCGCCGCGCCTGCATGGCCGGCGTCACGTGCCGACATGCGCAACGTGACGCCTTCTCTCGCAGCGCAAACGCGCGGCGCTCAGAACACTTTCACCGGCACATTCACCACGAGGCGGTACTCCATGTTGTTACCGTCCGAGTAGTAATTGCTGCCGTTGTGCCACATCGCGATGAACGTGACCTTGGTGTCCTTGAAGCGGCCGCTCTGCAGCGTATAGCTCGGAATGAAGCCGAACTCGTGATGATGGCCATGCACCGGCTGTCCGTTCTTCCAGTACAGATCATGCAGCGCGGCGCTCGGCGACGCGTTCTCCGCGGCTCCCGCAGATGCGTCCGCGCCCCAGCCATATGCACCCCACAACATCGCCTTGAGTCCGGACACGCCCGCGTATTTTCCGTCGAACGTATAGCGCAATTGCAGCGATTGCTCGTGCGGTGCGTTGTAGTCGACATCCATCGAATTGGTCAGGTAGATGCCGTTGGTCTCGTTCACGTAGTCGAAGAACTGGTCGCCGAGCACCTGCTGATAGCCGAGCAACAGCGCATGCGGCCCATGCTGCGCGGACACGGAAAGGCTATACGCATTGCTGTTGATGTGCCCCTGACGCGACGCGCCGGTATCGTGCGTCGAGTAGATGTTGGCGAGCCCGCTCCACTTGATCGTGGTCGGGTCGCCGAACGACTGCGCGACCGAACCGTAGTACTGGCGCCAGACATCGTCGGCCTGATCGACGTAGAGCGCCATCTCGCCGTTCTTCGCATAGTGCCAGGTGCCGCCGAGATACGTCACCCGGTCGATGCGCGTGCCGCCATACGAAGTGGTCAGATTGCTCAGATTCGTGTGGCCGCGTGCATCGACCTTGGTGAAGCTGCCGGCCTCGAGCGTCGTGTGAGCAAGATCGTTGCTGACGAGCGAGACGCCGAGAAAAGTCGGCGGCAGCGCGCGGTTGTCGTGCGGTTCGAGAAACGGATTCGTTACGTCCTGCAAACCATATTTGACGACCGTTTCGGAGATGCGTCCCTTGATGTCGTACATGCCTGGATAGGCCCACGCGAGTTGTTGCGAGCCGCCGCCGCTCTTGCCCACATGCACCATGTTGCCCGCGCCGTTGCCGCCGTCGAGCTTGAGCGCGCCGAACAGCGACGCATCCACGCCGAAGCCGACGAGCCCTTGCGTGAAGCCCGATTCATAGTTGACCTGCGCGCCTTGCACCCACGCATGACGATAGGTGTTAGGCGGCGCCTGGAAGTAATCCGCGTAGTTGCGGAACTGCAGATTCAAATGACTATCGGCGATGAAGCCCTTGCTCGCCGCCTGGCTCGACGGCGGTGTCGGCGGAAGAACGGTTTGCGAAGCCTCGGCGTTGACGATGGCGTTCGTCGTATCCGGCTGGTCGTTGCGAAGCTGGCCGCCCTGATCCGCGCGGCGCTTGTTCGCGGGCTGGGCCTGCGTCACTTGCGCGGGCGACGACAACGTTTGCGCGGCAGGCGCAGCGTTGCTTGCGTCGGGCGCGGGCTGCGTCACGCTGTCGTCGGCATATGCGTTGGCGGCGATGGCGAGCGCGGGAAGGGTAAAGGCACAGCAGATCGCGGCAGTGAGTCCGGACTTTTTTGACCGGTTTTTTGTTGGGTTATGTTTCATTGGGAATGTCTCGACAGTTGTTATTGAAACTCTGGCTGGCGCTTAGCCAGTCCATGCTGATCGCTCGTCATGCTGATGACATGACGAGCGAATCCCACGGCGTGACGTAAGCGCCGCGCCGGTGAATGAGGTCGTTGTCTTAAAGGCCGCTGGCTTTAGCCGTCGCCGACACGAATGCAGGCCACCCGTGTCGCGCTCGCGCCGTGCGTGACGGGCTGGGGAATTTGCGCCGCGCAAGCGTCGATCGCGTCCGGGCACCGTGTTCGAAATGCGCAGCCCGACGGCGGATTCAACGGCGAAGCAATCTCGCCGCGCAACAGCAGATGGCGACGCGCGCGCTCCACCGTCGGGTCTGGCACCGGCACGGCGGAGAGCAAAGCGCGCGTGTACGGATGAAGCGGCGTGCGATAAACGTCGCGCTTATCGCCGAACTCCATCACGCGTCCGAGGTACATCACGAGCACGCGGTGGCTGATTGCCTTCACGACCGCGAGATCGTGCGCGACGAACAGCAGCGAGAGCGACAACTCGCGTTGCAGATCGCGCAGCAGGTTGACGATCTGCGCCTGGATCGACACGTCGAGCGCGGAAACGGGTTCGTCGCAGATCACGAGTTGCGGCTCCGAGATCAGCGCGCGCGCAATGCCGACACGCTGACACTGGCCGCCGGAAAACTCGTGCGGATAGCGGCGCAAATGCTGCGCGTTGAGACCGACGCGTTCGAGCATCGTCAGAACGCGGCGCTGCACGTCGGCGCGCGCGAGATTCCTGCCATGTGCGATGAGCGGTTCGGCGACGATCTGTTCGATCGTCATGCGCGGATCGAGCGACGCGAGCGGGTCCTGGAAAATCATCTGCACGTTGCGGCGCAACAGCGTGGTGTCGCGACGCGAGCCGGGCAGCACCGTTTCGTTGCCGAGCCAGCGCACGCTGCCGCTTGCCACCGGCGCGAGTCCGATGATCGCGCGCGCGAGCGTCGACTTGCCGCAACCCGATTCGCCGACGAGGCCCACGGTCTCGCCGCGCCGCACGTTGAACGACACGCCGTCCACGGCGCGCAGCATGGTCTTGCCCGACCACGGGTACGCGCCGCGCGGCACGCCGAATTGCACCTTCAGTTGCTCGACCGAGAGCAGCGTCGCGGCTTCGCCGCTTGCAATGGAAGTCGCGTTCATACGTGTTGTGCCTCCAGAATTTCGCTCACGGGACGATGACAGGCGCGACGCGCTTCTGGATAACGGTCCGCTGCAACGAGTGACGGACGCGACTCGCGGCACACGTCCGTGCAATACGTGCAGCGCGGCGCGAATGCGCAGCCCGCGACGATTTCGCCAGGCAGCGGCGGATTGCCGGGAATGGTTTGCAACGGGCGATCGTCGTCGCTGTCGCCGCTGTCGCTGATGTCATCGCTCGTCAAACGCGGCAATGCGTTGAGAAGGCCGCGCGTGTATGGATGCGTCGGCGCCGCGAAGAGCGCTGCGGCGCTCGCCTGTTCGACGGTCTGGCCGGCGTACATCACCATCACGTCGTCGCACAGGCCGGCCACGACGCCCATGTCGTGCGTGATCAGGATGATCGCGGTGCCGCGCTCGCGATTCAGTTCGCGCAGCAGTTCGATGATCTGCGCCTGTACGGTCACGTCGAGCGCGGTGGTGGGCTCGTCGGCGATCAGAATTTCGGGCTCGGACAGCAGCGCCATCGCGATCATCACGCGTTGCCGCATGCCGCCGGAAAACTCGTGCGGATACATGCCGATGCGTCGCGGCGCATCGGGAATTCGCACCGATTCGAGCGCTTCGACCGCGCGGCGGCGCGCTTCACGGCGCGTCATCTTGCGATGCAGTTGCAGCGTCTCGGTCATCTGCCGCTCGATGGTGAGGAACGGATTGAGCGACGTCATCGGGTCCTGAAAGATCATGCCGATGCGGTTGCCGCGAATCCTGTTGAGCTCGCTTTCCTTCATCGCGAGCAGATTGTCGCCGCGATAGCGCGCTTCGCCGGACACCTTGCCGTTGCCTGCGAGCAGTCCGAGCATGGCCATCACCGTCTGGCTTTTGCCCGATCCCGATTCGCCGACAATGCCGAGCGTGCGGCCTGCTTCGAGTGAAAACGACACGCGCTGCACGGCGTCGACCGGCGCGCCTTCGCGGCGCGTAAAGCGCACGCTGAGATCTTTGACTTCGAGTAGCGGCATGTCAGCGGTCCTTCGGATCGAATGCGTCGCGCAGACCGTCGCCGACGAAATTCACGCAGTAGAGCGTCACGCACAGCATCACGGCCGGGCACAGCAGCAGCCACGGCATCGATTCGAGCTTCTGCGCGCCGTCCTGAATCAGCACGCCCCAGCTCGTCATGGGTTCCTGCACGCCGAGGCCGAGGAACGACAGCACCGACTCGGTGAGCACGATGTTCGGCACGGTGACGCTCGCGTACACGACCACGACGCCGAACAGGTTCGGCACGATGTGGCGCGCGATGATCGAGCGCGAACTCACGCCGATCGCTTTCGCGGCGTCGATGAATTCGCGCGAGCGCAGCGACAGCGTCTGCCCGCGGACGACGCGCGCCATGTCGAGCCACGAAAACGCGCTGATGGTGAGCACGACGAGATAGAACGCGCGGCCGAACATCGTCATCATCAGAATGGCGATCAGCATGTAGGGGATCGCGTACATCATGTCGACGATGCGCATCATGACCGCGTCGACGCGTCCGCCGAGATAGCCCGCGGTCGCGCCGTACGCGACGCCGATCAGTCCCGACACGAGCGTGCCGAGCAGGCCGACTTCGAGCGACACGCGCCCGCCTTGCAGTGTGCGCGCGAGCAGATCGCGGCCGAGTTCGTCGGTGCCGAACCAGTGCATGTTTTGCAGCGTGGGCGGCAGGCTGATCGCGGACCAGTCGCTGTCGATGGGACCGTTGCGCAGCAGCCACGGACCCGCGACACACGCAATCACGATCAGCAGCAGCACGACCGAGCCGGCGAATGCGGCGCGATTGCGCACGAAGCGCGCGGCGGCGGTGGCGAGCGGGCCGCGCGAACGCGGAGCGTTTGCAATGGCCGCGAGCGGATCGAGCGCCGCGGCAGCCGGTTGAAGAGAGCGGGCCATGATCAATACCGGATACGCGGATCGAGCCACGCATACGCGAGGTCGACCAGCAGATTGAAGAGCACTGCGACGGCCGTGGTCAGCACCACGAGGCCGAGCACGAGCGTGTAGTCGCGATTGATCGCGCCGTTGACGACCAGTTGCCCGAGGCCCGGCAGCGCGAACACCGATTCGGTGACGACGGCTGCGGTGATCGACGAAATGCACACCGAGCCGAGCAGCGACACCACAGGCATCAGTGCGGGCTTCAGCGCGTGGCGCAATACGATCGTGCGGCCGGGCAAGCCCTTCGCGCGTGCTGTGCGAATGAAGTTGCCGGTCAGCACTTCGATCATGCTGCCGCGCATCACGCGCGCAATGGCGGCCACGTTGATGAACGTGAGCAGCACGATCGGCAGCACGCGGTAACGCCATTCGCCTTCGCCCCAGCCGCCGGCAGGCAGCCAGCCGTGGCCGTCGGACGTCTTCAGCAGGACCGCGAAGATCCACACGAGCACGGGCCCGAGCACGAACGGCGGCACCACGTTGCCGATATTGCCGAGCACCATCACCATGTGATCGACGAAACGATCGCGCCGCACGGCGGCGAGCGTGCCGAGCGTCACGCCGATGACCAATGCGATCGGCACCGACACACCGCCCACGCCGAGGCTAACGGGCAACGCTTTCCACACGAGGTCGTTGACCGACCAGTCGGCATAGCGGAACGACGGGCCGAGATCGCCGTGCAGCAACGAACCGAGGTAGTGCAGATACTGCAGCCACAGCGGTTCGTCGAGCCGATACTTTGCGTTCAGGTTCGCGAGCACGGCCGCCGACAGTTGCTTGTCGGTGTCGAACGGCCCGCCCGGCGTGAGATGCAGCAGCAGATAGCACGCGGTGATCACGGCGAGAATCGTCGGGATCGCCCACAGCGTGCGGCGCAGCGTATAGGCCAGCATGTCGATGCTCCGCGTTTAATGCTTGATCAGATACATGTCCTGCGTGGCGCGCTGATCGACGTAGTTGGTCGACGTGTAGCCGCCTACATACGGCTTCACGAGCCGCACCGCCGAGTACTGAAAGAGCGGCACCATCGGATAGTCGTTCATCGCCATGTCGTGCGCCTTGGTGAGCAGGGCAGTGCGCTTCGCGTCGTCGAGCTGCTGGTTGGCTTCGTCGACGGTCTTGTCCACTTGCGGATTGCAGTAGCGCTGATCGTTCTGCACGCTGTGGCAGCGGATCAGATCGAAGTACGACATCGCGTCGTTGTAGTCGACGAACCAGCCGTCGCGCGAAGCCTGCACCTTGCCGTCGTGGCGCTGTTTGAGCAGCACCTTGTATTCGACGTTTTCAAGCTTCGCAGTAACGCCGAGCTTGCTGCGCCATTCGGATGTCGCGAAGAGCGCGACCTTCTTGTGCAGATCGTTCGTGTTGTACGTGAGCGTGAAGGTGAGCGGCTTCGCATCGGAATAGCCCGCGCTTTTCAGCAGATTGCGCGCATAGTCGACGCGCTTTGCCATCGGCCAGCTTGCCCATTCGGGCTTGAAAATGTCCGCGCCTTGCGTGCCCTTCGAGATGAGACCGTACATGGGCAGCTCGCCGTCGGCGGTCAGGCGCTGCGTGAGCAGATCGCGGTCGAGGACCATCGACAGTGCCTGACGCACGCGCTTGTCCTTGAACAGCGGATCTTCGTTGTTCAGGCTGTAGTAGTACGTCGCGATCTGCAAGCCGGTTTTCAGCTCACCGCCGAACTGCTTGCTCACCTGCGCGTAGATGCCCGACGGAATCGAATACGTGTAGTCGAACTGGCCGGCCTGATACATGCGCATTGCCGTTTCGTCGTTTTCGATCGGCAGATAGGTCACTTTGGTGATCACGACCTTGCTTGCGTTCCAGTACGTCTTGCTCTTTGCGCCGACGAGCCGGTTACCCGGCTGCCAATCGGCCAGCATGTACGGACCATTGCCGACGAAATTGCCCGGCCGAGTCCAGTCGCCGCCGAACTTGGTCACGACGTCGCGGTTGACCGGCGCCATTGTCGTCATCGCGGCCAGTTGCGGGAAGAACGCAGCGGGTACCTCGGTGGTGACTTCGAGCGTGTACGGGTCGGCGGCTCGAACGCCGAGGCTCGAGAGCGGCGCCTTGCCCGCGAGAATCGCCTTGCCGTTCTTCACGAACTCGACCAGCACTGTGTATTTCGAGCCGGTCTTCGGATCGAGCACGCGCTGCCACGCATAGACGAAATCGTTTGCGGTGACGGGCTGGCCGTTGCTCCAGCGGGCGTCGTGGCGCAGCTTGAAGACCCATGTGTCGGGCCCCGTGCGCGTCCACGATTGCGCGACGCCGGGCACGATCGCGCCGGCCGCGTCGATGCGCGTGAGTCCTTCGAACATGTCGAGCCCGATGGTGTTGCCGGTCCACGATTCGATGTGCGCCGGATCGAGCGACTCGGTTTCGCCCGGCACCTGGCGGGTCATTTCCTGGCTGGCGGCGAGCGTGACGCCGGCCGGCACGGTGACGGCAAACGCCGAAGAAGAAAGCGAAGACGTCAAGGTAAGGACGAGCGCACTCAGCGCCGTCGCATAAGCAAACGGGGTTTTCATCGGTTCGGAATCGCAGGAAAGGTCGGGAGAAGAACGCGCCGGCGCTAAAGCGCCTTGCTATCTGCTTTGTTCGGGCCTGGGCGGCCCTTGTTGTTTGTCAGACATGCAGGAATCCTTACATTTAGTAATGCAGGCTGTCCTGCCGGATGAACCGGAAAACTAGCCTGCTTCTTTAAAACAGTCTCGGTGTGCCGACCCAGACGACCACCGACTCCACGCGTGCGGTATTCGCCCAGCTATGCGGCACAGTCGATTCGTAATGCGCGCTGTCTCCTGCGCGCAACACGAAGGTCTTGCCTTCCAGCGTCAACGACACTTCGCCGTCGATCACATACATAAACTCTTCGCCGGCATGCGTCGTGACTTCCGAACGCTTTTGTCCGACCGGCATCTTCACGAGGATCGCCTCGAGCTGACGGCCGCCCGTCACGTTCGTCAAGCGGGCGAACAGATTCGCCGAGTCCGCGAAGCCAAAAAACTTCAGCTGATCGCCGCGGCTGACCGAACGCTCTTCGCTGGGCGTATCGACGAAATACTGCACCGTCACCCCGAGCGCGTGAGCGATGCCCGCCAGCGACGTGATGGAGGGCGACGCGAGGCCCCGCTCCACCTGCGACAAAAACGGCTTGGAGATACCCGCCGCAGTTGCCGTGTCGTCCAGCGTGCGCTTCAACCGTTGCCGCAACGCGCGAATCTTGCTGCCTACTTCGAGTGCCGAATTGCTCTTATGAATTGTCGTGACCATAGCAGGAGGAAATTAGCCCGTCAAAATTTGTTTGATATAAGCAAATATGGTTTGATGGCGCCTTGCCGGGACTGCGGGCCTGAGATCCCGGCTTCAAACGCAACGCCTTTTTCGAGACAACACGCTATGTTGCCAGAAGCTAACAGCCGGTCCGCCGATCCGACGGGCGACGCGAAAAGCCGCGCTTCGATTCAGACAGACGTGCGGCGACTTTAGGCAGTGTCCGCATCCATGCATTGTGGATATGAGCGCGGCCGGCGCACGACACGAAACGCAAGCTTGCGCATGCAGCCGAACAACGCATGGCCGTCCAGCCGTTTTTGCAATCCGATGATTCACGGCGCGCGGCAGTTTGCCGACAGCCCCACTATTTGAAACAAGAGGTACTCGATGGATTCACCACAACGCCCTGAAGCGCAGGTCTCGCAGACGCGCTCGTTTTTCACGGTCTTTCTGATCGAAATGTGGGAACGCTTCGGCTATTACGGCATGGCCGCGTTGCTCGTGCTGTTCATGATCGACAAGCTGCATTTCGCGGACAGCCACGCCACGCTCACGTGGGGCGCGTTCACGGCGCTCGTGTACGCGTCGCCGTCGATCGGCGGCTGGATCGGCGACAAGATTCTCGGCACGCGACGCACGATGATCTTCGGCGCCATCGTGCTCGCGGCCGGCTATCTGATGCTCGCGCTGCCGAACGACCAGCTCGCGTTCATGTATGCGTCGCTGGGCGTGATCGTCGTGGGCAACGGGCTTTTCAAGGCGAACGCGGCCAATCTCGTGCGGCGCATCTATGAAGGCGACGACGCGCGCATCGACAGCGCGTTCACGATCTACTACATGGCGGTCAATATCGGCTCGACGGTGTCGATGCTCGCGACGCCGTGGATCAAGGACCATTGGGGCTGGCATGCCGCGTTCGCCGTCTGCTGTGCGGGGATGCTGCTGTCGGTGGCGAATTACTTCGTGATGTTCCGCACGCTCGCGCATATCGGCTCCGCGCCCGATGCTGAGCCCGTGCGCTGGAAGCGCGTCGGCGCGATTGCGCTCGGCGGCATTGCGCTTGGCGCAATCGCGATGTTCGTGCTGCAGCACAAAGCCATCGCGGTGGCGTGCGTGTATGCGGCGGGCCTCGCGATTCTGGCGATTTTCGGCTACATGCTGCTCAAGTGCGAGCGCTCCGAACGCGCGGGTCTGGTGGCCGCATTGATCCTCACGGCGCAGGTGATCCTGTTTTTCGTGTTCTATGTGCAGATGTCGACGTCGCTCACGCTGTTCGCGCTGCGCAATGTCGATCCGCGCTTCTCGCTGTTCGGCGCGACGCTGTTCACCTGGAGCGCGGCGCAGTTCCAGGCGCTCAATCCGATCTGGATCATGCTGCTGAGTCCGCTGCTTGCGCTGCTGTATACGCGGCTCGCGAAGCGCGGCAAGGACGTTCCCGTCGCGGCGAAATACGCGGTCGGCTTTGCGGTGGTGGCGGCCGGCTTCTTCGTCTACGCGGCAAGCGGCCGCTATGCGGTGGAAGGGCGCGTGTCGTCGTGGTTCATGGTCGGCGGCTATGGCTTGTACTCGCTCGGCGAACTGCTGGTGAGCGGCCTCGGCCTCGCGATGATCGCGCGCTACGTGCCCGCGCGCATGAGCGGCTTCATGATGGGCGCGTACTTCGTGGCAACCGGCGTGTCGCAGTATCTGGGCAGCGTGGTCGCGAATTTCGCGCAGATGCCGGCCGGCGACATGCATCCGCTCGAATCGCTGCCGCTCTATACGAAGCTGTTTACCGGCCTGGGATGGCTCGCGGCCGCGGGTGCGCTGGTCGCCGTGCTGCTGTTGCCGCTGATGCGCAAGCTCTCGCGCGAGCATCAACGATGCAGCGACGCCGCGCGTGACGACGCCAAAGAGCGCGCCGCACGAAGCGGCGCGGTGGCGCAGTAACAAGCCCGCCGGCGCGTTGAACTGGCGCTTGCCGCAGGTCTCGCGGAAGTATCATGGCGATGACATAACAGGTAGCCAGCAGGTAGCAGCCAGAATGGAAATTCACATCGCCGTCGAAGGGCATCACGATCTCTCCGGACAGATCTATCGGCAACTGCGGGCCGGCATACTCGAAGGGCGTCTCGCCGGCGGCACGCGCCTGCCGTCCACGCGCGATCTCGCGACGCAACTGGGCGTGTCGCGCAAGACGACGCTCGACGTCTTCGAGCGGCTTCTCTCCGAGGGTTATCTCACCGCGCGGGCCGGTTCGGGCACCTTCGTCGCCGACGGACTCGAGCGCTTGCCGACCGAGCGCTCGCCGCATGCGCGCGCGGCCGACTCGTCGCGCGACCGCGAGCAGGCGACGAAGGACGCCGTGCGCGCCCAACCGCTGTGGGACCAGATGCCCGACAGCTTGCCGTTGCCGCGGCCTTCGGTTGCGTCGCCCTACGATTTCGTCGGCGGCGCGATCGACAAGACGCTCTTTCCGTTCGACGTCTGGCGCCGCTGCGTGAATCACGCGCTGCGCGCGCAATCGCGCGGCCCCGGAACATACCGCGACGCTGCCGGCGAACAGGAACTGCGGCTCGCGATTTCACGCTACCTCGCATTTAATCGGGCGGTGTCGAGCAACTGGGAAGAGGTGATCGTCACGCAAGGCGCGCAGCACGCGCTCGATCTGCTTGCACGCGTCACGCTCGGTCCAGGCGAAGTCGCGGCCATCGAAGACCCCGGCTATCCGCCTGCGCATGCATGCTTCGCCGCGACCGGCGCACAGGTGGCGCACGTGCCGGTGGATCGCGAAGGTTTGATCGTCGGCAAGCTGCCGGACAATGCGCGGCTCGTCTATGTGACGCCGTCGCATCAGTTTCCGCTCGGCATGCCGATGAGTCTGGAGCGCCGCGTCGAACTGCTGGAATGGGCGCAAAAACGCGGCGCCGTGATCATCGAAGACGACTACGACTGCGAGTACCGTTTCGAAGGCCGGCCGATGGAGCCGTTGAAAAGCCTCGACCGTGCGGGACTCGTCGCCTACGTGGGCACCTTTTCGAAAACCATCTTCCCGGAGTTGCGGGTCGGCTATGTGGTGCCGCCCGCGTCGCTATACAAGCCGCTTTTCAAGGCGCGGCAAATCGCGGACTGGCACGGCTGCACGCTCACACAAACGGCGCTTGCATCGTTCATGCTCAACGGCGATTTCGCCAAGCACCTGCGGCGCATGCACAAGACCTACGCGGCGCGGCGCGCGACGTTGCTCGCGCATCTGCAAGGCGATCTCGCGCCGTGGTTCGAGCCGATCGTGCCGACGGCCGGCATTCACCTGGCCGCGCACCTGAAGGCGCCGTTGACCGAGCAGGTTCTGGTGGCGGCGGCGAGCGAGGCGTCGATTGGTCTGTATGGACTCGCGCCGTTTTACCAGCGCGCAAAACCGCGGCCCGGTCTGATTTTCGGCTACGGCAGCATCGCCGGGCAGCATATCGACGCAGCGTTGACGAAGCTCGCGGACATCCTGCCAGGCATCGCCTGATAGCGCGCCTGGCCCGCGGCGCGACGTCATGGCGTTGCAACGGCCAACATCGCGCGGCCAATGCGGAGTTACCCGAAGCGTTAAAAAGGTTGCGGCAATCGTGTGTCCCGCACAAGCCGGTCACGCAGAATATGCCGCTATACATGGGTTGAAACGGCTTGTAACGCACTTTACGAATCGACGCCGCCAGCTCCGCCGAAGCAGTTTAGCCCCTGAAACAAGGCTCAAAATGTGTTGCGCAGTCTGCGCCGCGCAACAAACCTGTGCTGTTATACATAAAAGAGTCGCGCAAATCGCTTGAGCGCTTGTAGAATCCGGCGTTGAAGCGTGCGCATACCGTGTGCGCTTCGTGCAATTCACTGACCACAACAGGTAGGAGAAACATGCCGACTTCCGCAAAAAAGGTGGCCAAGAAGGCTGCTGCCCCGGTACCGACCAAGAAGGTTGCTGCAAAGAAAGTCCCTGCGAAGAAAGCTTCCGCAGCTAAGAAGGTCGCCGTGAAGGCGTCCAGCGCACCGTCGCCGATCAAGGACACCTTCACGAAGGCCTCGCTGGCTACTCACGTTGCTGAACGCGCTGGCGTCGAACCGAAGGCTGCCAAGGCCGTCCTGGCCGCGCTCGAAGACACGATCCTCGGCGCTGTCCACAAGAAGGGCGCGGGCGAATTCACGCTGTCGGGTCTTCTGAAGATCGTCGTGCAAGCTGTGCCGGCCAAGAAGAAGCGCTTCGGCAAAGACCCGTTCTCGGGCGAAGAGCGCTGGTTCCCGGCCAAGCCGGCTAGCGTGCGCATCAAGGCACGCCCGCTGAAGAAGCTGAAGGACGCTGCAGCAGGCTAATCGCGCTTCTGCGCCACTTGATGCGTCGCTCACGGCTACAGTTGACGTAGCGTATTTCGAGCCTCGCACTGCAAGTAGTCTGAATCCCCGTGGATGCAAATCCACGGGGATTTTTTCATGGCGAACAACGGCGTGGTGCATCGCCGATCGATCCATGCACTCTACTAGCGCATCGTGGGCCGCAGCAGTACGATGGCAGCGAGGCGCCAGGCTTTTCGATGCGCGCTTCATGTGCATGTCTGTCGGATTCCGCGCTAAAAGCCCAATGGCATAGCGCTTGCTTGAATGAAGTCGAACACCGAATGCGCAGCGCATTCGCCTTCTATCCGACAACAAGAGCGGGGCGTGACATGCGATGCTATGACGAGATGCGTCATCATGACGATGCCGTGCGGCCACACTACGCGCGCTTTGAGCGGTGGCTAGAGAAGCAGGGCAACGAAGCAATCGCGCGCAAGCGTGCGGAAGCGGACCTGCTGTTCCGCCGGGTCGGCATCACGTTCGCCGTGAATGGCGACCTCTCCGGCACTGAGCGGCTGATTCCCTTCGATCTGATTCCACGCATCATTCCGCGCCACGAGTGGCAGACGCTGGAAGCCGGTTTGCGGCAACGCGTGCAGGCGCTGAATCTCTTCATTCACGACGTCTATCACGATCGCAAGATTGTGCGCGCCGGCATCGTGCCCGCCGAGCAGGTCTATACCAACGCGCAATACCGGCCGGAAATGCAGGGCGTCAATGTGCCGCTCGGTGTTTACGCGCACATTGCCGGCGTCGACGTGGTGCGTGCGGGCGACGACGGCGAGTTCTACGTGCTCGAAGACAACCTGCGGGTGCCGTCGGGCGTCTCGTACATGCTCGAAAACCGCAAGATGATGATGCGGCTTTTCCCCGAGCTGTTCGTGCGCAACCGCATCGCGCCGGTCGCGCATTATCCCGACCTTTTGCTCGATACGTTGCGCTCGGTGTCGCCCGAAGGCGTCGACGATCCGGTCGTCGTCGTGCTCACGCCGGGCATGTACAACTCCGCGTATTTCGAGCACACGTTCCTCGCGCAGCAGATGGGCGTCGAACTCGTGGAAGGCAAAGACCTGTTCGTCGACGACAACTACGTGTTCATGCGCACGACGCAGGGACCGAAGCGTGTCGACGTGATCTATCGCCGCGTGGACGACGACTTTCTCGACCCGCTCGCGTTCCGCAACGATTCGGCGTTGGGCGTGCCTGGCTTGCTGACCGCGTATCGCGCGGGACGCGTCGCGCTCGCGAACGCAATGGGCACCGGCATCGCCGACGACAAATCGATCTATCCGTACGTGCCCGACATGATCGACTTCTACCTGGGCGAGAAGCCGATCCTCAATAACGTGCCCACGTTCCAGTGCCGCAAGCCGGACGATCTCGCGTACACGCTCGCGCATCTGGCGGAGCTCGTCGTCAAGGAAGTGCATGGCGCGGGCGGCTACGGCATGCTCGTCGGACCCGCATCGACGAAGGCCGAGATTGAAGCGTTCCGCGAGCGTCTGATCGCGCGGCCGGCGGGCTATATCGCTCAACCGACGCTCGCGCTGTCCGCATGCCCGACCTTTGTCGAAGCCGGCATCGCGCCGCGCCATATCGATCTGCGTCCGTTCGTGCTGTCGGGCAAGACCGTCACGATGGTCGCAGGCGGACTGACGCGCGTCGCGTTGCAGGAGGGGTCGCTCGTCGTCAATTCGTCGCAGGGAGGCGGGACCAAAGATACGTGGATGGTCGACTGAAGCGGTTGCCGCACGGCTCCCGATAGCCGCGCGTGCAACTCAGCGCGCCGGGGCATTTGTCAGATGCCGCGGGCGCATAGGAAACCAGCGGGATAACCAGCGCGAGCCTTTAACTCAACATCTCGCGTCATCAGACACGGAACGCCGTCATGCTAAGCCGCACCGCCGATCACCTCTTCTGGATGGCCCGCTACATGGAGCGCGCGGAGAACACCGCCCGCATGCTCGACATCAACCTCAAGGCGCTTTTGTTGCCGCAGACGCCCGAACAGGAGGCGCGCGCGCAACGTTCGGTGCTGCGCATCTCCGAACTCGAGGCCGCTTTCGCCGAGCGTCATGACGAGCCGACGCGCGAACACGTGCTCGACTTCATGGTGGCGGACGCGACCAATCCGTCGAGCATCCACTCGTGTCTGCATGCGGCGCGCGAAAACGCGCGTGCGGTGCGCGGCACGTTGACGACCGAATGGTGGGAGACCATCAACGATACGTGGCTTGAATTCAACGAGCGCATTTCGTCTGGTCAGGCGTCCGGCAACCCCGGCGCGTTGTTCGAATGGGTGAAGTTTCGCTCGCACCTTTCGCGGGGCGTAACGATCGGCACCGCGTTGCAGGACGACGCATTTTTCTTCACGCAGCTCGGCACCTTTCTGGAGCGCGCCGACAACACCGCGCGCATTCTCGACGTGCGCTTTGCCGACGTCGAGCCGAATTCACGCGACGCCGCGCGTCAGTTGGAGGACTTCTATTACTGGACGTCGATCCTGAGTTCGGTGTCGGCGCTCGAGATCTATCGCAAGGTTTATCGCGACGTTGTGACGCCGGCGCGCGTCGTCGAATTGATGATCCTCAATCAGCAGATGCCGCGTTCGCTGCTGGCTTCGCTCGAAGGCGTCTGCGCGAATCTGGCGATGCTGCGCACGCCGGGCTCGAACCAGTGCGAACGGTTTGCCGGCAAACTGCGCGCCGAACTGCTTTACTCCGACATCCGGCAAATTTTCGAAGCCGGCCTGCACGCGTATCTGACGCAGTTCCTGGCTCGCGTGTTCGAGCTGGGCAATCTCGTCGCGCGTACTTATCTGATGCTGCCAGTCGCCTGACGGAGTGCTTATGTACCTGACGATCCGCCACGAGACGTCCTATCGTTATGAAGCGACTGTCCATTACTCGATCCAGCAACTTCGGCTGACGCCGGCAAGCGGCGCGTCGCAGGTCGTGCGGCGCTGGAACATCGACGCGCCGGGCAAGCTCGACGCGGCCGTCGACGCCTATGGCAACGCGCTGCACACGCTCGTCATCAACAAGCCGCATAACGAGATCCGCCTTCACGTATCCGGCGAAGTCGACACGATCCCGCTCATCGACGGCCGTCTTCGCGACGATGCCGGCCCGATTCCGCTCGAGCATTTCACCTGCGCGACGCGTTTGACGGAGGCCGATGCGGCGGTCCGCGAACTGGCCGGATCGGTTCCTGACCTCACGAGCACGTCGAGTCTGATTGCGCTGTCCGAGCGGATCGTGGAGCGAGTCGGCTACCACCCCGGCGTGACGGAAGTGACCAGCACGGCGGCGCAGGCGCTCGAACTCGGCAACGGCGTGTGTCAGGACCACGCGCATCTGATGCTCGCATGCTGCCGGGCGCGCGGCGTTCCGGCGCGCTACGTGAGCGGCTATATCGAACCGGGCGACGTTCCGCACGCGGCGAGCCATGCGTGGGTGGACGTGTGGCTCGACGGCTGGGTTTCCGTCGACGTCACGCATGCGGCGTTTGCCAGCGAGATCTATTGCCGCCTGGCCGTGGCGCGTGATTACGAGGCCGCGGCGCCGGTGCGCGGACGGCGCATCGGCGGTAGGGAGGAGCAACTGAACGTGTCGGTGACGGTCAGCGCAAGCACGCCGCAGTAGCCGGCGAGGAGGCAGCGGCGGCGCTTCGCCCACCCAACGCGGCATCGCTATCAAGAACATAACCGCAGACGCCGTAATACGAGAAAGGGCGCATCGACGCCGCATTACAATAGCGTCGTTCAGTCTTTTTTTGCGGGTACGTTTCACTATGACTTACTGCGTAGCGATGACCGTCGAGGAAGGTCTCGTGTTCCTTTCCGATACACGGACCAATGCGGGCGTCGATCACATCAGCACCGCGCGCAAGATGGCGGTGTTCGAGCAGCCGGGCGAGCGCATGCTGGTCCTGCTGGGCGCGGGCAATCTGTCGCTTACGCAAGCGGTGCTGCACGAACTGTCGGAACCGGCCGATGCGTCGCAGCCCACGCTGTGGAACGTGCCTACGTTGGGCGACGCCGCGCGCGTGATCGGCCAGGCGGTGCGCACCGTGCATCAGCGCGAGGCGGAGGCGCTGCAGGAATTCGGCGTCGACTTCAATTGCAGCTTTATCCTCGGCGGCCAGATTGCGGGCAACCGGCCGCGTCTTTTCATGATTTACGCGGCGGGCAACTTCATCGAGGCGTCGGCGGTGAATCCGTACTTTCAGATCGGCGAGGCGAAGTACGGCAAGCCGATCATCGACCGCGTGCTGACGCCGTCCACGCCGCTCGACGAAGCCGCGAAATGCGCGCTTATTTCAATGGATTCGACCGTGCGCTCGAACCTGTCGGTTGGGCTGCCGCTCGATCTGCTCGTCTACGAGAAGGACACGCTGCGCGTCACGCGCTTCGTGTCGATCGATCACGACAACGCTTACTTCCAGATGATTCACCGCACGTGGGGCGAGAGGCTGCGTCAGGTGTTCGGCGAGATTCCCGATCCTGACTGGCAGGAGTCGCAGCAGGTGCCGACGTTGCAGCGCGAGCGGGCGCTGGTGCTGCATCGCGCGCCGGTGGGCGCGGACGGCGTCGAACACGAATTCGACGCCAAGCCGGCGCAGACTCTGGCGCAGGCGGAAAAGGGCAAGGCGCAGCGGTAGGCTTAACCGCTGCCCGCCACAACAAAACCTACGGACGAAAAAAAACCAGCCACCGGCTTGCGCCCGTGGCTGGTTTCGAACTGCGTAAGCTTCAGCAGTCCGTCAAGCCCATTTAGAACTTGTGGCGAATGCCCAGGCTGATGATTTCCTGGCTGCTCGAACCGGCCTGGTAGCCATACGAGCCAACCGATGCACCGGCGTTGACAATGCCACCGGTCGCTGCATCGCGCTGATGACCGCTTGCGTGCTGGTATGCGCCAACGAGGTACAGGTCGGTGCGCTTCGACAGGAAGTAGTCGCCGCCCAGCGAAACCTGGTGGTAGTTCGCCGACGTGTCGCCTGCGCCGTGCGTGTAGGTGTAGCCCAGACCAAGCAGCATTGCCGGCGTGAGCTGGTAGCCAGCGTACGCGCCTGCAACGTGATACTTCTCTTGCTCTGTGAAGCCCGAGAACGCGTCCGGCTTGTATTGCGCGAAGCTATAGCGAACGTTGAACGTGAACGGACCGGTCACGTACTGTGCAGCCGCCGACGTGATGTCGATCTGCTTGGCCGATGCGTACGCGCCGTTGATGTTCGAGCCGTCGAACGTGCCGTCAGACGTCACGCCTGCGTTCCACGTGCCACCCTGGTTGCCCGGAGCGACGCCGCGGCTGGTCAGCGTGTTCGCGTTTTGCATGCGGAAGTAGCCAGCTGCAACGCTGAACGGACCGCCCGACCACGTTGCTGCACCTGCCCAGGATTGGCCTGCGCCGGTTGCGCCCGCAACGCCGCCCAGTGCGTACATGCCTTCGAACTGGAAGCCGCCCCACACCGGCGAAACGTACTTGATTGCGTTGTTCGTACGCGAGCTGTTGTCGTTGTTGTCAACGTCGCCCGGCGTCGTGAACGTGCTGCCGAAGAAGTTGTCACCCGTCAGCGGCTGAACCAGGTCGACCAGCGGATCGTACTGGCGACCCAGCGTGAGCGTACCGTATGCGTCTTGCGTCAAGCCGACGTATGCCTGGCGACCGAACAGCTTGGTGCCCGTGCCGTACGAACCCATCTTGCCGTTGTTCGGGTTGAAGCCGCTTTCCAACTGGAAAATCGCCTTCAAGCCACCGCCCAGGTCTTCCGAGCCCTTCAGGCCCCAGCGGCTGCCCTGCAGGTTACCCGCTGCGAGCTGCCACAGATTGTTGTTAGCCGGGTTGGCGTTGTGAACGTACTGGACCGATTCATCGATCAAGCCATACAGGGTCACGCTGCTCTGAGCGTGAGCGACGCCCGTTGCGCCCAGGAGCGCCAGCGAGAGGGTAGACAGTGCGATTCGTTTCATCCATTTCTCCACGCAGATGATTAGTTTACTTGTTGCGGAAAGGAGAATAGCTCACTGCGTCAATCGGCAAGAACTGGAAAAAAAAGAGTGTCGCCAAAAACCGACAACCCGCGCAAACCCTTGTATTTAAAGCTCATCCGGGATTGTTGCCTTTTCGGCAATATTGATTCGTTGCATTCGCATTATTGTTGTTTCGTTGACGATGAACGTTTGAGTGTGCCTACTTCCCGCATTTATTTGTAATAGATATGTAATGAAGTCGTCTAGCGAAGCGACGGCGGCGGGAGCGCGCCCAAGCGGCGCCATGCATTTTGGCCGAAAAGGGGAGTAGACAGACGGGTGCGATTGTGATCCACACGCACCAACAAGGTGCGGCGCTGATTGTGCAACCGCCGGGCTATTTGGAACCGTCGTCGTCCGCGCGTGTGTGCCGCGCCATGCGGGCCGCCGCGAGGCCGGCGGCCGCGGCCAGCGCGACCGACCTCCACGGATGCTCGCGCACGTAGCGATTCGCCGCGACCGCTTTGCGGCTCGCGCCAAGCAGCGTAACGGCCGCCAGATGCGTCGCGCCCGCTTCGGCGGAAAGCACCGAGCGTCCGACGCCGAGCGCCTTCGCGCCTACCGATGCTTTTGCGTGTGTCTCGAACCGCGGCGGTTCAGCTTCGGCGGACACAGCGCCCATCCTCGAAGCCCGCGCGTCGCCCGAATCGGACGAACCGGCGTGCAACGCCGCGCCGCCCGGAACCGTCGACGCCGCCAGCACCGACGCCAGCTTCGCGCGGCTGCCCGGCGGCGCGTCGGGCTGCATGCCCCAACCGCCGCGCGGGTCGTTCAACCGGCCGCGCGCCGCCGAAAATTCCGCGCCGAGCAGCAGCACCGCCGCGGAAAAGTACAGCCACATCAGCAGCACCGCGAGCGATCCGGCCGCGCCGAACGAACTCGCCATGCCGGCGTGCGCGAGGTACAGCGCGAACAGCTTCTTGCCCGCCGAAAACAGCACCGCCGCGACCACGCCGCCGACCAGCGCATCGCGCCAACGCACGCTCGCGTCGGGCAGAAACTTCAGCAAGCCGGCGAACGCGAACGCCAGCACGAGCAAGCCGACGCCGAGTTGCAGCAGATTGCCGATCACCACATAAGGCGAGTCGCCCCACAGCCACTTGCCGACATACGTGATCACCGTATCGAGCACGAGCGAGACGATCAGCAGAAACGCGACGCCGAGCACGAGCCCGAACGAGATCAGCCGCACGCGCACCAGCGCAAGCACGCTCGACGTGCGCGGACCGGTGTACGGCCATACGACGTTGAGCGCGCTGTTAAGCGAAGAGAAAGTGGCCGACGCGCCGATCGCCAGCATCGTGAACGAGATGATCGCGGCCACGCCGCCCGCGCTGCCGCTGTGATGCGCGTTTTCGACGATGGTCTGCACGCCTGCCGCGGCCTGGTCGCCGAGCAGTCCGTGGATGTGGTCGAAGAGTTCGCCGCGCGCGGCCTCGGCGCCGAAGAACCAGCCGGCCACGGCGATCACCATGACGAGCGTCGGCGCCAAAGAAAACGCGGCGTAGAACGCGATGCTCGCTGCCAGCGCAGTGCAGCGGTCTTCGGAAAACTGCTTGAGTGCTCCGATCGCCCAGTTCGCCTGCGTGCGAGCCATGTGCTGGAGGTTGCCGGCGGAAAGCGTGTCGATGTCCATGGTCGAAGTCTCACTGGTTCGGGCGGTGCGCACGCGCGAGCCGCTCGGGCCGGCCGGACGCAGCCTCCGTATGGCCGTCGTTCGCAAGCGTTGTGCCTGTGACTATAGCAAGCGCACTGGCCGCACGCCGCATTGCACACCCCGCCGCGCGCCGCATTGCATGCCGTACCGCGCGCATGCCGCTAGAATGCGATGGCCTTCCTCTCTACTTCTCTCCATCGCCATGCATTCGCACGAAGCCGTAAAGCAGTTGGACGTGATCCCCGCCGATGAACTCGCCACGCGTTTGCCGCCGCAAGTGCTCGCGCAGTTGCCGCAACAGGGCGTCACGGTTTTCTCCGTCACCGACGACGCGTCGGACACCGCCGCCTTCAGCGCGCGCTATGGCTTCGGTCTCGAGGACTGCGCGAATACGATCGTCGTGCGCTACAAGAAGGACGGCGGCGAGCACTATGCGGCGCTCGTTTCGCTCGGGTCGCTGCGGCTCGACATCAACGGCGCGGTGAAGGCGGCGCTCGGCGCGCAGCGGCTGTCGTTCGCGAAGCGTGAGCTTGCGGTCGAACTGAGCGGCATGGAGTTCGGCGGCATTACGGTTTTCGGCTTGCCGCAGGACTGGCGCATTCTCGTCGATGCCGCCGTCATGGAGCGCGCGCAGATCGTCATGGGCGCGGGCATTCGCGCGGCCAAACTGCTGCTCGCGCCGGACGTGTTGCGTCAATGGCCGCGCTGCGAAGTGGCGCAGATGACGCTCGCGGCGGAGTAACTATCGCCGGTTAAGTGAGTGACTGAGTGACTGACTGAGTAATGCAGAAGCGCCACGCGGTCCGCACAGCGGCCGCGTGGCTTGTCGACGATCAGATGATGAGGCGCGACACCTTCGTACCTTCCAGCGATACGCCCGCCATCAAGCCGCCGTTGGTCAGCACGAATGCTTCGACCGGGCTTGTGGCCGTCGATGTGTCGATCGCGCCGTTCGCGCCGACCTTGAGCACCGCGACGGTTGCGTCGGCGCCCGCTGCCCAGCCCTGGCTATTGAGGAATTTGTCGAGTGCTTCCTGCGTCATGAACAGGAAGATAAGCGCTTTCGACTGCGCGCCGATCTGCAAGCCAAACGATCCCGCCACCGTGCTGTAGTAGCCGGTCGTGCGACCGCCCACGCGCAGCCCGCCTTCGCCGTATTGGCCGCCGACCCAGAAGCCCGCCGAGATCACCGACGGAAACACCAGCACGCCGCGCGCTTTCGCCACGAGTTCGCGCGAACCGCCGACGTTCGCGTAGAGACGCGAAAGCGTGGAGTCGATACCCGCGTTGATCGTGTCGCGCTTGTTGGCGTTCGCGGACGCCGACGTGCCCGACGACCCTGACGTGGTGGTGCAACCGGCGAGGCCGAGGCCCGCGGTAGCGAAAGCCGCGCCGGCCGTCGTGATGAATTGTCGTCTGCGCATGATAGTTGTCCTTTTACGTTATCGAGGCGGTTTTTGTTTATGGATCAAAATGTAATGCTGTGACGTTGGCCAATAGGGCCAGCATCAATGATAAAGCAGCATTTGCCGTGCCTGATCCATGCCGCCCGCGCAAAGGGACATTCATGCGTCGGGTGCGAGGAATCCGCGCTGAGACTCGCGCGGGTTCCTCAGCGGATTCCTCAGCGGGTTCCTTTATTCGCTGCCACGCATTACATGGCGGGACGAATGTTCTGGTTATGACGGAAGAGGTTCTGCGGATCGTAGCGGCTCTTCACCGCGACGAGCCGTTCGAAGTTCGGGCCGTATGCATCGGCGACGCGGCTCGCTTCTTCCTGCGTCATGAAGTTCACGTAGACGCTGCCGAGCGAGAACGGCGCTGCCTGCTCGAAGAATGCACGAGCCCACGCGATGCAACGTTCGTCGTCGGCGGGCTCTTCCCAGCGGCCATGCACGTTCATCGCGTATTGCGTGTCGCGGCTCGAGTAGGCGGTCGCATTCACCGGCACGCGTTGCGTTTGCGCGCCGATCTGCCCGAAGAAAATCTCGCACTGTGGAGAAGGCAGATTCTCGATCGACTGAAGCAGTGCATCGATCAGACCATCGTCGATATTGGCGAGGTTGTGCGACTTCCAGTAGTTGCGCGATCCGGGCGCGAGCAGCGGATCGAATGCCTGTTGCCACATCGCATACGGCATTTCGCCGAGATGTTCGCCGACGGGCGTGCCGAACGTCTTCACTTGCGCGACCGCCGAAGGACCGTTTGCGATCGGGCCGGTGTAGCACATCGGGAAGATGATCACCGGCTTGCCGTGTACTTCGGCGGGCAGGAATGGCAGCGGCGGCGCGAGCCGTAGCACTGCCCACACGCTCAGGTCGTCGGGCATCTGCGCGGCTGCCGCGCGATATTTGACGAGCGCGTCTCTCGCCTCGGCGAACGGCAGCACGACGAGCCCGCCGTACACCATCGGTCCGACGGAATGCAGTGCGAATTCGAACGACGTGACCACGCCGAAATTGCCGCCGCCGCCACGAATCGCCCAGAACAGATCTTCATTCGATTCGGCGCTGGCGCGAAGCAGTTCGCCTTCGGCGGTGACCACGTCGGCTGAAATCAGATTGTCGATCGTCATGCCGTATTTGCGGCTGAGCCAGCCGAAGCCGCCGCCGAGCGTCAAGCCCGCGACGCCCGTGGTCGAATTGATGCCGAGCGGTGTCGCGAGTCCAAAGGCTTGCGCTTCGTGATCGAAGTCCGCGAGCGTTGCGCCCGGTCCCACATACGCGCGTCTTGCAATCGGATCGATTCGCACGGACTTCATCTGCGAGAAGTCCATCACGAGACCGTCTTCGCATAGCGCGCTGCCGGCAATGTTATGACCGCCGCCGCGAAGCGCAAGCGGCAGATCATTCGCGCGCGCGAACGCGATGCCGCGACGCACGTCGGCGACGCCGGCGCAGCGCAGAATCATCGCCGGGCGGCAGTCGATCATTGCATTCCAGATGCTGCGGGCTTCGTTGAAACCGGGATCGTCGGGCAGTACTAGCTGCCCACGTATGGCGGTTTTCAGTTCTTCGATGGCGCTGCTCGACACTTGAGCCATGGCTTGTCTCCTGGTGTTGTAAGGGCGCTTTTTCAAGCGCTGTCGGCTGACCCAAGCAGACCGAAAGAATGTTGACAGCCTGGTTCAGCGTCCAGTAAACGGCGAGCTTCGCGCTACTCAAACGCACGTAAACCCGCGTGCGCTTCGCTGTTTGCTGCGAAGCACGCGCAGCGTGCCTTTGCGAGCGTGTATCGCCGACAACGGAATGCCGGCGCCGCGAATGGTGCATGTGCTTGCGGAAAAGATCGCGTGTGAAAGTGTTGGCGAACTCTGCTAATAGCGGAGTTCTGGCGTGACAGGTATGACGAAACTCGCGTGAGTCGCGCGTTGCGTGAAAGGCTCAGCGCGGCACTTCAATGACCTTGTCGTGAGCCACGACGAAAACCCTTTCTCCACTCACGCGGCCGTCGTCGCGCGCACCGCCGGTAAAGCTGCCGAATGCGGGCAGCACGCCGCCTTGTACGCCGAAACGAAAACACGGCACGCGAACCGAGTCGTTGCGCGTCGCGATTCGATAGACAGGATGCAGATGGCCGGCGAGCGCGTACGCGCCGTCGACGGTCTGCGGGTGATGACACAGCGCCCACGGTCCAACGCGCCACGGCTCCAGCACAAGTTCCACATTGAGCGTACCAGGCAACGCGCCCGCATGCCGATCGTGATTGCCTTCTACGAGCACGATTCGCAATCTCGGATGCCGCGCGCGCCAGACATGCAATGCATCGAGAATCTCTTCGGCGTGCGCCTCGCGTGCATGCAGCAGATCGCCGAGAAAGACGAGCGTGGACGGTTCGAATTCGGCGATCAGTATGTCCAGACGCATCAGGTTGTCGGCAGTGGAACCGATGGGCACCGGCACGCCGCGCGCACGAAACACGGCGTCCTTGCCGAAATGCGCATCGGCGACGAAAAGACAGCGCAGCGCGGGATCGAAGGCCGCGCGCAAGCTCGACAGCACGAGCGGATGGCCGGCAATTTCAACGGGCAACGACGCAGGCTTCATACGCGGGCCGCCTTCTCGAGTTCCGCAAGCATGCGCTGTACGCGATCCGCGAGCTTCTCTGTACTGACTTTCTCGCGCAGGCGTCCGACGATAAGCGGAAACGCAAAGGGAGTCGGTTTTTTCGGATGCATGAGAACGAGGCGGCTCGCGTTCATTCGTTCTAGCGCGCTACGAATGCGTTTCGCGTCGAGTTCCTGCAATAGCACTTCGGTATCAGCCTGATCGAGTAACAGATTGCCGCTGTCATGATTGCGGAAGATCTCATAGAAAAGGCCGCTGGAGGCCTGCAATTGCCGGGCGCTTTTCTGCTGCCCTGGATGTCCCTGAAACACGAGCCCCGACACGCGCGCAATTTCGCGGAATCGTCGTCGAGACAACTCCGACGAATTGAGGCTCGCCAGAATGTCGTGATCGAGTTGTTCCGCCGAGAGCAATTCACTCTCCAATGCCGCGGCCCAGTCGAATGGTTGCGCGGACAACAGCTCGAAACCATAGTCGTTCATTGAAATAGAAAAAGTACCGGGCTTCTCTCGCGCGATTCTCCAGGCGAGCAATGCGCCAAGACCGATATGCGCGGTGCGCCCCGCAAATGGATAACAGAAGAAGTGATGCCCTTCGCGCGACTTGAGTACTTCGGCCACCAGCAAACCGGGCTGCGGCAGAGCCGACCATTTCTGCTGCAATTCGAGCAGCGGCCGAACGGCGCGCATCTCGGGTTCGTCATAGATGCCGCCGGCGGCGCGCGCGAGCATCGTCAACGTCGCCTCGGCGAGTTCCGAGGAGAGCGGCATGCGGCTGCCTGCCCATTGCGGCATCGCGCCGCGTGCCGAGGTCGCGCGTTTGACCCACGCAGTCATGTCCTGCACGCGAATCAATTCGAGCGCACGTCCGCCGAAGGTAAAAATATCGCCGGGTTTCAGCCGCGAAATAAACGACTCTTCGATTGCGCCTATGCGGCCGCCCGCCAGATACGCGACATTCAGCGTGCCGTTCGCGACGATGGTGCCGACGTTGTTGCGATGCCGCCGCACGAGATCTTCGCGCGGCACGCGGTACAGGCCGTCGTTTTCGCGCACCACGCGGTGGTAGTCCGGATACGCGCGCAACGCGGTGCCGCCGCCTTCGACGAAACCTAATGCCCAATCGAATTCACTTTGCGTCAGATGCCGGTACGCGTACGTCGTGCGAACTTCGTCGTAGAGATCGCGCGCATCGAAGCCCCCGCCAATTGCCACTGTCACCAGGTGCTGGACGAGTACATCAAACGGTTTGTCCGGCGTTTCGCGGCTTTCTATTTGCCGCTTCGCGACTGCCTCGCGCGCGGCGGCCGCTTCGACGAGTTCCAGCGCGTGCGTGGGCACGATGGTCACGCGCGACGGCCGTCCCGGCGCGTGACCCGAGCGGCCGGCGCGCTGCATCAAACGCGCGACGCCTTTCGGCGAGCCGATCTGAAACACGCGCTCCACAGGCAGAAAGTCGACGCCGAGATCCAGGCTCGATGTGCATACAACGACCTTTAGCAAGCCGTTCTTCAAGCCGCGCTCGACCCACTCGCGCACTTCCTGATCGAGCGAACCATGATGCAACGCAATTGCGCCGGCCCATTGCGGACGCGCTTCGAGCAGCGCCTGATACCAGACTTCGCATTGCGAGCGCGTGTTGGTAAATACGAGCGATGTCTGCGCGTCGCCGATTGCATCGGCCACGGCCTCGACCTGGCGCATTCCCATATGACCGCCCCAAGGAAATCGCTCGATCGTCTCGGGAATAACCGTGTCCACGATCAATGCCTTCGGCAGCTTGCCGTGCACGCTGACACGCGGGGTTCGGACCGGGGAGAGCAGTACATCGGCGGCGAAGGGAAGGTTGCCGAGCGTCGCCGACAACCCCCATATCTGCAAATCGGGCCGCCAATGCGCGAGCCGCGCCAGCGCCAGTTGTGTCTGCGTGCCGCGCTTGTTGCCGAGCAGTTCATGCCATTCGTCGACGACCACGAGCTTTACGTGCGAGAGTACTTCGCGCGCATCGGGTCTCGTCAGGATCAGCGACAGACTCTCGGGCGTCGTAATCAGCGCTGACGGCATGCGCCGGTTCTGCCGCGCGCGTTCGGCGGAGGACGTGTCGCCGGTTCGCAAGCCCACCGTCCACGGCACGGCCAGTTCGATCGCTGAGCTTTGCAGTGCGCGTGCCGTATCGGCGGCAAGGGCGCGCATCGGCGTGATCCAGAGGACGGTGAGCGGCTCGGGCTGCATGCTTGTGGCGCGCCGACGCGTCGCCGCTGAATGGGAAGGTACGGCTCGCGCGAACGCGGCAAGCGCGCCGAACCAGATGGCCCACGTCTTGCCCGCGCCCGTGGTTGCATGCAGCAAGCCGCTCGCGCCTCGCTCCATCTCGCGCCACACCTCGCGCTGAAAATCGAACGGCTGCCAACGCCGCGCTTCGAACCACGCATGCAGCTTCCCGGCGAAAGGGCGCCGCGCCGCCTCTTCGTCGATGGAAAACGGCAGCGGCTCGAATGCCGGCTCGCGAGCGTCGAGCCGCGCCTGTTGCTCGCGGCTGCGCGGAATGCGTCGCGGTCGTGGCGCGCGGGGTCGCTCCGGCACGGCCGAAGGCGGCGCACTGTCCTGCTTGTCGGGATCGACCGGCTCGTTCATTGAAAGTTGAAAGCGCTCGTTGGCATCGGGTTGCGCACGACGATACTTCGCCGTACCTCTTCTACGTGGACCGCGCGCGCAAAGCGCTGGTTCAAGAGAATTGCGCTGACACGCCGCCGCGGTCCATGTTTAAATGCCTCGCTTCAGACGCGCGGGCTCCCGCCATTGGCCATCCGCAATCGGGTCCGCGCTGAACCTGCGCTCGATTCAATAAGGGAGTTGACGGTGAATAACAAGTTCGCAGCGTTGCCCCGATCACCCCTGCAAATTGCGGCCGCGCAAGCGCAACCGGTTTGCGGAGACGTGACGGCAAACATCATGAAGACGGTCGAATTGACCGGTCTTGCCGCCGATCGCGGTGCCCAACTGGTGGTTTTTCCCGAGAAGTTCCTGAGCGGCTATGAACCCGGCCTGATCGCCGGCGACCCAGCGCAATACGCATTCGAACTCGCCGATGCACGTCTCGATCCGATCCGCGAGATTTGCCGCCGACGCGGCATTGCGGCAATTGTCGGCGCGGCCACGCGCGGCGCGGACGGCCTGCATATTTCGTCGCTCGTATTCGATTGCCGCGGCGAGGACGCAAAGCCGTATCACAAGCAGTATCTATATAGAAGCGAAACGGAAGTCTACCGGCCGGGCACGCAAGGCTGCATGCTCGAACTCGACGGATGGCGGCTCGCACTCGGCGTGTGCTACGACTCGGGCTTTCCCGAGCACGCGCGCATGGCGGCCGTAAACGGCGCGCACGCCTATCTCGTGAGCGGGCTCTTTAGCGTGAAGTCCGGCTATCACCAGTCGCGCATCTGGTTCCCCGCACGCGCGTTCGACAATACGATGTATGTGTTGCTGTCGAATCATGTCGGCATGACCGGCGGCTGGGACACATGCGGTGCGAGCGCAATCTGGAGTCCCTATGGCGATGTGATCGAAGAAGCCAGCCGCGAACGCGAAGAAGTCATCGTCGCGCGGCTCGACCCGGCCGTGCTTGCCGACGTCCGCGAACGGGAAACGGCGCTGGCGGATTTCGTCGCGCATGGCGATATGGCGGCCGATAACGTTGCGGTGCTGCGGCTGGATTAGCAGCGCCCTCTATTCCGTGCGCTAGAATGAACCGTACTACCCATCTGGAGATTCGTTTTGAAATCTATCGTTGCTCTGCTTGCCGCTACTGTACTTTCGTCGACGGCGATGGCTGCCGCTTCTACTGAGAAGTTGCCTTCGGGCGTGGTTGTCGAACACCTCGTGCAAGGCACCGGCGCGCAGCCGGCCGCCACCGATGTCGTGAAGGTCAACTATCGCGGCACGCTTGCGAACGGCACTGAATTCGACGCGTCCGCGAAACACGGCGGTCCGGCAACGTTCCCGCTGAACCGCGTGATTCCGTGCTGGACGCAGGGCGTGCAAACCATGAAAGTGGGCGGCAAGGCAAAACTGACGTGCCCAGCCGTCACCGCCTACGGCAGCCGCGCCGTGGGCACGATTCCGCCGAACAGCGACTTGACGTTCGAAGTCGAGCTGGTCGACATCGTCAAATAAGGCGCGACGTGCGCTGAAACGCAACCCCGCAACGGATAACGTTGCGGGGTTTTTTTATGGGCTGCAGTGGCCCGCAGTGGCCCGCAGTCGGATAGAGGATGGAATAAAACACGACAACACCGCGTAGGGCATAAAGAACGACGTCTTTTCAACTCGCCGCCTACTCGCTCGTTTACCAGTGCTGTTGTAGCCATTCATCGTGCATGAGGAGAATCTGCCATGAATATCGACTTTCATTACGGCGTGGTCTATATCGTCGCGCGAGTTGGCGGAATGACGCCGAGCCAGGCGCTGACCGTCGCCCATGCGTGCCAGTATGTCGACGATGCAACCACGCCGGGCATCCTGCGTTTTCAGGGCGGCGAGACGTTCGAACGCTTCGCCACCGCGCACAAGACCTTCGACTATGCGAATACAGAGAACGACCAGAACCGGCTCGTGTGGGCGCCGTTTCATTTTCTGCCGGCAGGAGAGGGCGCGACGCTCGACGAAAAAGCCGTGTGCCGCGCGGACAGCACGGTCGCGCGCGAGGTGGTGCGGCGCGCTATCCGGCAGCGCAGCACGGAGATGGGCTTGCATCGTCTCGGCGTGACGCTGCATACGTATGTGGATACGTGGGCGCATCAGGGGTTCGCGGGCATCGAAAGTCCGGGCAACCGGGTTCATTCTCTCGAGGCGCAAGATTGCACGCGCACGGGCTGGCTCGAGAATCTCACGCTCGCCATGCAGCACCTGGTGCAGCACGTCGAAGCCGATGTGCTGACGCTTGCGCTACCTGTGGGCCACGGCGCCGCGTTGCATTATCCCGATCAGCCGTGGGCGAAGTGGCATTACATCGACGGCAGGAATATGTTCATACAGCGACACAACCTGCCGGAGTTTGTCGAAGCCGCCGACATGGCGTGCCGCGCGGTTCGCGCGTATGTGGCCGGGCGCGAAGACTTCGAAAACGAAGAGGGCATGCCGCAAAACGTGAAAGCGACGCTCACCGAATTGCTCGATACCAACCGGATCATGGACGACAACGAGCGGTTGCGGGCGATCTGCGAGTTCGTGAAGGAGGGCGGCATTCCCGGCCTGAAAGAGGCCATTCCGGACTATGTGCCGAAGGGAGTCGGCTCATGGAAGTACAAAGCCACCGGTCTTCGCGCGGAAGACGACTCCGGCGAAAAGCCCGTGTGGAGCGAGGCATTCGAAAAGAGCGACTACCGGCTCTTTCATGACGCGGTAAAACAGCACCGTTTCGTGACGACTCAGGAAGTGCTGCCGGCTCACGGCCTGCGAATCGCATGATGCGTTCATGCGCGAATGAGTAGAGACCGCCAAGCGGGCGGCCTCTTTATGTCTTTATGGCCCGGTTTCAGATGAAAGTACTGACCGCCCCGCCCGAACGCTCAAAGCGATAGCGCCGCCTCAATAACCCCAGCGTTGCCGCTCGCGCCATTCATGCTCGCGCCAGTGCTCGCGGCGCCATTCGCGTTCCCGCCATTCGCGGCGTTCGCGCCACGCGTCGCGGCCGTCATAAGCGCGATAACCGCCATAGGCTACCGCGACCGGGGCAGGGCCGTACGCAACCGGAGGCGCCACATAAACGGGCTGCGGCGCATAGACGCCGACCGGAATGCCGACGCCGACGGCGAGATTCACATGGGCAGAAGCAACCGACGATGCGGCGAGAACTGCCAGACCGAGTGCTGCGCCAACGATCTTCTTGTTCATTTTCCTTCTCCTTGCACTTGAAGTGCGCTGCCAAAGCTTTGTCTCGATGGACGGCTGAAGTGTAGAAGCGCGCCCACGACACAGGTGAAACAGCGCTGCGAGATTGGTAACGCACGGTTACGGCCACTGCGGCGTTAAAAAATGAACTCGAAGCCTTTGAATCTCCGAATGCTTGCCTATAGTAGAAGCGGCTCTTGCCGCAATGCACAGTGCCGCCTTTTCTCGATACAGGTGACGGGGAACCGACATGACGCCATCGAATGCCGCGATCTATCAGGCCCAGACTTGCACGCCCGAGTCGCTGCGAATTCTGGCGGCCTATCTTGAACTGGCGCTCGACGAGGGCGAAAGCGTCGTTCTCATGAGAATTGGAGCGCACGTGCGCAGTGTTTATATCGGCGATCCGTCCGCTTCTCTGGAAGATTTGCGCGATGAGGGCGTGGTACAGGCCGGGCAGGCTGACGAGATTCTCGCGCTGACCCGCATAGGACTTAACCGGATCACCGCCGATGGCCAGCAGTATCGCTTTTTGCGCAGCGTCAGATACATTGCGGACCGTCAGGTTGTCGTTTTTACCCCGACCTGAGCGGTCCGGCAACAATTGGAAAGAAAGAGAGCGCCGGAATAAAGAAAGAAGCAACGCGTAATAAAGAGTCCATAAAAAGTGGCACAGGCAAAGAACGAATGCATGCTAAAGGCGTCTATCGATTGCATCGAAGAGAACTTTTTGTATTCCGCACGCGTAGAGCAAGTCAGAATTCGGTTTTTTATGGCCATCCGGCTACGCCGTTCCCACGTTATTCATGGCATAGTTCGTTCGATTACCACATAAGGAGCAATTCAATGCCCACGTTAGAGCAAATCCAGGCAAAGCTTAAGAAGCTCCAGGCGCAAGCTGACGCCCTTATTGCAAGGAAAGCGCAAGTCGCAATCGACCAGATTCGCGAATTGATGCTTAAGCACGGCCTGACTACCGCCGACATCGAAGCGCAAGCAAAAGCGCGGCGCGCGGCCAAGGGCCTTAACGGCCATGCCGGCAACGCAAAGGCCGCGGCGGCCGGACAGAAGATTCCGAAGTATCGCGATCACAAAACCGGTGCGACCTGGACCGGACACGGCCGCGCGCCCGGTTGGATTGCAACCGCGAAAGACCGCAGCGTGTTTCTGATCGACGGCGCAAGCGAATCGAAGTGGGGCAGCGTTGCCGCTAACAACGCGAAAGCCAAAGGTCAGCCGAAAGGCGCGCAACCGCCGAAGTATCGCAATCCGTCAACCGGTGCGACCTGGAGCGGACGCGGCCCGGCGCCTGCATGGCTTGCATCGGTGAAGGATCGCAGCAGGTTTCTGATCGACGGCGGCGCAGCGTCGGTGGCGGGCAAGGCCGGCAAAGTGAAATCCGCGGCTGCGAAAAAGGTTGTGGCGAAAAAGGCGCGGGCGGGTAGTCAATCTGTTGCCACTAAAAAAGCTGCGGTAAAACCCGCTGCAAAGAAAACCGCCGCGCGAAAAGTCACCGCAAAAAAGGCAGCAAGCAAAACTGCGAGCAAACTTCCGGGCCGCAAGAAAGCCGCAAGTTCGCAACCCGCAGTGACCGCTGCGGCACCGGTCGCGTCCACCGCGGCGAGCGCATAAGCGCACTGGCACAGCGAAGTACATGACGAGCGTACATGAATCGCCCCAGCAGGAGGATCAGGTTCTCCTGCTGGACTCAGTTCCTCATCCCGCAGCCGACGCAGCGGAGCCGTTCATTGTCGCGAGCGATCGCCGGGTGATTCTCGCTTATCCGATTGCCGAGTCCGACTTCGAGCGGTTCGGTCCGTTCGATCCCGACGACGATCCGTTCTGCGCAGTGTTATTCCCCGACACGGTGTTTCATCGGCTAGGGCCACCGGGCGATGGCGATCTCGAGATTCATCCGCTCGCGTCGCAAGGTCTGGCCGCTTTTGCCGCACAGGAAGTGATCAACTCTTCTCTTGTCGATGAACTCGCCGCAGTGTCATTGCCGGAACTGGCGAAGCGTCATTTCGTCATTACGTTTCTGGAGTCCACGTTCGAGTGCATAGCGTCCGATTACACGCTGGTCGGTGTATACGGCGCGGCTGAAATCGCAAGCCGCGAGGCATTTGCACTGGTACGGTAGATCTATCCAGAGCGGCGCGGCCTGTTTGCCGCGCGCCAGGTTAGTTACCCGGATCGAGTACCGGCCGATCCGGTTCTGCAAGCGTTTTATAAGGCAGTCGTGGGGCGCGCGGGTTGGTCGTCGTATTATCGATTACGCGCTCGACGTCCGCAGTTTTCGCGAGTTCGCTGAGGAACGCCTGCTTGTCGAAGCCAGACGATACGCAGCCTTCCACATAGACAAAGCGACGTTGCAGCGTGAGCCAAAGCGTCGAATGTTCGCGCCAATGAGTCGCGGCATTGATATTGGCGAGACGCCGCTGCACGGCCTCCGCAATTTCCTTGTCGTACAGATAAGCGTTGGGTAAGCGGCAACGCCCTTCTATCCAGCAACTGTTGCCGCGTTCAATGCGGTAATGACTGTCGGCGAGCCATTCCTGTTCGGTTTCGAGTGGGCCGAGCGGTGCTGGGCATCCGTCAATGGCTTTGGAAATCTGAAAGAACGGGTCATGTCCGCGATTGATTCGCTGTTCTTCGCCGTGAGCGAGAGACAGAGCGGAAAACAACGATAGACATAAAGCCGTGCATTGCAATGCACTCGCCGGCCGCGGCGTGAATCGTCTCAGTGTCATGCTGATTGTCTCCACTCGTTGCGCAGCGAGACGTTCTTCTTATTAGCGGCTCGTGCGCCGGTTCTCGACCGCAAACTTGATCAATTCGGCCTGGCCTTCAATATCGAGCTTGCGCTTCAGGTTCAGGCGATGTGTCTCGACAGTACGCACCGACAGATCGTTGCGTTGAGCAATCTGCTTGCTCGACAAACCCTCGGCGAGTGCATCGAGAATATCGCGTTCGCGCGGCGTGAGCCGTTCAACCGGCGATTGCATCGCCGAAGCCTGAATCAATCGGGCGCCAAGTCCCGCGCTGAAATAGGTCTTTCCGTCGAGCACGGCGCTAATCGCCTGAATGATTTCGGTCGACGGCGAGTCCTTCAGCACATAACCGCTCGCGCCCGCGCGCACTGCCTGCGTGACGTATTCGAGGTTGTCGTGCATCGACAGCATCAATACGCGAATCGCGGGGAATCGCTCATGAAACATGCCGGCAAGCGCAATGCCGTTCATTCCGTTCATGCCGACATCCATCAGCACGAGGTGAGGCTCCAGGCTCGCGGCGAGCGCGAGCGCTTCCTGTGCATTGCCTGCTTCGCCGACTACCTCCAGGTTGCGCACTGCTTCGAGCCGCGCACGCAAGCCGTCGCGAACGAGCGGATGATCGTCGACCAGAATCAGACGGGCAATGGGATGTGAGATATCGTTCATGAAGACACTTCCTGCAGGCTCTGCTTATGAGGCTCCGTTGTACCGGCGACGAGCGGAACACGCGCGGTGACGAGCGTATGGCCCGGCTGCGAGTTGAGCGCGAGCGTACCGCCTAACGCTTCCACGCGCTCGCGCATATTGCGCAGCCCCACGCCCGAGCGGCGGCCGACAAACGCATGCGCGACATCGAAACCGCTGCCGTTGTCGGCGATTGTGAGCGCGACGGCATCGTTCGACACTTCCAGCGAGAGCGCCGCGTTCGACGCACGCGCATGGCGCACGATGTTGGTCAGCGCTTCCTGAGCAATGCGGAACAGGACGGTGTTCACCGCATCCGTTAAAACCGCGGCGTGAGTATGCGTGATCTGCGTGAAGCCGATTTCAATGCCCGACTGTTCGCTCAGTTCGCGCGTGAGTTGTTCGATGGCTGCCGCGACGCCCAGGTCGTCCAGCATCGACGGGCGCAGCGCATGAGAAATACGCCGCACTTCGCGCAACGTGTCGCCGAGACGCGTGAGACTGGTCGACAGCGCGGCTTCCGCGGCGGGCACGCGCGTTTCGCTGCGCTCGAAACGCGCGAGCGCCGATTCGAGCAGCAGCTTCACTGACACCATCATCTGGCTGATGCCGTCATGCAATTCACGCGAAAGCCGCGCGCGTTCGTTCTCCTGCGATTCGACCACCTGCTGCGCGAGCCGCTTCAGCTTTGCGTCGGCGCTGCGATATTCGGTGACGTTGAGCACGAGCGCGCACAGCGCGATAGCGGCGAGCCCCGCGAGTGCGATCGCGTCGATCCACATCATCGTGCGATCGATATTGATCGCCGCGCGCTCGTCGATATGCGCGAGCGCCGTGTCGACGTCGTCGAGATAGATGCCGGTGCCGATCATCCAGCCCCAGCGTTCGAGCGGCACCACGTAGCCGAGTTTCGAAGCGAGCTTGCCCGTCGACGGACGATGCCACAGATAGCGCACATAGCCGCCGCCTTGCGATGCCGCGGCGAGCAGCTTCTGGATGGTGAGCACGCCTTGCGGATCGCGCAGTTCCGACAAATCGCGTCCCACGAGATGCGGCTCGCGCGGATGCATGAGCGAACGGCCATGCATGTCGTAGACGAAGAAATAGCCGTCCTTGCCGAAGTCCATCTTCTCGAGCACGTCGAGCGCGCGCGTGCGGCGCAGCGCGTCGTCGCGTGCGTTATCTTCGCCGGCTTCGTAAAGCGGCGCGATCGCGGACGTGGCCAATTCGACGTAATGCTTGAGCTCGATTTCCTTGCTCGCCATGTACGCGGCCTGAGTCGTCGCGTGCTGTGTTTGCGCGAGCGCGGTCGCTTCGCGGCGCACGCCGATTTCGATGCTGGCGATAGCCGCAAGAAAGGGCACGATAGCCAGCAAGACGATCTTGGCTTTGAGTTTCATCGTTGAAAAGACGGCCAGTGGACTACGTAGTAATACGTAGCCGGCTTACGTAGTTGCGCGCTTGTGAGGACGCTTACGAAGGCGAATACTACATCCCCGCGGCGCATTGCGTCTTGCGGACGTTTTCGCGCTCATGCGTCGGCAGTGCGCAAAAGCAGATTCCGGTTTCGGCAGATGACTGCGCGGGTATTTCACACGAATACCCGTTACCGGATTTCCGCGCGCCGGATCACAAGTCCGGATGCGTGGTGTCAATAATAGACCTAGGAGATGTACATGGAGACCTCCCCATCCGCCGGCCGGTCATGGCTATGGCTCATTCTTTTGCTTCCGTATATCGCGCTCTTGTGGCTGCCGTTCTATAACGACACGCGTCCGTCGTTCGCCGGTTTTCCGTTCTTCTACTGGTATCAGTTCCTGTGGGTGCCGTTGACCTCGCTGCTGATTTACGTCGTGTACCGAGGTGTCAAATGAGCGACCTGAACCCCGTCAATCCGGTGGCGATGACCGTCTTCATCGCATTCTTCGTGCTTGTCACGGTAATCGGTTTCTTTGCCGCCCGCTGGAAACGCGGCGACCTCACGCAATTGCACGAATGGGGTCTGGGCGGCCGGCAGTTCGGCACGGTCATTTCCTGGTTCCTCGTCGGCGGCGACTTTTATACCGCCTACACGGTGATCGCGGTGCCGGCGCTCGTCTATTCCGTCGGCGCGTATGGTTTCTTCGCGCTGCCGTACACGATCATCGTTTACCCGTTCGTGTTCGCGGTGATGCCGAAGTTGTGGAAAATCGCGCATGCGAAGAACCACATCACGGCAGCGGACTACGTGCACGGCGAATACGGCGGCAAGTGGTTTCCGGCCGCGGTCGCGTTGACCGGTATCGTGGCGACCATGCCGTATATCGCGCTGCAACTGGTCGGCATGCAAGTGGTGATCAAGGGACTCGGCGTGACCGGCGAATTGCCGCTGATCGTCGCGTTCGTGATTCTCGCGCTGTACACGTATGCAAGCGGCTTGCGCGCCCCGGCGATGATCGCGTTCGTGAAGGACATCATGATTTACATCGTCGTGATCGCGGCGGTGTGGCTGATTCCCGCGAAACTCGGCGGCTACGCGCATGTGTTCGACGCAGCGGATACCTACTTCAAGGCGAAGGGCGGCGCGACCGGCATCATTCTCAAGCCGACGCAATTCACTGCGTATGCATCGCTCGCACTGGGTTCGGCGCTCGCGGCCTTCATGTATCCGCACACGATGACGGCGGTGCTCTCGTCCTCTTCGGCAAAAACGGTCCGCAAGAATGCGATTTTCCTGCCGGCTTATACGCTGCTGCTCGGCCTGATCGCGTTGCTCGGTTATATGGCGATTGCGGCCGGCGTGCATGTGAAGTCGGCTTCGGATATCGTGCCGGCGCTCTTTAACACGCTGTTCCCGTCGTGGTTCGTCGGTTTTGCAGCGGCTGCAATTGCGATTAGCGCACTGGTTCCGGCAGCGATCATGTCGATCGGCGCGGCCAATCTGTTCACGCGCAATTTGTGGCGTCCGCTGGTGTCGCCGAATATCACGCCTGAAGCCGAGGCGGCGAACGCGAAGATCGTGTCGCTCGTGGTGAAGTTCGGCGCGTTGCTGTTCATCGTGTTCCTGCCGACGCAATATGCGATCGACCTGCAATTGCTCGGTGGCGTGTGGATCTTGCAGATCTTCCCGGCTATCGTGTTCTCGCTGTACACGCGGCGCCTGAATACGCCGGGTCTCTTTAGCGGTTGGCTCGTCGGCATTTTGCTTGGCACGTCGCTCGCGATTTCGCAAGGGCTCAAGCCGGTGTTCGCACTGCATCTCGGCGACGCCGTGTATCCGGTTTATATCGGCCTGATCGCACTGGTCGCGAACATCGTGGTGGCGTTCGTCGTGTCGGCGCTGTCGCCGCGGCGAGTGGCCGTGACCGCCTGATCGTTCTTTACGGATCGAGTGTTATTGACGCCGCGGGCCTTCGGGCTCGCGGCGTTTTTTATTTAAAGCGAGCGAGGCGCGCTAAACGAGCACTTCCACCGATTGCATGGCGCGGCGAATCTCCGTCGTGCGGCCCCACGATTCATCGCGGATCGTTTCGAGCAGGCAATCGATAAAGCACTGCGACGCGGCATCGGAAGGCTCGCCCGTGCGCGTGATGATGCCGACCGTCGAGTCCTCGAGTTCTTCGCGCAAAGGGATCGCGCACAAACCGTCGCGCGCCGCGCAGAGTTCGACGAGCGGCCACGGAAAGATGCTCACCATGTCCGTGCGCTTGAGCAGTGCGACCGCCACGGTGAGCGAATGGAGAAAGTGGATGCTGCGCGGCACCGGCAATCCGTAGCGGGAGAACATCTGATAGGGCGCATGCCCCTCGGTTTCCGGATCGAGCGCAACCAGCCAGTCGTCGTCGAGCAATTCAGCGAGAGAACGCGATTCCGCGCGCGGATGACCCAGGCGTGCGACGACCGCGCGGCTCGTGGCGAACAGCGGCTGATAGTTGAAATCGCACGCAGAGACACTCGGCGATTGACGCCCGACATAAATGTCCAGGCTGCCGTCGCGCAAGCGCGGTGTCGCGATCGCGAGTAAGCCTTCGAATAATTCCAGTTGTATTGCCGGCATTCTGGCGCGAAAGCGCGCGACTGTTTCGGGCAGAAATGTCAATGCGACCCACGCGGTCACCGCAATCGAAAGACGCCCGCTTGGCTCGCCGCGCATTGCGTCCATCGCCTGATGCGCACGCACCATTTGCGCGGCGACGAGCCGTGCATGCAGAAGCAGGGTTTGCCCGCATTCGGTGAGCGTCACTCCGGACGATGTGCGCACAACGAGTTGAACGTGTGCCGCTTCTTCCAATTGCTGAATATTTTGCGTTACGGCCGCCGGCGACGAATTGAGCGTTCGCGCGGCACCCCTGACACTTCCCGCATCGGCAATGGCGATGAGGGCGCGTAGCTGATGAATTTTCATTTGTGGCCCAGCGGTTTATACCGCGTGTGGTAAAGCGTTTGCCGTTGCTTTACGCGTTCACCGGCGTGGCGCGTTCTCAAGCGGCCTATGCGGGAATATCGTGGAGGCACGGCTACCGCATGGCGGCGCGTGTTTTTTCTCGCGCGATAAAGCTCTACACCTCGTAGTCTTGACGGCTATAAAAATTTAGCTGCATGCATAAAACGGCAAGCTGTCTGCTGAATGCGTAATGCCTAGCATAGGAGTGTAATGATGACCGAGCAAGTTTCCGTACCGGCAACCGCTTCCGGCGTCCCATTGCACTTCGCACATGACGACGCAACATTGAAAAGCCCTACTGTGCAAAGGGTGGCGGATGGACGCCTCCTGCATGCATTGTTTATCGATTCGCTCACCGGTGTCTATAACCGTGCCTACGCGACAGGGCGCGCTCAACAACTGCTGAAGTCCGCGCGGGCGGCGCGTGTGGCAATGCTGGTGGTCAACGTGGATGGCTTCAGCAGGATCAACGACATTGCTGACTACGATCTCGGCGACCGCCTGTTGCGCAGCGTCGCCCAGCGGCTCGCGCGCGCGCTCGCCACGAACGATCTGCTTGCGCGGATCGGCGGCGACGAGTTCCTGATCGTTACCGAACATCACGGTCACATGCCGATGCTAGCTGCCTTCGCGCAACAGATGCTCGCGTTATTCGCCGAGCCGTTCGTGATCGCGGGGCGCGAGTATCGCGTGAGTGCGTCGGTGGGGGTTGCGCGCTCCAACGACGGCGCTCGCGATGCGGCGCTGCTGATGCGCGATGCCGGCGCCGCGATGCGTCGCGCGAAAGTCCATGCACCCGGCAACGTGTGCTTTTTCACGCGCGATATGAAAGAGGCTGCGCAGCGCCGCTTTGCGATCGAGAACCGGCTGCGCGATGCGCTCAAGGCGGGCGAATTAACAATTGCGTATCAGCCAGTCGTGGCGGCGGCGTCGCGCGAAACCATAGCTGTGGAGGCATTGCTGCGCTGGACCAGCAGCGAACTTGGCGACGTGGCCCCCGCCGAATTCATCCCGATTGCCGAACAGGCGGGCTTGATGGAAGACATCGGCGATTGGGTACTCGAGCAGGCATGCGCACAGGTCGCGAACTGGCGCTGGAGCATCGCGCCGGATGTCAATGTGTCCGTGAATATTTCGCCGGTGCAGTTCAACGCGCGGCTCGTGCAACGTGTCGCTGCGTGCCTTGCGAACAGCGGGCTCGACCCCTCCGCTTTGCAGCTCGAAATCACCGAGGGCATTCTGCTGCCGGACGATGCCACCGTGCGCGCGACGATGGCCGCACTCGCGAAACTAGGCGTCACGCTCGCAATCGACGACTTCGGCACGGGCTACGCGTCGCTGTCGTATCTGAAGCGTTTTGCGCTGCATGGCCTGAAGATCGACCGCTCGTTTGTCGCCGGTTTGCCGGACGACACGGATTGCGCGGCCATTGCAGAGGCGCTCGTAAAAATGGCTCATGCATGCGGAATGTGCGTCACGGCTGAAGGCGTGGAAACCGAACAGCAGGCAGTCATGCTGCGCGAGATGGGCTGCGACGCGCTGCAAGGCTATCTGTTCGGCCGCCCTGGAAACGCGGCCGATTGCGCCGGCAGATTATCGGACGCGGACCGCTTCAGGAGAAAGCGTATGCCCAGATAACGAATGCGCGAGAGGGCTGGCGTTTTCGGCCATGACTTCTAGAATGATTTCATAAAAATGACGAGCTTGAACGCCACCGGCATGGGAGGTGTCGCGTTAGTCAGTCAGGAGAGAGAGAACATGTGTGATGCAGAAATCGCTGCTGTGCTGTTGAACCGTTGCACCGCTCAGCCATTCGATAACGAGGAGCCCGCCTATCTCGACATATTGCGCGAAGGCAATCTTTCGTTCAAACATGTCGTCGGCTTTGTGGGTCCGCGCGATATTCCGGACCCAGAAGCATGTCATGCCGAGTCGATCATTTTCGCCGACGGCTCGCGCGCATTGCGGATCAGCCCGGTAGCAGGCGATAGCGGCTGGACGCGCTGGACCGCGCTGCAACCGCTGCACTAAATGAAGCGGCAGGCGCGCTTCCCGCACGAAGCGGCAGGCGCGCTGCCCGCGTTTGACGTTAGAACCTGTCCACTCTGAACGGATGCGTGTCCACGAGCGTTTCTTCACCCGTCATCATTTCGGCGATCAGGCGACCGGTCACCGGCCCGAGCGTGAGTCCATGATGCGCGTGACCGAATGCGAACCACAAGCCCTGATGTTTTTCGGCGCGGCCAATCACGGGCATCATGTCCGGCGTGCAGGGCCGCGCGCCCATCCACGGTTGATCGTCGAGGCGTTTGTCGAGTGGGAACAGCGTGCGTGCAATCGGTTCGACGGCGGCGAGTTGCGTGGGCGTTTTCGGCGCATCGAGCAATGCGATTTCAGCGCCGGTCGTCAGGCGGATGCCGCGCGCCATCGGCGCGAGCAGATAGCCCCGCTCGGCGTCGAGCACCGGATGATTGAGGCGCGCGCCCGCGCGTGCCGCGTAATGCATGTGGTAGCCGCGCTTGACGCCGAGCGGCAGCCGATACCCGAGCCGCGAACTGAGCACGCCGGACCACGGCCCCAACGCGACCACCGCCGATGAAGCCGCGATCGTCCCTGCGTTTGTCGTGACCTCCCAGCCGTTGCGCAGCGTATTGGCGTCGCCGGTGAAGAACCGTCCGCCGAGCGCCTCGAAGTATTTCGCGTAGGCCGTGACGAGCGCGTTCGGATCGCTCACCGAATCCGCTTGCGTGTAGCGCAGGCCGCCGAGCAATGCCTTGTCGAGATCGGGCTCGATGTGCTGCAGGTGGGCGGCGTCGAGCGCTTCGAATTCGACGCCGTATTCGCGGCTCCATCGATCGGCGACTCGCAGTTCCGCGTCCTGAGCAGCGTTGCTGCGAAACACCTTGATCCAGCCCGTGGGACGCAACAGCGCACTTGCGTCCGCTTGCGCGGCCAGCGAGCGATGCTCGCTCACGCAATGTTCGATCAGCGTCGAATATGACTTTGCAATCGCGGCGTGTTTCGCCGGGTCGGAGTTGCGCCAGTATCTCCACAGAAACGGCGCGGCGTGAAATAGCGCATCGGCGTGGTAGCGAACGTCGAGCGACTGGTTGCGCGCATAGCGAAGCAATGCACCCAGTCCGCGCGGAAATGCGTACGGGTACACGCCTTCTCGCTGAATCAATCCGGCATTGCCGAACGAGGTCTCGTTGCCTGGCGCCTTGCGGTCGACCAGCGCGACCTGTCGGCCGCGCTTTTGCAAATGCACGGCCACGCACACGCCGACAATGCCGGCGCCGAGTACGACGGTATCGAACTTCATTGTTGTCATCGTTAAACCGCTGAGAGGCCCGAGCCGTTCGCGTCGGCGTCGTTAAAAAGAGGGGGCGACGTCACGATCGATTTCAACGACGCGTCCGCTTTCGTGAGCTTCGACAGATCGGGTCGCGGACGGCGCAACGCAGGCGACTGCGCGAACACCTGCTCCATCGCATGCGCGACGGCGAGCGTCTTGCGGTCGCCATGAAACGGCCCGACGATTTGCAAGCCGAACGGCATGCCCGCGTGATCGACACCGCACGGCAGCGACAGCGCCGGATGCGTCGTCAGCGTGACGACATAGGTGAGCGCGAGCCAGCGGTAATAGTTGTCCTGCTCGCGCCCGTCGATTTGCGCGGCGTACAACTGCTGCCACGGAAACGGCGATACGGGCGTGGTCGGCGAGAGAATCACGTCGTACTGCTCGAACGCGGCCTGAAAGCGTTTGAAGATGCGCGTCTGTTCGGCCTGGGCCCACGCGCTGTCCGCGAGACTCATGCTTGCGCCGAGCTCGTAATTGGCGCGTGTGTTCGGGCCGAGTTGCGCCGGATCGCGCGTATAGGCATCGTGCAGACCGGCGACGAAGCTCTCCGCGCGGATCACGTCGAAGCAGCGGTGTACGTCGCCGAGATCGAAGCTCACTTCCTCGCATGAACGGAAAGACGGCGCGATCAGCGCGATGCGTTCGCGAAACACGTTGCGGATCGACGCATCCACGTCGCAACTGCCGAAGTCTTCGGTCCAGCCCACGCGCAATGTGGCGAGGTCGATGTCGGCGGGCGCGGCGAAGCTGAGCGGATCGGCGGCAAAGCTGAGCGGGTCGCCCGCCGAGATGCCCACGGTAGCGGCGAGCTGCAAGCACGCTTCGGCGACGCTGCGGCCCATCGGCCCGACCACCGAGATCGGCGACCAGCCCACCAGCTTGCGCGAATTCGGCACGAGTCCCGGCGTCGGACGAAAGCCCACCACGCCGCATTTGGAAGCGGGAATGCGCAACGAGCCGCCGGTGTCCGAGCCGGTGCACACGGGCAGCATGTCGCACGCGAGCGCGGCGGCCGAACCGCCCGACGAGCCGCCTGCATTCAATGCTGTGTTGAACGGATTGCCGGTCGCGCCCCACACCGGATTGCGCGTGTTCGCGCCGGCGCCGAGTTCGGGCACGTTGGTCTTCGCGGTGACGATCGCGCCGGCGGCACGCAGACGCTCGACGAGCACCACGTCTTGCGTCGGCACGTTGCCACGCGACATCGGCGAACCATAAGTCGTCAGGAGTCCGGCGGTATTTTCGAGGTCCTTCACGCCGAGCGGCAAGCCGTGCAGAAGGCCAAGCGGCTCGCCGTCGAGTACCTGCTTTTCCGCGCGTTTCGCGGCGGCGCGCGCGGCCACAAAGTCGGTTGCGGTGATCGCGTTGACTGCCGGATTCACCGCCTCGATTCGCGCGATGCACGCCTCCAGCAGTTCGACGGGCGAGATCTCTTTCGCGCCGATCATCCGGCGCAACTCGACCGCGCTACGGCCGGGCAAATCGTTGTCTCGACTCATATCGTCTCCACTCATTGTGCTCATTGTGTCTTTCTTTGTCAGCCGAGCGCTTCGCCGGTGCGGTCCTTCAGCCAGATTACCGGCACGAGCGAAATCGCGCATGCGGCGGCCACATACCAGGCCGGCGCGAGCGGATTGCCGGTGCGCGCGACCAGCCAGCTTGCGATAAACGGCGAGAAGCCGCCGAAAAACGATGCGCTCACAACATACGTCAATGCAATTCCGGTTGCACGCACATGCTTCGGGAACAGTTCCGGGATCATCACGAGCACGGGCACGATCTGGCCCGATACGAACACGGCGAGCAGCGCGGACACGATGCAAAGCGCCGTCATCGACGGATGCGCGCTCAGGAATGCAAACGCCGGATACACGAGCAACAGCATCACGACGCGCGAAATCACGAGCACGCGCTTGCGGGTGTAGCGGTCCGCGAGCATGCCGGCGAGCGGCGCGGCGACGAACAGCGCAAGCGAACTGACGATACCGGAGATCACCGCCGACGTCGACGAAAGATGCAGCGCGCGCACCGCATGACTCGGCAGAAAAAAGGCGGTGATGTAGACCGACACGGAGCCGCCCAACTCGGCGAAAGTGCCGAGAATCGTCAGCTTGAGATGCGTGGTCAGCGCGGCCTTCAGCGCGCCGCTCGGCGCAGCTTCGCCGGGCTTGCGCGCGGTCAGCGTTTCTTCGAGGCGCCGGCGGATCAGCATGCCGGCCGGCGCCGCGACGATGCCGAGCACGAACGGAATCCGCCAGCCCCATTCGAGCACGGCCTGCTTCGGCAGCAGCACGTTGACGAGCGTCGCGACCAGCGCGCCGAGCACGAGGCCTGCCGCAGTCGCCGCGAAATTCCAGCTCGCGAAGAACGCGCGCGTGTTGTCGGTGGCATATTCGACGAGCAGCGTCGTGCCCGGTCCGAACTCGCCGCCCGCCGCGAAGCCTTGTATCAACCGCGCGGCGAGCACGATGAGCGGCGCGGCGAAGCCGGCGACCGCGTAAGTGGGCGCGCACGCGATCATCGCGCAGCTAAGCGCCATCAGCATGATCGTGAGGACCATCGCGTTCTTGCGGCCCGCGCGATCCGCATACGCGCCGATCACGACGCCGCCGAGCGGCCGCACCACGAAGCCCACGCCGAATACGCCGATCGACAGTAAAAACTGATTGACGGGCGACGCGCCCGGAAAGAACAACTGCCCGATCTGGATCGCGAAGAAGCTGTAGATCGTGAAGTCGTAGAATTCGAGCGCCGTGCCGATGGTCGTGGCAGTAATGACGCGGTCTTCGTCAAACGGGACTGACTAAGCGCAAGGGTAGACACGATACGGGCCCCACATAAAGGTGGAAATCGACGTGAGTTATCATATACGAGAAAAAAATAATTTCTCGTATACGAGAAATTTTTGTGGACAGGCGGGAAGCAAGGAAGCCAGGCGGAATCAGTGACATGGTCAAAGCCGTAGCCGTAGTGAAACAACCGAAGGCGCGCGCGCATGAAGCGCCGCCGTCGCTCGATCACAAGCTGGTGGGCGGGCATTTGCGGCAGGCGCGCAAGGCGCGCGGGCTGACGCTCGCCGAGTTGTCCGAGCGCTCGGGCATTGCGGTATCGACGATCTCGAAGGCCGAGCGCGGGGACATCGCGCTGACCTACGACAAGTTCGCGGCACTCGCGCATTCGCTCGAGCTCGAGTTCGACGCGATTTTCGGCCGGCGCCGCAAGCCCGCGGCCGGCGCGATGAAGCCGTCGTTCACCGCGGCGGGCAAGCAGCAGGTGTACGACACGCCGAACTACGAGTACGGCATGCTCGCGAACAACCTCACCGGCAAACGCATGATGCCGATGCGCGCGCACATCCACGCGCGCGCCGTATCGGACTTTCCCGAGTACATCCGGCATTCGGGCGAGGAGTTCGTCTTTCTGCTCTCCGGCAAGCTTGAATTGCGCTTTGAGAACGGCAAGTCGTTCAGGTTGATGCCGGGCGACAGCCTGTACTTCGACAGCTCGGTCGGGCACATCTATGTGAGCGTCGGCGAGGAAGATGCGGATGCGCTGGTGTGCTGCGTCGATACGGACGAGCATCGGCCGCGCGGAGCGATTTGAACGCCTATTCCCGAGCGCCACGATGTCTGCGTGCGAGGACGTTGTAATGGGGAGCGAAGCCGTCGTGCGCGTCAGCGTGTAAACTGCTGACTTTTTTGCATCCGGTGGTATGTTGCAAGCCCCCCAGCGCACAGCTCTCAGCGGCCCGGCGCTCGTTCGCCTGCTGGCGCGCTTCGCCAATGTCGACGTTCCCGAACCACGGCAATCGCTATCCGACCGGCTGAGCCAGTGGCTCGGCTGGACGGATGCGATCGCGCTGTCGTCGGCGCTCAGCGGCGCGCCGCCCACGCCGGCTGCGGGCGCGCGAGCATTCGGCAGCGTGGAGGAGGCGGAATGCGCGCGCGCGCGGGCCGCGCTCGTCGGTACGATTACCGGCGACCGCGCGTTCGCGACCGCCAGGCGCCGCGGTCCCGCGTATGTGGAGCCGCAGGCCGCGCCCGTCGACTACGCGCTCTTTCGTCAGCGCTACCAGGCCATGCAGCAGTCGATGGAAACGGGTGTCGGCAATCTGCGCGGCCGGCTGCGCGCGTTGCTTGCCGCCAGGAATCCTGCGATGGGCCGTCTCGCGGTGCTCGATGCCGTGATGGAACGTGCGCTCGGCGAACGCGAGCGAAGCCTGCTGGCCAATCTGCCGGTGCTGCTCGCCGGACACTTCGAGCGTCTGCGCGACGCCGCACAGCCGCTGCCGGACGATGGCGATGGCGAAGGCGCACAAGCCGCCCCCGGCGCGCCCGGCCCCTGGCTCGACGTGTTCCGCAAGGACATGCAAAGCGTGTTGCTTGCCGAGCTGGATATTCGTTTACAACCAGTCGAAGGGTTGCTTGCCGCCCTTCGTACTCGCTAACCGGGACGCCATGTCCAGATATCGTATTGATCTCGTTGTGTTCGCGGCAGGTCTCGCCGCGGTGTGCGGCATTGCCATCGGCTATGTCGGGTCCAACTGGCTGGCGCTGGCCGTCACGCTGCTGATCGGCGCGTTCTATCTTGCTGGCGCGCTCGAATTGCGGCGCTATAGCACGGCGACTGCGACGCTCATTCGCGCCGTCGCGCGCCTCGCCGAGCCGCCGCCGCGGCTTGGCGCGTGGCTCGAGGAATTGCATCCGGGCTTGCGCAATACGGTTCGTCTTCGCATCGAAGGCGAGCGCGTCGCGTTGCCGGGGCCTGCGCTCACGCCTTATCTCGTCGGTTTGCTGGTGCTGCTCGGCATGCTCGGCACGCTGCTCGGCATGGTCGTGACCTTGCGCGGCACCGGCATGGCGCTCGAAAGCGCAACCGATCTGGCCGCGATCCGCGCTTCGCTGGCCGCGCCGGTGAAGGGCCTCGGCTTCGCGTTCGGTACGTCGATCGCGGGCGTGGCGAGTTCCGCGATGCTGGGCCTGTTGTCGGCGTTGTGCCGTCGCGAGCGGCTCGAAGCGGCGCAACAGCTCGACCTCAGGATCGCCACGAGCCTGCGCATCTATTCGCAGGCTCATCAGCGCGACGAGAGCTTCCGGCTCCTGCAACGGCAAGCGGAACTGATGCCGACGCTGGTCGACCGTCTGCAAACGATGATGGCCGCGATGGAGCAGCACAGCCTCGCTTTCAACGAGCGCCAGCTTGCAAGCCAGGAGACGTTTCACAACAAGGCGCAGGCCGCGTACACGCGGCTCGCCGCATCGGTCGAGCAGTCGTTGAAGCAGAGCGTCGCGGACAGCACGCGTGCTGCCGGCGCGGCGCTCGAACCGGTCATGCAGGCGACGATGGCCGGCCTCGCGCGCGAAAGCGCCTCGTTGCACGAGAGCGTCTCGCAGGCGGTGCAGCGGCAACTGGATGCGCTGTCGAACGGTTTCGAGTCGGCTACCGGCAAGATCGCGGGCATCTGGAACGACGCGCTCGCCGGCCAGCAACGTTCGAACGATGCAATGACGCAGCAATTGCAGGCTTCGCTGGAGCGCTTCACGCAGACGTTCGACGAGCGCTCGGCGGGACTTGTCGACGGCGTTTCCGCGCGCCTCGAAACCGCCGCGGGCAAGCTTTCGCAGACGTGGAACGACGCGCTGTCGCGCCACGAGCAGTCCGGCGCGACGCTGGCGGCGCGTCACGAGCAGGCGCTGGTTGCGGCGGCGGCGACGTTCGCGGAGCATTCGGCGTCGCTGGTGCGCAACGTCGGCGAGTCGCATGCGGACTTGCAGACGCAACTGGCCTCGCGAGACGAAGCTCGGCTCGCGGCGTGGACGGCGAAGCTCGAGTCGATGGCGGGCATGATCGGCAAGGAATGGCAGCAGGCGGGCGAGCAGAACGAAGCGCGGCTTGCGGTGTGGACCGCGAAGCTCGATTCGATGGCGAACACGCTCAGCGAGAAATGGCAGCAAGCCGGGGAGCATAACGAAGAGCGGCTCACGGCATGGACGTCGAAGCTGGACTCGATGGCGAGCGCCCTCGGCAAGGAATGGCAGCAGGCGGGAGAGCACAACGAAGCGCGGCTCGCGGCATGGACGTCGAAGCTCGATTCGATGGTGGCGATGCTCGGCAAGGAATGGCAGCAAGCCGGCGAACACAACGAAGCGCGTCTTGCGGCATGGACATCGAAGCTCGATTCGATGGCAACCGCCCTCACCAAGGAATGGCAGCAAGCCGGCGAACTGACGGCCAACCGTCAGCAGCAGATTTGCGACACACTCGAGCAGACCGCGCGCGATATTTCAGCTCAGACGCAGGCGCATGCCAGCGAAACCATCGCTGAAATTTCGCGGCTCGTGCAGGCGGCGTCCGAGGCGCCGAAGGCCGCTGCCGAAGTGGTCGCCGAGTTGCGGCAGAAGCTGTCGGACAGCATGGTGCGCGACACGGCGATGCTGCAGGAGCGCAGCCGTCTGCTCGAAACACTGGAAACGCTGCTGGACGCGGTCAACCATGCATCCACGGAACAGCGCACGGCGGTCGACGCGCTCGTCGCGACGTCGGCGGATTTGCTCGAACGCGTCGGCACGCGTTTCACCGACAAGGTCGAGGCCGAGGCCGACAAGATCGGCACGATAGCCGCGCAGATCGCGGGCGGCGCCGTCGAAGTGGCGAGCCTCAGCGACGCGTTCGGCGCGGCCGTGCAGTTGTTCGGCGAATCGAACGACAAGCTCGTCGCGCACCTGGAGAGAATCGAAGCGGCGCTCGACAAGTCGCTCACGCGCAGCGACGAACAGCTTGCCTACTACGTGGCGCAGGCGCGCGAAGTCATCGATCTGAGCGTGATGTCGCAAAAGCAGATCGTCGAAGATCTGCAGCAGCTTGCGGCGCGGCGCTCGGCTGATGGAGTCGAGGCGGCATGAGCGGGATGAGCGAGGACATCGACGGCGGCGTCGAGCCGGGCACGCCGATCTGGGCGGCGTTCGGCGACATGATGTCCGTGCTGCTCGGCGCGTTCATGCTGATTCTGGTGGCCGTCATCGGCGTGCAACTGGAACTGTCGAACAAGCTCGAGCAGGAGGTCAAGCAGCGTCAGGTTGAAACGCAGCGCCGCAAGACGCTCGAAGAGGCGCTCGCCGGCCCGCTCGCGGCCGGCCGCGTGACGCTCGTGAACGGGCGCATCGGCATCAGCGGCAATGTGCTGTTCGCGCTCAACTCCGACCAGTTGCAGCCGCAAGGGCGCGATCTGTTGAAGAGCCTTGCCGGCCCGCTGTCCGCCTATTTGCGCGCGAGCGACCAGATCCTGATGGTGAGCGGCTTTACCGACGATCAGCGGCTGCGCGAAGGCAATCGCCGTTTCGCGGACAACTGGGAGTTGTCGGCGCAGCGCGCGCTGACGGTGACGCGCGCGTTGATCGAGGCGGGCGTGCCGGCGCCGTCGCTGTTCGCGGCGGCATTCGGCTCCGGCCAGCCCGTCAGTTCGAATGCCGACGAGCAAGGGCGCGCGCGCAACCGTCGCGTGGAAATCGCGCCGGTGCCGAGACTGTCGGCGGCCGCGGGAAAGCCTCGTGAGTAACAGCGCGAGCGATCCCATGACTGAAGCCGCAGGCGACGCACAGACGCCGCGCGCGACGCTCGACGCGTGGCGCGAGCGCGGCGCCGATCGTGTCGATCCGCCGCGGTTTCGTTTCATCGACGCGTTGGAGCGGCGCGCCGCCGCGCAGCGCGGCGAGACTCGCCGCGTGCTCGACGAGAGGCTCGCCGTGTTGCTTGATGCGTATGCGCGGCAAATAGCTGCGGCCGAGCGCGACGCATGCGGCGCGATGAAAACCGATAACGCTGCCCGCACAGCCGAATCGACAACAGGCGCAGGCCCGCTCGTCCAGCTCATCGCCGAATTGCAAAGCGCGTCGCAACACCGCGAGCGCAACCACGCCGCCTATCCCGAACTCCCCGAACTCGATTATTTCCGGCAGACGTGGGCCAAAGTCCGCACCGACAAGCAGTTGCGGCAGTCGCTGCAACCGGCGCCCGGCAACGCCGGGCCGCTCAATTCGAGCAGCCTCGTGCATCGCTCGCTGTCGCTGATGCGCGAGTTGTCGCCGGGCTATCTGAAACAGTTTCTCTCGTATGTCGACGCGTTGTCGTGGATCGAGCAATTGAACGGCGGCGCCCCGCCCAGCAAGGAGCCGCCGCGCGCGGCGACGGCCGGCAAGGGCGGGCGCGGCAAGACGCGCTGATGCCTCGCGGCGCTTGACGTGGCATATTGGCGGGTAGCCATCGAAAGGAGCCCACCATGCGTATCCAGACCTCATTTCTGTTCGATCTCGACGGCACGCTCGTCGATAGCGTCTATCAACACGTGCTGGCCTGGAAAGAAGCGCTCGACAGCGAAGGCATTTCGCTGTCGGTGTGGCGGATTCATCGAAAGATCGGCATGAGCGGCGGTCTCTTCACCAATCAGCTTCTGCGTGAGACGCACGGCGACATCAGCGCCGAACGCGGCGAGCGTCTTCGTCATGCGCACGCGGCGGCGTATAAAAGGTTGCGCGCGCAAGTATGTCCGCTGCCTGGCGCGCGCGAACTGCTCGATGCGCTCACGCAGGCGGGCACGCCGTGGGCCGTCGCCACCAGCGGCCGCATGGAAACCGCGGCGGTGAATCTGGAGGCGCTCGGCGTCGATCCGTCAAAAGCAGTCGTCGTGACGCGCGACGACGTCAAATACGCGAAGCCCGATCCCGATCTTTTCATCGCGGCCGCCGAACGTCTCGGCGTGCAGATCGAACATTCGGTCGTGGTCGGCGACAGCATCTGGGACATGCTCGCGGCGCGCCGCTGCCGCGCGCTCGGCGTGGGCCTGCTGTCGGGCGGCTACGGCACGGAAGAACTCGAACGGGCCGGCGCACTGCGCGTCTACGACGACCCCGCGGCTCTGCTCGATCATCTCGACGAAGTAGCCTCGCGACCGTAGTCGCGCGCATTGCGGCATGACGCGGCCGCGACGAAATGCGCTGGCCGCGCCGCGTTTTTTGCATCGCCATTGGTTTCATTCAGACCGCATACGCTGCTGCAAACACACGGAACTTTGTACTGTTGCAGCCAGGAGCCCTGCACTCCCTGTACTATATGGATCAACGGGAACCGGCCCGGCAACAGCGATAGAAAGACCGGCGTGTACGCAGCGGCGGCGCGCCCGGCATGTTCACGTGAGCGCATGCGGCGACCGGCGAGCCTGTCACGGCGATCCCGCCTGCGGCGGGGCTGACGAACCACGTGAAAATATGAACAAGTTTATTCGACCACCCGTCTCCTATCCGACCACGGTTGTTTTCGTCGACGACAACGACAACTACCTCGACGCGCTGCGCCGTTTCTTCCCGGATGTTTCCACCAATCTGTTTTTCTCGCGTCCGCAAACGGCGCTGGCTTTTATCCGTCAGCACGCGCGCGAAAACTCGCTCGAGTTCGCGCCGGCTTCCGCGTGTTTGAGCGAGACGGGCTTTGAACGCTTCGTCGAAACGTCGCCGCAGCGCGACGTGCTGGCGCGCGATTCGCGTTTCTCCGAGGTAGCCGCGGTCGTGGTGGACTACGACATGCCCGGCATAAGCGGCGTCGAGTTTCTGTCGTCCATCTCCAACCTGCATTGCGCAAAAATCCTGCTGACGGGCGTCGCCGACGAAACCGTCGCCGTCAAGGCATTCAATGCGGGCATTGTCGATTTATATCTGCGCAAGACCGACGCGGATTCGGCGAACCGGCTCGTGCATTTTCTGAAGGACGCGAAGAGCCGCCATTGCTCCGAGGCGGGCTGGCTCGCATTGGGCGAGAACGGCATCACGTATTGCGATCCGCGCACGCGCAGCGTGATCGATCAGGTCGTGAAGGACAAAGGCATCGTCGAGTATTACTGGCGTCCCGAGCAGAATGCCATTCTGATGTTCGATCGCGAGGGAAGGGCGAGCGTGTTCGTCGCGTGGGCCGAGCACGACTGGATTGCGCAAGGCGAAATCGTCGCGGACGAAAGCGGCCCGGCCGAGTTGCTCAGGCAGATGGCCGTGCGCGAGGTCATGCCGCTTTTCTGGCCGCATCTTGCGTTCCGGTCGAATGTCGAATTCAGAATGCTCAAGCCGCAGCCCATTCCCGGTTGGGGTGACGCGTTCTACTGCTGGAGCCAGGTGGAGTCGCCGGAAGTGGCGCAAGGCGGCGTCAGGCCGCTGACGTTCGCGCAATGGCGCAGCGACCGGGCACGCTAGGGCTGCCGGCGCGACGAGACATTCCATGCTGTTGGGGAAATGCGCGATGTGGCCATTCATGCGCGACAAGAGCCGTGCAATTCGGATAGGGCTCGCGTAACGGCGCCTGGATGACGGCGCATTGGCGCGGTTTTATTGATCGCCCATAAGGCCCATGCGAATGAGCTGCTCAAGCCGCTCCGGCGTTCGCGCACAGAAAGCGGCACACTTCGTCATGCATGGCTTGCACGCCAGGGCTCGATTCGATGGCGCGCCAGCAGCCATGCACGAGTCCCGCGCCGATCCATAGCCGCGCTTGTCCGCCCGCCGCCTGAATGCGTTCGGCGAATACGCGGGCGTCGTCTCTGAGCGGATCGTGCTCCGCGCCGATCGCGAGCGCAGGCGGAAGGCTGTCATAACGCGCGGCGTCGAGCGGCACCGTCCACTCGGGATACGGCGCGCTTTCGCCCCAAGTTCCGCCCCGACTTTCGCCACAACTTCCGCCCCAATACATGTCGCGAAACGCGTGGACGTCGGCGAGCGTCAGCATGGGCGCGCGCGCTTCGGTATCGCGTGCGGGCGGCTGCGGGTCGGTGCCGAGCATCGGATAGATCAGCGCAACACCGCGTATGCCGTCGATGCCCTCGTCGCGCAAACGCATCGCCACGCTCGCCGCAAGCGTGCCGCCGGCACTGTCGCCGGCCAGTTGCAACGCGGCGTCGGCGGGAAGATCGAAGGGCAGCCGGCGTTGCAGGGCGGCGCGCGTGATTTCCAGGCAGTCGTCGTGCGCGGCCGGCGCGCGATGTTCGGGCGCGAGCCGGTAATCGACGGCGATCACGTCGAGGCCCGTGTCCGCAGCAAGACGCGCCGTGATCAGTTGATGGCTGTCCAGCGATCCAAGCACGAAGCCGCCGCCGTGGAAGTACAGCACGACGCCGCGCGGCATGCCGTCCGCTTTGGCACGGTTGCGATAGAGCCGCAACGCAATCGGATGACCCGCGGCAGTCTGGAATTGCGCATCTTCGGTGACGACTTCCGGCGGCAACGGCGGAGTGAGCGCGGCCGCGTAACGGTCATAGGCTTCGCGTTGCTCGGGCGGCGCGATGGACGCGCCCGACGTGTTATGTCCTCCCGGATACAGCGCGGCGGCTCGCGCGATGAACGCCGCCATTTGCGGCTCAAGCATGCTGTTGGCTCCGGCTGCGTTGCGCGGCGGCGGGCAGGCCGATCATGCGGCCCGCGTAGGCGGCGGCGGGTAATGCGGCTTGCGCGTCGGCCAGTTCTTTTACGCGCGCGGCGACATCGGCGTCGAATGCGACGGAGCGTGGCCCGCTCGTATCGACATGCAGCAGCATTTGCTCGCCGGCGGCGACCGGCGTGTCGCCTTCGTCGGCGAACATTTCGAGGTAGAGATGCAGCCGCTTCGTATCATGCGCGAGCACGCGCATATCGACACGCACGCGCGTGCCTTCCTTGATCTCATGCAGATAGTTGATGTGCGCTTCGAGCGTGTAGATCGAGCGGCCGCGTTCCTTGCGCACGGCGTCGGGCAAACCGATCCGGTCGATCAGCTCGTCGGTCGCGAAGCTGAAGATCAGCATGTAGAACGCGTCGCGCAAATGGCCGTTGTAGTCGACCCATTCCGCGCGGACCGTGTCGCGATAGCAGGGCAGGGAAGAAGCGGTTTGCGGCATGCTGCGGGTCTCCGTGGTCTTGGGTTTGTGTGCGGCGTGCGGCGTGCGACGCGCGAATCGGGTCGCGCGCCCCGTGCGCGGCGTGGCTTGCGGTCGCGCTCGCACCGATCGGCGGACGCCGATCCGCCGATCTTCAATCCGCAAATTGTCAATCCGCAGCCATCAACCCATGCCGCGCCTTCGCCTCGCCAATCGCCGCGAGCACGCTCGTGATGCAGTCGTCGCGATAGCGCTCCAGTTGCTTGATCGAGCGCGGGCCGACCTGTTCGGCGGTGCCGTCGACAACGCGGTCGATCAGTTCGTCCGTCAGCTTCGGCGCTATCAGTTTAGTCCACGGAAGCTCCAGCGCGGGACCGAATTGCTGCATGAAATGGCGCATGCCCGCGTCGCCGCCCGCGAGCGTGTAGGTCAGGAACGTCCCCATGAAAGACCAGCGGATGCCCGCGCCGAAGCGGATCGCGTCGTCGATTTCGCCGGTGGTCGCGACGCCCTCGTTGACCAGATGCAGCGCCTCGCGCCACAGCGCTTCGAGCAGCCGGTCGGCGATGAAGCCGGGCACTTCCTTGCGAACCCGCAGCGGGCGCATCGACAGCGAGCGATAAATGCGCAGCGCGGCGTCGATGGTCTCAGAAGCCGTGCGCTCGCCGCCGAGCACTTCCACGAGCGGCAGCAGATAAACCGGATTGAACGGATGCCCGACGATGCAACGCTCCGGGTTCACGGCGCGCGCATAGAAATCGCTCGGCAAAAGCCCCGACGTCGACGACGCGATGATCGCGTCGGGCTTCGCCGCGCGGCTGATCTGTTCGTGCAACGCGAGCTTCAATTCCTCGCGCTCGGGCGCGCTTTCCTGAATGAAGTCGGCGTCGGCGACACACGCCTCGATCGTATCGACAAAGCGCAATCGCGATGGCGACGCGCCTTCCGCGAGGCCGACGCGCTCGAGCGCGGGCCATGCATTCGCGACGTTCTCGCGCAACTGTTTTTCCGCGCCCGGCGCCGGGTCCCACGCGATCACGTCGAGCCCGTGCGCGAGCGCGCGCGCCACCCAGCCGCTGCCGATCACGCCCGCGCCGATCGCGGCAAATGTTTTGATGTTGACGATCACTGCCATTGCTGACGTTTCCTTGTTTGCCTATGCGTTGCTGGTTGTCGCGATCACGCGTATTCGCCGGCTGCGCGCCGTTCGAGTTGCCGTTCGCCGCGCGCGGGCAAGCCGAGCTTGCGCCGGCCTTCGGCGGGCGTCAGTGCGCGTCCGCCAAGACGCTCGATGATTTCCACCGCGCGCTGCACGAGCGTGCCGTTGGTTGCGGGCACACCTTTATCGAGCCAGATGTTGTCTTCGAGGCCGACGCGCACGTGGCCGCCGAGCAGCATCGCCTGCGCGACCATCGGCATCTGCATGCGGCCGATGCCGAAGCCGGCCCATTGCGCGCCGGGCGGCAGGTTGTCGGCCATCGCTTTCATGGTCGTCGTATCGGCGGGCGCCCCCCAGGGAATGCCGAGGCACAGCTGAAAGAGCGGCGGCGCGTCGAGCAGCCCTTCCTTGAGCAACTGCTTCGCGAACCACAAGTGCCCCGTGTCGAAGATCTCCAGTTCGGGTTTTACGCCCAGTTCCTGAATGCGCTTTGCACCGGCGCGCAATTGCGCGGGCGTCGATACATAGATATAGTCGCCGTCGCCGAAATTGAGCGTGCCGCAATCGAGCGTGCAGATTTCCGGCAACAGCTCCTCGACGTGCGCGAGGCGCGTCAGGCCGCCGACCAGATCCGTGTTCGCGCCGAAGCGCATGGGATCTTCGCCGGGACCGATTTCCAGATCGCCGCCCATGCCCGCCGTCAGATTGATGATGACGTCCGTGCCCGACGAGCGGATTCGGTCGACCACTTCGCGATACAACTGCGGATCGCGGCTGCCGCGTCCGGTCCTCGGATCGCGGACGTGGCAGTGCGCGACGGTCGCGCCCGCTTTCGCGGCTTCAATGGCGGCCTCGGCGATCTGCTTCGGCGTAACCGGAATCGCGGGATGCTTGCCGACGGTGTCGCCGGCGCCGGTGACCGCGCAGGTCACGATGACTTCATGGTTCATGCGTGCAAGTTCCTGTAGATGTTCAATGCGCGACGCTTCGGGAATCAAAGCCCGAGATAGGCTTTCACCGCAGGCAAACCGTCCTTGCCGTCGTAGGTCTTCACGCCGGCGAGCCACGCGTCGAGTATTTGCGGGTTTTTCTTCAGATAGGCTTTCGCGGCATCGGCGGGCTTTTGCTTGTTCATCACCGATTGCATCACCACGTTTTCAAGCTGCGTCGAAAAGCGCAGATTGCTTACGAGCTTGCCCGCGTTGGGGCAGCGCGTCAGATAGTCGGGCGACGTCAACGTATAAACGCGCGCTTCGCCGTCGTTGGGGCCGAACACGCCGTCGCTGCCGGACAGGTACTTCATGTCGATCTGAATGTTCATCGGATGCGGTTCCCAGCCGAGAAACACCACCCATTTCTTGTCGCGGATCGCGCGTTCCACTGAAACGAGCATGCCCGCTTCGCTCGATTCGATCAGCTTGAAGCCGCCGAGCCCGAACTTGTTGGTGGCGATCATCTTCTGGATGGCCGCGTTCGCGCTGCTGCCAGGCTCGATGCCGTAGATCTTGCCGTCGAGCTGATCGCGATGTTTCGCGATGTCGGCGAATGTCTTGAGGCCCGCGTCGTACGCATAGCCGGGCACGGCGAAGGTTGCTTTTGCGCCGGTCAGGTTGGGCGGCTGCAGCACGTCGATCGCCTTCGATTCGACGAACGGCGCAATCGCTTTCTCCTGCACCGGCCACCAGTAGCCGAGCGACACGTCGAGCTGTTTCGTCTTCAAACCGGCAAACGAAATCGGCACAGAAGCAACGGTCGTGACCGGCTGATAACCGAGCCCTTCGAAGACCGTGGAGGCGAGCGCCGTGGTTGACGTGATGTCCGTCCAGCCGATGTCGGCGAAACGCACCGCGCGGCAAGCGGGCGGGTCCTGCGCGAACGCGGGCAGCGCGGCGACGGCGGCGCTGCCCGCGGCCGCGAGGCAGGCAAGCCGGGCAAGCTGGGCAAGCAGCGTGGTGATGCGTGACTTCATGACCTTCCCCTATTGACGCTTATGCACGTCTGACAGCGCGTTTTCAAAAGGGCCGCTTTGATGCGCGAATGCGAAGCGCGGCCCACCGGCAAGTGATAAGTGATGCGTGAGGTGCTATGTGAGTCCATCGACGATGCGGTCGGAATGGCACTAACGTTAATGCCCCATATTGCCGCCAAAGCGACCATCAGCGACCCGTTCTTGCTTCCACGCGACAACGAGGGAAAACCAGCATGCGCGAGCGGGTGTCGGCATTGCAGCGCGGCATCGACTATGGACAAATTTTGGCGCGCCTTGTCCGCTCGCAGTCTGCTTGCTACGCTCGCCGGGGAACCGCGCGTTGGCTCGCGCTTTCGTTGCTTTCGACTGCTTGTCACTTTCAGCCACCTTTCACCGGATTCCCGCGACATGCCTGAAGAAATATCGTTTTTGCTGCTGCCGGGCTATTCGGCGATCGGCTTCATGTCCGCCGTCGAGCCCTTGCGCGTGGCGAACCGCTTTCGCGGCGAGTTGTACCGATGGCGCATTCTCAGTCTGGACGGCGCGCCGGTTGCAGCGAGCAACGGGATTTCGATCAACGCGGACGCGGCCATCGGCGAGGCGGCTATCGGCGACCTGCGTGGCGCGGACCGCACGGACAGCACGGCGACGCTCTTCGTCGTGGCAGGCTTCGAGCCGCTCGCCTGCTACACGCGCGAACTCGCCGAATGGTTGAAGCGCCTGGAGCGCGCGGGCGCGACGCTCGGCGGCATCGACACGGGCAGCTTCGTGCTCGCCGAAGCCGGGCTGCTGGGCGGCGCGGACAACGTGACCGTGCATTGGGAGGCGCTCTCGGCATTTCGCGAGCGTTATCCGTCGCTGGATGCCAGTCAGGAACTGTTCGAGATCGGCGCGCGGCGCATCACGTGCGCGGGCGGCACTGCGTCGATCGACATGATGCTCGACCTGATCGGACGCAAGCACGGCGCGGCGCTCGCGTCGGCGGTGTCGGAGCAGTTCGTGGTGAGCCGCATCCGTCAGCGCTCCGACCATCAGCGCATGGAGATTGCCGCGCGCTACGGCGTGCACAACCGCAAGCTGATCCAGGTGATCGGCGTGATGGAGCAGCACATGGAAGAGCCGCTGACGCCCGACCGGCTCGCGCAGGAAATCGGCGTGACGCGCCGCCAGTTGGAGCGGCTCTTTTGCGCGTCGCTGAAGGACACGCCGACGCACTTCTATCTGCAACTGCGGCTCGGCCGCGCGCGCGAGCTTTTGCAACAGACCGACATGTCGATCACGTCGATTTGCGTCGCCTGCGGATTCGAGTCGCCGTCGCACTTCTCGCGGACTTATCGTGCGCGATTCGGTGCAAGCCCGAGGAGCGACCGGCAGGCGAGCGGCGGTTTGGTGCCACCCAAAGCGCTAATTAATGCACGTGTTGAAGGATTATCACAAGCGCAGCAACAGTGAATTCACTGATTCGGGGTTTACCCTAGGTCGCCGGCCTCCTAGACTGTGTTCATCGGCTGAAGACACAACGCCTTCAGCGCCTGACAAAACAATCTCTGGAGGTAGGTCATCATGAAATCGCTGATCGAAGCTGCTGTTATCGCCGCTCTTATTTCCGCACCGCTTGCTGCTTTTGCCCAATCGAACCAGCCGGTCACGCGCGCTCAGGTTCGCGCCGAACTGGTTCAACTGGAGAAGGCCGGCTACAACCCGGCCACGTCGAACGACTACGATTACCCGGCGAACATCCAGGCCGCCGAAGCGCGCGTCGCCGCGCAGAACGGCACCGCTCACACGAGCGGCTATGGCCCGGCGACCAACGGATCGTCGCAAGCGGGCAGCCGGGCTGAGGTCACTTCGAGCTCGTATTCGGCGCCGGTTTATGTCGGCCACTGATTGACGGCGGCGCGGCGAGGTTCGTCGCGCGATAGGTAAAAAAACGGCACGCCTCGGCGTGCCGTTTTCGACTGCTGACAAGCCACTTCAAAGCTTGGCCATGTGCCAGGCTTTGTCGTTTACCAGATGGTCCAACACATCCGTGGTGAGGCGGTTTTGCCCAAATGACGTCGCCACGAATGGTCTATTCGTCGTAGTACTCGGACCGGGCGATCACGCGGTTTGTCCCGCGCGGGCACTGGCATGCGACGATATCGTTGTCTTTTACGGCGGCTGTTGCACCCGTCAACCCCCAGCCTTTCGCTGTGCCGAGCATGGGACCGTTGCGTCCGCAGCGTGCGCACGAGGCAAGTCCTCCGTCTTTCGCGAGCGCGCCATTTTCGTCGGAGAAGTCCTCGTCACCTTCGAGTACCACGCCGCCGGTCGTTGTCTTGTTGCCCTTAACTGCCAGCATCGTTGCCATGCCAATCTCCGTCTAAAGTTGAAGTCGGTCTACCGGATCAGTACCGCTCGCGCGCTGCCTGCAACATCTTCAGACGGGTCTTTCCGTCAGGCGTGAATACCGTGTCGAACCGTACGAGCCCTTCCTGATGCAGGCGACAAGCCATCGTGAAGCTGACCATTACGCCTGGTTCGGAAGCGTGCACTTCGATCTCGACTGCCTTCAGGCGTGGCTCGTACTTGAGCAACGTCGACTCGATGGCATTGCGGAGCCTGTGTGTCGACGAGGGCAGATGCCGGTAAATTTCCGACAGGTCATCGAGCCCGAAGTCCGGCAGGTGCGCGAGCGACCGACGCCGGCTGTTAAGGATGCGTTCGATGTTGTCCCGCACCGAAAAGAACGTCTGTTCCTCCGGTGAGAAATCGGTCACCGTCGAACCGTCGGCAAAATGCCCCGTGATCCGCTCGAAAAGTCCTGGTCCTGTACGCATGCGCGCCTCAATTCGCCATGCCGGCGATCGACGACATCAGCCACCGGTCGATGGCAAGCCAGACAAGTCCCGCAGCGATACAGGCGACGAAAACCCACGCCAGCGGTGACAGCGGGCGCCGGCGGGAGCGCGAGGGGTTCACCACCAGCGGGCCTGACCGATCGGGCGCATTTCTGTCTGCGCTGCCACTCGTGGCGCGCGCAAGACGTTCGTCGATTGAACCGATGAGCTTCATGCGCGCCTCGGCCTCGTTCAGCGCATAACGACCCTTGAACCCGAGTCCGAGCACGACGGCGAAGATCGCCAGAAGAGGCAGCACGGGCTTCGCCTCGCGCAGGCGCTGACCCATCCGCCGGAGTAGTTCTTCGCCCGCATCATTGCGGCCGAACGCCCGCAACTGCAGTGGTTCGCGCTCCCATGCATCGCGCGCGGTTCCGTGGAGCCCGTTCAGGGCCGCTTCATCGATCAGCGCGCAATGCGCATAGAGCGCGTCATCGATCACATCCTGCGGATGGCCACGCCTCTGCAGTTCCTCACGCAGGCTGGCAACCTGGGCGTCGGAATCTTCGCGCAGGACTTCCTGCGAGGGTGGATTTGCGCTGCGAAGTGCAACGACAGTGCGTGCCGCGTCGCGCAGGGCGACAGGCAGCAGATCATGGGTCGGTTGTGCTGTGGCGAATTTCATGAGTGGTTCAGCGCTTTGCCTTCGGCATTTGCGACGTGAGCGACAGACTCACGTCCATGCCCTCGATCTGGAAGTGCGGAACAATGAAGAGTGCAACGCGAAAAAAACCTGGATTGTCTTCAATGTCCTCGACCACGACGCGGGCTTCACGCAGCGGATGCGAGCTTTGCAGGTCGTCCCCCGGTGTTGTCATGACCGTGACGAGCGAGCGGATCCAGGTGTTCAGTTCAAGTTCCAGCAGACGGCGGTCCTTCGTGGTGCCAATATTCTCGCGCTGGATCAACTTGAGATGGTGCGCGATACGCGAGAGCAGGAAGACGTACGGCAGGCGCGCATTGATACGGCTGTTGGCCGCAGCGTCGCGCGTGTCGAAGACAGCAGGCTTCTGCGTCGAATGCGCGGAATAGAAGCACGCGTAGTCGTGATTGCTGGTGTACGAAAGCGCTATGAGACCCTGGTCGGCGAACTCGAATTCGCGGGTTTCGGGAATCAGCGCGTCAGAGGCGATCTTGCCCAGATGGCCCGTATCGAGATCGTAAAGATGGACCGGCAGATCAGGTATCAGGCCACCGGCCTGAGGACCTCGTATCTGGAGGCACCAGCCGTTGCGCACGAAACTTCTCACCAGATTCACTGCAAAAACGAACGCCGCGTTCGCCCATAGGAAGGCGCTACTCCCGCCACCGCGGACGTCTTCGGTGTAGTTAAAAGCGCGCACGGTATTGCGGTCGAATCCGTACGGCAAGCGCGCGAGAAAACGAGGCAGCGTGAGCCCGACATAGCGCGCATCCTCCGTTTCACGAAACGCCTTCCACTTGAGATAGACCGCGCGCTCGAAGTGACCGGACAGATCGCGTATGCCCGCGACTTCCTCCATCGACGTCCTGCCGAAGAATTCGGGCGAAACCGCGCCAATGAACGGCATGTGCGCCGCAGCCGCTACCTTCGACAGATTGCGCAGCAACGCAATGTCGGGCGCGCTTGCGTCGAATTCATAGTTGGCGATGATTGCGGCGAAGGGGTAAGCACCAGGCGTGTCGTATTCCTGGGTGTACGTTTGCAGGAACAGGCCGCTCTGGACCAGCTCGGGTGCATCCTCGAAGTCCTGACGCAATGTCTCTTTCGAGACGTCGAGCACCTCGATATGCACGTTGCGACGGAAATCCGTCCGGTCGACGAGGAATTGCAGGCCGCGCCATGCAGACTCGAGCATCTGGAAAACCGGATGGTGGAGGATGGCGTCGATCTGCTTGCCGAGTAACAGGTTGATGGCGGCGAGATGATGGTCGATGCGCAATGCGTTCACGCGCGCTCGCTCGTCGTTCGCCTGCTTCTGCTCGAACGTATCGTGTGCCGTGGTCTTCACGTGTTGCTGGATGTTGTTCTGGAAGCTTGCGCTCATCGTTCGGTGACTGACCTTTCCGCCTTCGCTTAACCCGTGATGTTTAGCATGCCGTACGTCTCAAAAACAGCTTTACACGCGGCAATTGTCACAGTCTGGTCAAAAGCAACAGACGTTGTCTGCGGCCGCGATCAATGCTTCACTGGCAGATAGAAGCCGCGTATCTTACTCACCCCAAATACCCATTGGTTACGCAGTCATTTTCTCGCGTAGCAGTGCTGATCAGGTGGCGCGGCGCGAAGCCGTGTTGGCTGTTGTTGTTTGTTTTTGTACCGGCGGGGGCGATAAAAGATGGCAAGCCTGTTTGACGAAGCGAGAAAGTCCGCATCCAGCTTGACGGCGATAGCCGGACGGCAAGCCTATTTTGTGGATGTGCCGGGAACCGACAGCGCGGCACAGCTCTCGGTCGTGAATTTCAGCGCGACTGAGAAGATGGGGGCGCCCGGCGAAGTGCGCATTATTGCGACGCATCCGCAGCAGCTTCCACGCGCCGATTATCTGAACCGTGACGCGGTTTTCAGTATCGTGCCCGACGATGGCGTCGCGAGAAAGTTTTCGGGATACATCGAACGCTTCTCGACGATTCAGACGACAAAGGACTTCACGAAAATAGAGATTATCGTGAAGTCCCATCTCGGACGTCTCGGCGCTGTCACCAATACACAGATCTACCAGCACCAGTCGACACCCGAGATCATTGCGACGGTGATGCGTCGCCACGGCATCCGGGACTATCAGATGTCGTTTCGTCTCAGGAAGCAGTACCTGAAGCATCTGTTCCACTTTCAGTACAAGGTCGACGATCTCGCCTACGTCCAGATGCTCATGCAGAAGTCGGGCATCTACTGCTATATCGTCGAGACTGAGCACGGTGATCAGGTGGTCTTTGGCGACGACATTGACCACTACCTGTACGATCCACAACTGATTGTGCCGTACCGTGAAGCTGCCGGGCTGGAAGCAGGTGGAGTCGAGGCAATCACGTCGCTCAAGACACACACGGTCACCGTGCCACAGTCATTCCTGGTCGCCGACTACAACCCCGAGTCCGCATGGGAGCGATTCAGGGACGAGGCGAACGTCGCCCCGCAAGACCCGACCACGTATGGCCAACCGTACATCTACGGTACGAACCATCTGGATCAGCAGGGCGCAAAATGGGAAGCGCAACTGCGGCATGAAGCGGCGATCGCCCGGCAGGTCATATACGAGGGCGAGAGCAATGTGCTCCAGCTTCAATGCGCACGCGTGCTCGAAACCGACGTCGTGCTGCCGGACGCCCCAAAGGGGCAGGTGATCATCGAGGTCACCCACAGCGGCGCACGCGACAAGGCGTACACCAACAGTTACAAGGCCATCCCTGCGGACCGGCGCTTCCGTCTGGAAATCAAGCCGGAGACGTGGCCCAGGATCGCAGGCACACTCAGCGCGCGAATTTGCAGCCCGGATAAATACACTTATGGCTACCTGAATTCGGTCGGCTATTACGTCGTTCGCTTTGACGTGGATTTTGCTGACTGGCCGAAGGGCGGTGAAAGTGTGCCGCTACGTCTGGCAAAGCCGTTCGCGGGGAAGTTGCAGACCGGCATGCATTTCGTCGCGCTGGATAACGACGAGGCAGTGATCTCCTTCCGCGATGGGGACCCGGACAAGCCAGAAATCACAGCTTTTCACCATCACAGCCAGGCGCGAGACCTCGTCACGAACGATCGTCGCTGGCTCTCCCGTAACGTGATCCGCACGCAGAAGAATAACAAGCTGCGTATGGAGGACTGGGCGGGCCAGGAAGGCATCAAGCTGAGTACGGAGCATTCGGGCAAGTCGCAGCTAAATCTTGGGTATCTGGTGAACCAGAAGCTTGAGTACCGAGGGGAGGGATATGAGCTTCGGACGTCGGGGTATGGGGTCAACCGCGCGGGTAAGGGTCTGTACCTGACGGCATACGATCGTCCGGCTGCGAGCGGCAAGCAGCTGGACATGCAGGAGACCATCGCGCAGCTCGAGAGCGCGCTGGCCACGGCGAAGGCGCTTGCAGCGTCTGCGAGTAGCGCGAAGGCCGAGCCCGCCGATACGGATGCGCAGCAGCAGGTCAAGGACGATCTCGACGGTCTGAAGAAGCCGGGCATGCTGATTAGCACACCGGCCTCCGCGGCGCTCGTCACGGGCCAGGGTCTGCAGCTCGCAGCAACGGACAATATTTCCGCCGTTGCCGGAAAGAACGCTGACTGGAGTGTGCTCAAGCAATTCACGGTCGCGGCGGGCGACAAGATCTCCCTGTTCGCCCAGAAGTTCGGCATCAAGATCTTTGCAGGGAAGGGCCGGATCGAGATTCAGGCCCAGAGCGATGCAATGTCGCTCGTCGCCAATAAGGATGTGTCGGTGTCGAGCGTTAATGGCGCAGTCTACATCCGCGCCCAAAAAGAGCTGACGCTTGAAAGCGGTGAAGCTTTCATTCAGCTCAAGAACGGCAGCATTACACTTGGTGGCCCGCTTGATCTCTTCATCAAAACAATCACGATCCAGAAGGCAGGCAAAGCGTCGATGTCTATTCCGATACCAGCTTTCCCTCTTTCTCTCGAGCCAGACGAAGAAGTCATCCGGCAAAGCTTCAGCCTGCTAAAGGACGGAACAACGCCGGTAGATGGATACCACTACGATCTCTACCGTGACGATGGTCTGCATACGCAAAGAGGTGAATATTCTGGTGGCGATACGACGACAATATCGGGGCAATCTCCTCTGAAGCTTGTTACATGGATGGCCCAAGACTCGGCACGGAAGGACGCATGAGCGATTTAAGTCCCTCTAACACAGATCAAGCCGCAAGCGGCATTGCTGCGGCACAGCCACTCGATGCCCAAACAAGGCTGCTTGCAGCAATGGCTTACGGTGAATCGTCGTTACAGGACAACCCTGATGAAATGATGGCGATTGCCAGCGTACTTGTGCGGCAACGCGATGCGCGCGGCTATTCCGACATGGCGACGTTCACGCGAAACGACAGTACATTCTCATTTGTAGTAAGTGATGGTAATGCTCGCTATAGCGCGCTAATGAAAGCCAAGGATGACAAAATTGCCAAAACACCGGGCATGCAGGCAGCTATCAGCGCTGCCCGCAACGCGCTTGCGGGTGGTCCGGACAAATCGAATGGCGCCTATTTTTGGGATGGAGCAGACATTAAAACGAACTATGCTCACCATTTCAAAGTAAAACAGGGTATCAAGATCACCGACCCCAGCCACAACATCTATAACATCCAGGATTCGACCCATCTTGTCATTCTTTACAAGACTACGAAAATAAAAAATAAGAAAACACACCAGGTGACAGTCAAAAAAGAAGAAGTTGGACGCTACGATCACATCTACGACTCAACATCAGCCTATGGCGGTACGATCTTCTGGAAATTCAGTCAGGACTATCTGGACGTCACCCACGCGAAGGAATATAAATGAAAAAATTCGTTGCTGCCGCCTTCTTAACGGCCATGTGGAGCTTGGGGTACGGCGCACCTCCGGACGAAAATCTGGTAAAGAGCTGCCTTTTGGCGCAAGCATTTGCGCCCGCTGTTGCGATTAGAAGCCTGAATCCGCATGAAGTAACTCAGGAAGGTGGATATGCTGCAGGCTTTAATGCGACATATATGTTCAGGTATCGTGGCGCCAACGTCGGGTACGCAGAAAGCAATACCGATCAGGCCTTGATTTTTTTAAATAGACTTCACAAGGTATCCGGGGCAATACCTTTAGGCGACAATCGTGGAATCAAACGCAGCGCGTTCGATCCGACGTTGGCGCAATGGAGCGTCGCAAAGGAGGGCAAGCAGGAATTCTTTTGCGTCAGCTTCAATTTTGATGGATTAGGGCGAAGCGGGAGTTTTCAAAATATTCACGGGGGATATTTGCTTAATACAAAAACAAAACAAATGTATTTTGTAGTGCGCGACGTCAAGCAATGATTGTCTATTCAGCTCCGACGCGACATCGCCACGGAAATCTCTGGATGATCTTCTGCTTGAAATAGTCGGCAAACAAATCAATCAGCTTCAGATGTAAGCACGCCTCATGTCCTTATTCTTCTAATGTCCTGGCCCATCCCCGTTTTTACAAAGATCGACTATCCCAAACCGATCTCCCTGCGCATATGGTTGCCGACGTTAGCCATCATTGGGGCGAGCGCGGCAGGCGCCGTACTGATGCTGTGGCCGCACGGCAAGCCAACAAATACGCTCGTGTTCTGGGCCACACTCGTTGGAGCGCCACTGGTCGCCTGTGCTTTGACGTTCGGTTTTAAGCTCGACCATTGGGAAGACGAACAGACCGACGCGGAGGAATTAGAACAGGAGCAACAACGTCTTCGAGGGATGTGGCGTGAATGGACCCGCCGCCATTTGTCTATCGTGGACGTGGCCGTATTTCCGGCAAGCACGAATGAAGTTGACAAATTCGTCAATGCTAAGGTCGACATCCCGACCAACAGCGGTCGAAGCGTTACATTCGACTGGGCGAAGGGGCGCGCCATAGCGTTCCGACGCACGCGACTGTTGCATCTCATCGCCGTGCGTTTTGCCAACGTACTTCAGATCCGAAAAGAGGTCATCGTCACGCTGATGCTGGCTGACACGTCAACGGCACATGCTGAAGCATGGAGCCAGCGGGTCACGCGCGTTTTCGCGTTTTTGGCCCCGCAAACGAGATTTCACGTTGAAGTGCAATCGGCAAAGGATGGTGTTCAGTGGATCACCCGCCAGGTTGACCTGGTCGATACGGTCACGCGGCTTGTGATTGCCGCACAACTCTGGACAGATGATGACGAAGAGCACGAGTTCAGTGAAGGCGTGGCGGCCTTTCTTATTGAACCAGGTGTCTCGCACTTGGGTTCGATATTCCGTCCCATGACAACGGCACGCGACACGCTGGAAACAGGCCTCGCCCAGATCAAGAACTACCAGGTACCCCCTGAACGTCTGGCACTTGCGTGGTTCACCCGCTGCGAAGAGGAAGAGTCGACTGCGATCCGCTCGGCGCTGACACAGGACCCGAAAGATTCCGCAGTCGAACGTCTGCTCGACAAATTCCTGGGATCGCCGGGGCCGGCCAGTGGCTGGATAGCACTCGCGATTGCGATGGAAGCAATGCGCGGTGCTGGGCCTCAACTGGTTGCCTGGCGCGAACCCGAGTCAGAAGCCCTTCATCTGTGCACGGTCTCGCCCCTGCCTCAAAAGGAAACAACGGTTTGAAGAGCGAAAAGAAACATATCGTGGGACGGCTTCTAGTTGGTGCCGCGGTCATCGCAATCGTGGCGTGGGTGATTTTCCTCACGGTCGACATAAACGATCTGATCGCCTGGTCGACCCGGTATCGGACCATTCTTGTCCCTGCTGCGCTGGCCGCGGCCATCGGAGTCGGCTTTCTTCTTCTGCGACGCAAGCAGAAGCGGGACACGATCCAGCAGGCATCGAAAGAGCAGGGTGCCGAACCGCCGCAAAAGACCGATCCCGCCGCTAACGCCGCAAAGAATCGGACCGAGCAGGTCGTAGCCTGGGCCAAAGACCTGAAGCAGAACCTGCAGCAGAAACGGTGGTTTCGCTGCGCCTACGTGCAGCCGTGGGTGCTGGTCGCGGGCGACGCCTCGACCGTGACCGCATGGATGCCGGAGCTTGCGACCCAAGGCTCGCTGGTGACAGCCGACGCTGTGCTGCTCTGGGGCGGCCTCGGAGCCGACGGTCGTCCGGATGAACTGTGGCTGCGGGAGATTCGCCGGCTGCGGCCCGGCCGTCCGCTCGATGCGATCGCACTCGTGCTCGATGGCGCGAGTGCTTTGCCTGACCGTCCGCAAGGGAAGACCGCCTGGGGTCTTCAGCTTGCTCGCATCACGGAGGTTCTGCGCTGGTCCGCTCCGGTCTATGTCGTTGACGTCGCCGGCATCGATTCCGTGCGTGGGACCGACACGCCCCTGACCGGCTGCGAATTCACCCGTCCGCTCAGCGTATCCGCCGTAGAAAAGTCACTGCTAGATCTGCGTGACCGGATGGCTGACCGCAGCGTGCATCAGCTTGCCGCCAACGGCAACGACGACTACGCATCGGAACTCTCCCGTCGGCTCGATACGCGCGCGACACCGCTGGCGAGCTGGATCACGCGGCTCTCCGACCGGCAGCGGCGGGCGTTACCCCTCGCGGGTGTCTTCTTCGCCCCGCTGGCCATCGCTGGTGCAACGACCTCTGGACTTCCCGACAGCGCAAATCTGCCGCTGTGGCGCCATTTCGCTGTAACCGCGAGCAATACGCCCGGCCGCCGTACTCTATTCAATCCGGTGACGATCATCTCGGCGATCGCGCTTGCCACCATCGGCCTCTGTAGCATCGGCATGCTCATCTCCGGCATGAACAACGCCCACGAGGTCATGCTCACGAAAGAGTCCCTGCAGACGCTCTACCGTGCGAGCAACACCCCGGCGCGCCTGCGCGCACTGCTTGGACTGCAGCAGCGCATCGGCCTGCATGAGGCACGTGTGCAGGAACACACCCCACTGCTCACCCGCTTCGGTCTCAACCACGACAGAGCCGTACTCAACGCATTGTGGGCGCCTTACGCGCGCGCCGCAAAGCCGCTCCTCGTCGCGCCCGTCCAACAGGACATCGAAGGCCAGCTCATCGACCTCGGACAGATGTCAACGGCCCAGCTCGACAACCGGAGCAGCCAGATGGCGCAGGATGGTCAGCAGGCACTCAAAACTTATCTCATGATGGCCGAGCCGCAACGCGCACAAGCTGCCTTCATGACGCCGCAACTTCAGCATCACTGGAACGTCGACACCGGCCTTCAATCCGGCGAAAAACTCGACCTGTCCGAGCGGCTGATGGGCTTCTGGGCGCAGCACTTTCCCGCCCACCCGGACTGGCGCATCCAGCCGCGCGAGGATCTGGTGGGTAACGCGCGCCAGACGCTGCTCGCGATCATCGGCGTAAAGAACTCCGAGGACACGATCTACCAGAGCGTGCTCGACTCGGTGGGCCACAAGTATCCCGATCAGACTCTCGCGTCCCTGACCGCTGGCACGGATACGCGCGGTCTCTTCTCGACGTCCGCGACGGTAGCCGGCGTCTTCACGCGCCAGGCATGGGAAGGGTCCATCGAGGCCGCGATCGACGAAGCGGCGAAGCATAACGGCGTCACGGCTGACTGGGTGCTCGCCAATACCCGTGGCGCACAGCCCGGCTCAGCGTCGGATGGACAAACTCCGGAGGCGTTGCGCGCGGCCCTGCGCGCCCATTACTTCTCCGACTACGTCGAGCACTGGCAGGATTTCATGAACAGCATCCGGTGCGCCGCGGCACCCACGCTGCCTGCCGCCGTTGGTCAACTTAAGCTCATCGCCGATGCTCGACAGTCGCCGCTCATTGCGCTGATGAAGTCGCTGGGATGGCAGGGTGGGGCAGGCGTGCAGCAGGCGTCGCTTTCCGATGCGCTCGTCACCAAGGCGCAAAACCTGTTCGGCAAAAAGGACGACGCTTCACAAGGCGCGCGGGTGAATCCGGCCGGGCCGCTAGACGCTTCCTTCGGCCCCGTACTCAAGCTCGTTGGCCAGACGGTTAGCGGCAACGCGGCGCCCGCGGCCGGCAGCGACCTGAGCATGGAGCGCTTCACCGAACGAGTGACCACACTGCGCCTGAAGCTGCAGCAGATCAGTGACGGTGCGGACCCCGATGACCAGGCGCGCCAGGTCGCCCAGTCGCTTTTCCAGGGCAAGGGTTCGGAACTCTCCGATACGCTTTCCTACGCACAGCTCGTCGCCGCCAGTCTCGGTGAGCAGTGGGCGGGCATGGGCGGAGCGCTCTTCATACAGCCTATCGAACAGGCCACGCAGACCGTGCTCAGACCTGCTGAAGCGAGCCTGAACGACGCATGGCGCCAGACGATCGTCGCTGCCTGGAACCGGTCATTTGCGGGGCGCTATCCGTTTGCCAGCACGGCCAACGATGCCTCGCTGCCCGAGCTTGCCCGCTTCGTGCGCCCGCAGGGTGGTCTCATCAACACGTTCCTCTCCACCCAGCTCGCCGGTGCCCTGCAGTTACAGGGTGACCAGTGGGTGGCGGCATCGGGCGGAACAGGCGCAGGCAGCACGGCGCGCTCATTCGATCCCGGCTTCCTCAAAGCCGTCAACACACTGCAGCAGATTGCCGGCCACCTGCTCGCACAGGGTGAACCGCAGTACACATTCGCGCTGCAGCCCATGCCCACGCCCGGCGTGACGGATACGTTGCTCACGCTCGACGCCCAGACGCTCCACTACTACAACCAGGTGCAGAACTGGCACACGATGACGTGGCCGTCGAACAATCCGCAGAGCGCCGGCACCCGGATCGAATGGCAGACCGATATGGCAGGGACGAACAAGAGCCTCGAGTTCACCGGTCGCTGGGCGCTCGTACGCATGCTCGAGCGGGCAAAAGTCGAACCGGTGGACAGCGCGACCTACCAGTTGACCTGGCAGGCGAAACCCGAAGGCGTCGATCCGAAGCCGGGCATGACAAAGGTCGACGCAACCGCCGACTCCGCGGCGCTCACGACACAGGAGCCGCTCGAAGGAGCGCCGCTGATCATGACGCATCCGTTGAGTTTTCTGATTCGCACGGATGTCGGCAAGGGTCCGCTCGAACTGCTCGCACTCAGGGGCTTCACGTTGCCCTCGCGTATTTTCATTGATCGCTCGGCGCCTGCCGCGAAGCAGCCCGTGAGCTCCGGTCCGCCGCCGCTGCCAAAGGCCGCGCTGGCGGCCGCGAAGCACGCTGCCGTGCCGATCCCGCAGGGGAGCGTACCGGAGTGAAAATCCACGCACGCCTGAATGCGGTTCCCGACTGCTTACCCCGACCATGACAGACCCTACCCGAGACAACGAGATCCTGCGCTATTACGAGGCAGAAATGCGCTACCTGCGCGAAGCCGGCAAGGAGTTCGCGCGGGCGTTTCCCGATCGCGCGCGCGAACTGGACCTCGACCGCGTAGGCGAGCGTGACCCGCATATCGAGCGGCTCTTCGAGGGCTTTGCCTTCCTGATGGGACGCCTGCGCCACAAGCTGGATGACGAACTGCCTGAACTGACCGAAGGGCTCGTCAGCATGCTCTGGCCGCACTACTTGCGCATGATTCCCTCGCTCGCCATCCTCGAGCTCATCCCCGAAAAGGGTGCGCTGCAGAAGCACGAGACGCTCGAGGCAGGTCTGGAGGCCACGTCCGATCCGGTGGGCGAGGGCAACGTCGCCACCGAGTGCGTGTACCGCACGACCCAGACGGTCGACATGTATCCGCTCGCGCTGAGCGAAGCCGGGGTCTACGCGCGCGAGGATGGGCGCTCCGTCATCCGTCTGCGTCTGGACATTCAGACGCAGACGGAACGCACACGGCTTCAGGTGCCACGTCTGCGCCTGTATCTCAATGCTGACCGGCCCGTCGCCCTCGCGCTTTATGCTGCTCTCACGGCAAAGCCGGTGGCCATGCATGTGCGTGTACCGGGCTGGCCCGAAGACAGACCAGGTGCACCGGTCCCAATGCCGGGCCTGCGCCTCGCACCCGCCGGTTTTGTGGCCGAAGAACGCCTGTGGCCCAAAGCCGATAACGCGTTCGGCGGCTATCAGCTGCTGCTCGAGTATTTCACGTTCCCCGAAAAGTTCATGTTCGTCGATCTGTTCGGACTCGATCTTCAGGCGATCCCGGCGTCGGCCACATCGGTCGATGTGGAAGTCGTGCTCGAGCGACCGTATCCGGACGACATGCGTTTGAGTGCGGACAATATCCGTCTCTATTGCACGCCGGTGATCAACCTCTTCACGGTAGGCGCGGAACCCGTGACGGTCACGCAGCACGAGACCGAATACCGCGTGCGCGCGCGAGCGGAGCACGGTTCGCTCATCGACGTCTATTCGGTCGACGGCGTGGAGTATTTCGAGCGAGGCCGGCGCTTCGAATACGTGCCTTTCGCCGCGTTCAAACACCGTGGCGGCATGCTGCGTCACGACATGCCGGAGCGCTACTACCACACCCGAACGCGGCGCGGTCCGTCCGGGCGGTTCGATACCTGGATCGTGCTCGGCGGCCATGCCTGGGACCAGGCGAATACGCTGCCCACCGAAACGCTGACGCTGTCGGTGACGGGTACCAACGGCATGCTGCCGCGCAAGGCTTTGCGTGAAGCAGGCATTACGCGCATGCGCGGCGGGTTCACCAACATTGGCGCGATCCGCAACCTCACGGCGCCGACGCTGCCGGTCTATCCGCCTACGGGCGACCGATACCACTGGCGCGTGCTCTCGCATCTTGCGCCGAACTATCTGTCGCTGCTCGACGCAGAGATTCTTCGCGGCTCGCTTGCGCTCTACGACTGGACGGACGGCGAACTCAACAGCCGGCGCATCAACGCCATCACCGACGTCCGGCACCGGCCGCTCAGCAAACTTGTGAAGGGCGGACTGATGCGCGGCGTGGAAATCACCGTCACTCTCGATGCAGGGCGCTTCGCCGGCGACGGAGACCTCGAACTTTTCGGCAGCATGCTCAACCGCTTCATCGGACTTTATGCGACGCTGAACCTCTACACGAGATTGGTGATCGTGGCGCAACCGACGGGACGCCGTATTGAATGGCCCGAAACGAAAGGCGAGGGGGCACCGTTTTGAACGCACGCCCGATGCCTTTGGCCGGACCAGCGAACACTGCGCCGCTTATGCCCGCGCTCCTCGATCAGGCGAAGCGGATGAACTTCATCCGTTTCTGCGAACTGCTCGAACTGGCCGCACCGGATATGCCGGCCCTGGGAACGACGGATTCGCCCGCTACGGACCCCATCCGGTTCCGCTCGCGTGCGCAACTCGGTTTTCCGGGCCGCGAGATCGACGCGGTCAGATATGACATCGACGATCCTGCAGCTCCGCCGTCGGTGGTGACGACATTCCTTGGGTTCTATGGCGTCGATGCGCGCATGCCCGCGTACTTTGTCGACGAAGTGGCGCAGCACCGCGACGGCGCGGAGCCTCTGTCGGCGTTTCTCGACATCTTCCACCATCGCATCATTACGCAGTTGTATCGTGTCGCGCGCAAATACCGATATCCGATCGGCTTCAGGCGGGACGGCACAGACCCGGTGTCGCGCTATCTGCTCAGCTTCGCCGGTTTCGGGTTTAGTGCACCGACGCGCGCAGCTAGTTCGATTCCCGGCCAGTCGGCGGCGGTGGGCAACGAAGTGCAGAAATCCAACGGCGCACGCCAGAGACTCGCAGAGGTGGCCGACAAGCGTCGGCTCCTCTCGATGCTCGGCCTCGCCATGCAGAAAACGCGTACCGCGGAAGGGCTGGCCGGCGTGCTGCAGCATGCGGTGCCGGACGCCGCGATCACGGTTGAGGAATTCCATCCGGTCTGGCGGCAAGTCACTGACTTTGAGCCCGCTGCGCTCGGTGAACAGTGCCTGCTCGGCCGCGGCTTTTACGACCGTGCGAACGTCGTGCGGGTCGTGATCACGCCGGCTTCGCGTGAGACGGTGCTATCGCTCGTGCCGGGGCAGTCCACCCATCGCGAGATCATGACGCTGCTGCGGTTCTACCTGGGCTACGAGAGCGAAGCGGATCTCGAAATGCATGTACGCGCGGACCTGATGCCCAGGCCCACGCTCGAGCCACGTCAGGCGAACCTGGGTTTTACGGCACAACTGGAAGCATCGCCCCAGTCTGCGCCTGACGCATCGGCGCGTATCACGCGCGTGCAGCTTGGTCGATGGAACGGAGCGCGGGACGCGGCATGAAGAGCAGCGAAACGAACGGGGGCGTCGTCGAAATGCACAAAAAGATCACACGCGCGGCACGCCGCGCCGGTCTCGCGATTGCAATCCTGTCGACTGTCGGGTTGAGCGGGTGCGGTGCTGCGCAGGCCGTCGGTGACGGAACCGTGGACGCCGCAAAGTGGGCGTTTACGACGCAGGTCAAAACGATGAATGTGGATCTCTCGAGCCGTGCGTTGCTTAATGCGGACGCCAAGGGGCAATCGCTCTCGACGGTAGTGCGTTTCTACCAGCTCAAGGATGCGAGGACATTTGAACAACTGAATTATTCGGAGCTGCAGTCTAACGATCTGAACTTACTGAAGGCAGACCTGCTGGCCACGAAGGACGTTGTGCTGCGGCCAGGCGCAAGCGCAAGCCTCGCCGAACCGATGAACCCGGATGCGCAGGTCGTCGGAGTGGTCGCATTCTTCCGGGAGCCGGCACAGGACAGATTGTGGAAGCTCGCTATCCAGAAGAAGCAGTGGAAGAAAACCGACCCTGTAAAAATCGAGGCCAGCGGCAACGAGCTGGTGCTGATGGGTGCGGATTCCCCGCCGATCAAACACGAAGCGCCTCAGCAGACGATACCGGCAAGCCCCACGTCGGCGGTGGGGCCGGCCGCGCAATCGGGCGCGCGCAAGCAGGGCTGACGGGACCGCGCTGCATCTTCTGCAAATGGTCTGAACTGCAACTCCTGCGCTGCAGCGTGTGTCCGTTTACCGATTGCCATCTTGATGCCCTTACCGCGCCTTAGAGATGCCTGCCGCGGACTTCTGTCAAGATTTGTTGCCGCTTGCCTATCCCGAATTAAGTTCGTTTACCTTAACGAATTTAGATGGTCAGTTAACAGCTTTGGCAGCTAACGCTGCGTCGCTGGTCTTCTCAGGGAGCAGGGAGTGGCAGAGTTTGATCCATTACGGCAGGGCGTCACGGGACGCCAGGCGTACTTTCTCGACGTGCCCGGCACGGGCAGCGCGGCGGCGCTGTCGGTCGTGTCGTTCACGGCAAC